>CALKHU010000177.1 GCA_937991555.1 uncultured Caulobacter sp.
GGGCCTGGCCCCCGTGGTCGCTCACGCCGAGGCGGCGGGCGTCCGCCTGCTGCTTGAGCTGCTGAACAGCAAGGTCGATCACCCGGGCCAGCAGTGCGACCGCACCGTCTTCGGCGCCGAGGTCGTGCGGCGCATCGGTTCGCCGACGCTCCGGCTGCTCTACGACGGCTACCACATGCAGCTGATGGAGGGCGATCTCAGCCGGACCATCAAGGCCAACCTGGACCTGATCGGCCATGTCCACACCGCCGGGGCGCCCGGACGGCGGGACCTCGACGACCGGCAGGAGATCAACTGGCGCGGCGTCGCAGGCCTGCTGCGCCATCTTGGCTACGATGGCTGGGTGGGCCACGAATTCATACCGCGCGGCGAGCCGATCGCCGCGCTGAGACAGGCCGTCGCGCTGTTCAACGACGCCGGCTGACGGGGACGCAAGGGGTGGGGATGCGGTTCGACGCGATCGTCGTGGGGTCGGGCATCAGCGGCGGCTGGGTCGCCAAGGAGCTGTGCCAGCGCGGCCTGAAGGTGCTGATGCTGGAGCGCGGGCCGAAGGTCGAGCACGTCGCCGACTACAGCAACGACGAGGCGGCGAAGCTCCGCCGGCGCGACGACCAGGTCCCCGACGACGAGAAGGCGCTGCACTATCCCTATTACGAGGGAGTCGGCTATGCGCTGTTCAACTCGAACAAGCGGTTCTGGGCCAGCGACCACGACCACCCCTACGAGACCGCGCCCGGGAAGCCGTACCGCTGGATCCGGGGCTACCAGCTCGGCGGCCGCTCGCTGACCTGGGGACGGCAGTCCTACCGCTGGTCGCCGGCCGACTTCGAATCCAACCTCCGGGACGGCCACGGCGTCGACTGGCCGATCCGCTACGAGGACCTCGAGCCCTGGTACGACCGCGTCGAGGCTTTCGCCGGCATCAGCGGCTCCTACGAGGATCTGCCGCAGCTGCCCGACGGGGACTTCCTGCCGCCCTTCCCGTTCAACAGCGTCGAGGAGGTCGCCAAGGCGCAGATCGAGGCGGCCTTCCCGACCCGCCGGCTGATCATGGGCCGCACCGCCAACCTGAGCCGTGTGGCCAAGGCGCAGATGGATCTCGGCCGCAAGCGCTGCGAAGGCTACGTCCGCTGTCACCACGGCTGCCCCCTCGGCGGCTACTTCTCGACCCAGGCGGCGACGCTGCCGGCGGCGCAGGCGACCGGCAACCTGACCGTGGTGACCGACGCCATCGTCGAGCGCGTGACCTATGATCCGGTCGCCCGGCGGGCCACGGGCGTCCGCGCGATCGACCGTATCAGCCGGCAGGCGACGACCTATGAGGCGCGCCTGGTGTTCCTGAACGCCTCGGCGATCAACACCGCCGCCCTGTTGCTGAACTCGCGCTCCGAGGCCTTTCCGCGGGGCCTCGCCAACGGCAGCGACCAGGTCGGGCGAAACCTGATGGACCACGTCAGCTGCCGCTCTGTCGCCGGGACCTATCCGGGCTTCGAGACCGAGCCCTGGCAACCGGACCGGCCGACCGGCCTCTACATGCCGCGCTACGCGAACGTGACCGAGACCGACAAACCCTACCTGCGCGGCTTCGGCCTGCAAGGCCAGGCGGCGAAGATCCGGCGGCCGGGCGCCGCGCCGGACGCCGACGGCCAGCCGCGCAAGGCCTGGGTGATGTCGCTGCTGCCCTTCGGCGAGGTGCTGCCCGATCCCGAGAACCGCGTCACCCTCAGCCCCTCGCGGGTGGACGGCTGGGGCGTTCCGGTGCCGGTGATCGCCGCAGAACACGGCCCCAATGAGCGGGCCATGATGCGCGAGGCCGCGCGGGACGCCGCCGCCATGCTCGAGGCGGCCGGCTGCGTCGACATCACCCCCTGGGAGGAGGCCGGCGACTATCTGACGCCGCCGGGCGACCGCATCCACGAAATGGGCACCGCCCGGATGGGCCGCGATCCGCGGACCTCGGTGTTCGACGGCTGGGGCCGGGCGCACGAGGTCCCGAACCTGTTCTGCTCGGACGGCGCGGTGATGGCCTCCAGCGCCTCGATGAACCCGTCGCTGACCTACATGGCGTTGTCCGCGCGGACCGCGCACCACGCCGCCGATCTGCTCGAACAGGGAGCGCTCTGATGAAACCCGTGGGTCTTCAGCTCTACACGCTGCGCAAGCCGTTCGCCGAGGACCCGGTCGGCACGCTCGAGCGGATCCGGACGACGGGCTACGACGAGGTCGAGTTCGCCGCGCCGCTCGACATGGACGTCGCGCCGCTGGCCGCCCGGATGCGGGAGATCGGACTGGACTGCCCGTCGGTCCACGTCGGCCTGCCCGACCTCAACGACCGGCCGGACCGGGTGCTGGAGGTGGCCAGGTCCCTCGGCTGCCGGTTCATCGTGCTGCCGTTCGTCGATCCCAACACCGCTGACTGGCGGGCCGTGGTCGCCCAGGCGCAGGCGTTCGCCCGGCGGGCCGCCGGCGAGGGCTTCCGCTTCTGCTACCACCACCACCACTTCGAGTTCGACGCCTCGCGCGGCTACCGCCCGTTCGATGTCCTGGTCGGCGAGTCCGACCCGTCGCTGCTGTTCTTCGAGCTCGACGTCTACTGGCTGAAGACCGGCGGCGAGGATCCGGCGGCGATGCTCCGGAACCTCGCCGGCCGGGTGAAGCTGCTCCACCTCAAGGACGCGGCGCCGGACGGGTCCATGACCGACGTCGGCGCGGGCGTGCTCGATTTCCCCGCCCTCGTCGCCGCGGGCCGCGCCGCCGGGGTCGAGCATTTCTTCGTCGAGCACGACGTTCCGCCGAAGCCCTACTGGCCCAGCGTCGAGGCGAGCCTCGGCTACCTTCGCGGCCTGGCCTAGAACGGGAAGAAGACGGGGATGGCGACCATCGCCGCCGCCCAGGTGACGAGGTTGAGCGGCACGCCGACCCGCACGAAGTCGAGGTAGCGGTAGCCGGCCATGTTGAAGACCAGGACGTTGGTCTGGTAGCCGAACGGCGTGGCGAACGCCGCCGAGGCGGCCATCATGACCGCGACCAGAAACGGCCGCGGATCGACGCCGAGGCTTTCGGCGAGGGCGACCGCGACCGGCGTGATCAGCACCGCCACCGTGGCGTTGGACAACAGCTCCGTGGCCACCAGGGTCACCCCGTAGAGCACGATCAGGGCCCCGAGCGGCCCCATCGGCCGGATGATGCCGATCAGCCTTTCGGCGCCGGCCTGGGCGAGGCCGGTGACCTCGATCGCCGTGCCGACGACGACCATGCCCGCGATCAGCAGCAGGATTTCCGGTCGCAGGCCGGCGTAGGCCTCCTCGGGGGTGATCACCTTGAGCAGGATCAGCGCCACCGCGCCGGCGAAGGCGGCGGCGGCGATCGGCGCCCAGCCGACGGCGGCGGCGAAGATGACGAGCAGGAAGACGCCGAGCGAGACGGCCGCCGGCCGCGGCGAGAACGGCCGGTCCGCGGCGCCGTAGAGGGCGACATCGCCGAGCTGGGCGTCGCCCGACCCGTCCGGCTGGCTGCGCGCCTCGCCGAGCCGGAACGCCGCCGTGGCGGCGGGAGGACCCTCGCCTCCGACCGGCTCGGTGCGGGCTTCCGCCTCGTCGCGATCGGCGGCGCGGGCCAGCTGCTGCGCGCCGGCGAAGTAGAGCCAGAGGCCGCCCGCGGCGGCGACCACGAGACCGACCGGGGTGATCTCGAACAGGCTGAACACCGGCTGGCCCGCGTTTCTGGCCATGTCGTTGACCAGCAGGTTGGTCGAGGTGCCGATCAGGGTCATCAATCCGCCCATGACCGAGATGTGGCTCAAGGGCATGAGAAACCGCTTGGGTGACAGCTTGAGCGTCTTGGCGACATCGCGAATGACCGGCGCGGCCAGGACGACGACCGGCGTGTTGTTGAGGAAGCCGCCGAGCATTCCGCACATGCCCATGACCATCCAGACGCCGGTAGCCCCGAACCGGACCGCCAGCTT
>CALKHU010000178.1 GCA_937991555.1 uncultured Caulobacter sp.
GAGCGCCGCCTGGGTGGCCTTCGCGAAGACCGGAAATCCGAACACCGGCGCGATTCCGGCGTGGCCCGCCTACGACGCCGCGCGGCGCGCGACGATGATCTTCGACATCGACAGCCGCGTGGTCGACGATCCCTACAGCGCCACGCGTCAGGCGGTGACCTGAGCGCGTCCTTCGACACGCCGCTTCGCGGCTGCTCAGGGCCGTATCGGACCCCGCCCAACCTTGCCACGCTTCCGCGTCCGGCCTAACGGCAGCGCATGAGCCAGCTGCTGTTCGCCACCCGCATCCATCGCGCCACCCTCGCGGGCGAGCGCGGGTTCGAGGCCCTCAACGCCGATCTCGAGGACGCTTGCCGGATGATGGAGGCGGAGGACGCCGCCGGCCGGGCCTGGAGCCGCGCCAACGGCTACCGCGGCTATACCTCCTACAGCTCGCCGGGCGAGCTTTGGACGCGGGCGACGGCGTTCGCCGACCTGAAGCGCAAGCTGGACCGCCACGCCGCGGCCTTCGCCGCCGAGCTGGGCCTGGACCTCGACGGCGGCCGGCTGCGCATGGACAGCTTCTGGGTGAACGTGCTGAAGCCCGGCGGCGGGCACAGCGGCCACATCCATCCGCACAGCGTGCTCAGCGGCACCTACTATGTGTCGGTGCCGAAGGGCGCCCGCGGTATCCGTTTCGAGGACCCCCGGCTGGCGCTGATGATGGCCGCGCCGATGCGCGCCGCCGACGCGCCGGAGGACCAGCGCCCGTTCGTGACGATCGACCCGTCGCCCGGCGACCTGCTGCTCTGGGAGAGCTGGCTGCGCCACGAGGTGCCGCCCTCCGACGCGAGGACGGACCGCGTGTCGATCAGCTTCAACTACGGCTGGCGCTGAGCGCTCAGCCCTCGCCGAAGACCACGTCGCGCATCGGATCGCGCGAGCGCTTGGCGCGACGCGACAGCGCCCCGTCGATCGCCAGGCAGGCGAGGCCGATCCAGGGGATCATCGCCAGGCCATAGCCGCGCTGCCAGAGGCCGACATTGGCCTTCCGGACCAGGTTCAGGTCGCCGATGTTGAACATGATCACGTTCAGCGCGACCATCGCCAGGAAGCTGAGGATCAGCAGGGACTTCAGGCCGCCCATGTCGGACCGGCCCGACAGGCCGAGGAACATGAACAGCGCCGCCGGAACCGCCGCCAGGCCCAGGCCGTAGCCCGCGTGCATCGGGTCGGGCATCGGATGCAGCCCGCCCAGCACCATCGAGACGCCCCAGGCGGCCAGGCAGAGCATCGTCAGCAGGGCCCAGAGAATGTTGGCCCCGAGCGCCCGCATGCCGAGCAGGACGCCCAGCGAGCCTATGATCGCGCAGCCCCCGGCGGCGATGATGCCGTAGTTGAAGATCTGGGCCGCGGGCTTGCCGGCCATGCCCAGCTCGCTCGCGTACTGGGTGACGTGGCTGTAGCCGGGCGTCATCAGCCCGCCGGCGATCAGGACGCCGTAGTAGATCACCGGGACCAGGACCCCGAGCTTGAGCAGCAGTGATGCGAAGCGCATCGCTTCCCCCGTCTGTTGTCTTTGGACGGACGCTCGCGCGCGGCCGGTGCGCCGTCAACGCAAGACCCCTAGGGGTTGCGTGGCGCTACGCACATGGGGCGACCTTCCCACAGGTCGCCGACCAGCGAACCGTCCCTGGCGGCGTCCTTGCGGGCCAGTTCGTAGGCGCGGCTTTCGGCGGGCGGCCGGTCGTCCGGTCCACAGACCGGGGCCTCGACCCGCTGGGCGGAGCGGCAGACGCAGAAGTCGTCCCGGCCGTCCAGCCGGCTGGCCGGAGCCTGGCAGATCGCCGGCCGGCTCTGGCCGTCGACATCGAGGCAGATGACCCGGGTGGCGGGATTGAACGGCGAGCTTCCGGGCTCGGCGCCGGCGGAGACGAATATCGCCGCGGCGATCGCGAGGGCGAGGGTGACGGGCTTGCGCATGGGGCGTCCTCCTGGGGCATCGTACCACGGAACGCCCGCGCCGCCGCCAGGCTTCAGACCCCGAGGCTCGCGTAGGCCACGCCGCCGTCGACGGCGATCGTGATCCCGACCGCGTAGTCCCCGGCGCGCGAGGCCAGGTAGATGGCCACCCCCTGCATGTCCTCGTCACGGCCGATGCGGCGCGAGGGGATGCGCGCGGCGACGGCCTCGGCCTCGTCGCGGGCGGTGATGTTCATGTCCGAGGCGAAGGCGCCGGGCGCGATCGCGGTGACCACGATGTTGTCGGCGATCATCTGCGCGGCCATGCGCCGCGTCAGGTGGATCAGCCCGGCCTTGCTGGCCTGGTAGCTGTAGGTCTCCTGCGGATTGGGCCGGATGCCGTCGATCGAGGCGATGTTGATCACCTTCGACGGCTGCTCGTGCGACGCCCGTTCCCGCAGGAAGGTGGCCATGGCTTGGGTCAGGAAGAAGGGCGACTTCAGGTTCAGGTCGACGACCTTGTCCCAGCCGTTCTCCGGAAAGCTGTCGAACTCGGCCAGCCAGGCCGCCCCGGCGTTGTTGACCAGGATATCGAGGCCGGTCTCGTACTTGCCGTAGGCCTGGGCCAGGGCGCGGCATCCCTCGACCGTGGAGACGTCCTGCGGCAGCGACACGCACACCCCGCCGCCCGCCGACAGTTCGGCCGCCGTCGAGTCGCAGGCCGCGGCCTTGCGCGACGAGATGTAGACGCGTGCGCCGGCGGCGATGAAGCCGGCCGCGATCATCTTGCCGATGCCGCGCGAGCCGCCGGTGATCAGGGCGGTTCTCCCCTCGAGTGAAAACAGGCTCGTGGACATGGCTGGCGTTCCCCCGGTCGTTGTCTGCGCTGGACCCTAGCGGCGCCTGCACCGAATCCCAACCGTCCGCTCAGGAAAGGTTCAGGATTCCGGGCGCAGGATCACGGTGAAAGGTGAGTTGACCATGCCCGCTTCCTCCGCCTCCGAACGCCGCCTGATGGGCGTCTGGGTCTTCGACCTCGCGCCCGACGCCGCCCGCGCCCTCTACGAGGATATCCCCGAGCCGCTGAAGGCGGACACGGAACTGCGCGTCTGCATGAACGAGGCCCACCTGCACGCGGCCAGCGACGCCGCCGCCGACTGGCTGCGCGGCCGCCTCGCCGCCTGATTCACCATGCTTGCGAACGGCCGGTAAAGGCTGCGCGCGGCAGACTGGGCGCTCCTTCGCGGAGACCCGCCCATGCAGGCCCTGCCCATCGCCGCCGCCGGCCTTCACGACGCCGCCGGACGTTTCGACGCCAGCGCCAGGCGCACGGCCGCCGCGCCGCTCGACAATCTGGTCGAGGAGGTCGCCCGGCGCATCGAGGCGAAGGTCGCGGTCGAAGCCAACGCCGCCGTGGTCCGGGCCACCGACGAGATGACCGGCAAGCTCCTCGACATCCTCGCCTGACGTCAGGCGGCCGCGGCCTCTTCCCGCCCCAGGAACCGCCGGATCCACGGCCAGGCCTTGCCGACCGCCGACAGGAAGCCGACGAAGCCGGCGAACAGCTGCATCAGCCACCACACCGTCTCGAACAGCGCTCCGCTGAACACCGACTGGACCAGCGGATAGACGAGATCGCCGACCACGATCCGGAAGCGGGCGTAGGCGTCGGAGTACTCGATCGAGCGCTCGAACGCCCAGGCGCCGAGCACGGCGGCCAGCACCGGTGACCACAGCAGCGGCAGCACGAGGATGGCGGTCAGCAACAGCAGGACCAGCTTGGTCCCCAGCGTCTCGCGCGAGATCAGCGCCAGACTGAGGAACAGGACCAGGCCCAGCCCGATGACGGTGAACGCGACCGGCAGCACCAGGTCGGCCAGTTCGATCACGTCCCAGCCCATCAGCCACGGACCGGCCAGGAAGACCACGGCGCAGAGCGCGAACGCGCCCAGCCAGGCCGCGCCGTACTGGCTGAGGCGGGATTTCAGCAGTTCCGAATTCAGCATCCAGCTCCTCCACCCCGTCCGGCGGTAACCATGACCGGGCCGGCGGGCGGTGTCGAGCGTGCGGGGTCCGGCGCGGCCCTAGGCCGGCGTCTCGTACGACTGGATGCTGCGGTCGGGCTGCGGGACCCTGACCCGCACGCGCCCCTCCAGTTCCGCGGCCAGGGCCTCGAGCAGTTCGCGCGTGCCCTCCTCGCGGCCGGCGACCTGGCCCGGGTCGTCGAAATAGGCGCCCTGTTCGGTGAAGACGATCCGCGTGCCCCGACCTTCGGCGCGGAACTCGACCGTCGCCAGCGACACGGAGATCCGCTTGCCGGCCACCGTCATCTGGTAGGCGAACACCAGCCGTTCGTTCTCCACCACGTCCATGTACAGGCTGTCGTTGGTGATCACGACGTCGGCGCCCGGCGGGGAGAAGGCGCTCGATCCCGTCTCGCCGACGCCCAGAGCGCCGCCGGCGTGGCGGTGCAGCGTCCAGGCGCCGACCTGGAAGAACCAGCGGCTGCGCGCCTCCCTGTCGGTGAAGGCATGGAACACGCGCGCCGGCGCGGCGTCGTAGACGCGCTCGACGCAGAAGGTGGCGTGGGTGATGGTCCCCGGCGTCATGATCGTCCTCCCTTGGGTTCAGGCGGCGGCTTCGGCGCGCAGCAGCTGTTCGAGATTGTCGAGGCCGACGCCGGACCCTGCCTCGCGCCCGGCCGGATCGGCGTGGCCGTCGAGGTAGGCGCCCTGGTCGGCGAACTTCAGCAGGCAGCCCCGGGCATGGGGTTCGACCTGCCAGGTGATGATCGAGGCGGAGACGGCCAGCCCGTCGCGGCGCATCGTGTAGGCGACCACGAACCGGCGCCCCTCCTCGATGTCCATGTAGGTCCCGTCGAACTCCCAGTAGGGCCCGCCCGCGTCGGACCCGCCGGCCACCTCGCGACCGCCGACGGCGAAGGCCATCTCCTTCATGGTCCAGGTCTCGTGACAGGCCCAGGCCGCCTTCTCCGCCGGATCGGAGAAGGCTCGCCACAGCCGGGCCGGCGAACAGTCGAACGCCCGCTCGATATGGAAGGTCGCGTGGGTGACGGAGCGGGTCACGCCTCGTCCTCCGGCCTGGTCTCGGCCAGATAGGCCCCGAGCCGGTCGAAGCTCTTCTCCCAGAAGGTCCGCCGCTGGTTGATCCAGACCTCGGCCTGGGTGAGCACCGAGGTGTCCAGCGTGCAGGTCCGCACCCGCCCCACTTTCTGGCTCTTCACAAGGCCCGCGGTCTCGAGCACCGCCAGATGCTGCACCACCGCCGACATCGACATCGGCAACGGCTCGGCCAGCTGGCTGACCGAGGCCGGCCCGCGGGACAGCCGTTCCAGCATCCCGCGCCGCGCGGGGTCCGACAGGGCGTGGAAGACGTGATCGAGGGCGGACTGTTGCTGAAGCATACACTTAACTATGAGCGAGCGCGTCGAGGCGTCAAGCAGATAGTGAAGCCGGCGCTTCAGCGTCCCCGCCGACTGCGGGGGAAGTGGTGTGTGTCCCTACTTTCCACGGCAGCGGTCAGAGCAGTGGCGGACACTGGCCCAGTCGCGGGCCCATTTGCGACGCCAGCTGAACGGGCGGCCACAGGTCTGGCAGGTCTTGCTGGGCAGGTCGCCCTTGGCCGGGGCGCGGCCGAGGTTCACGTGCTTGCGGGCCATTCGACGGAAGATGGCGCGGCGTCTTCCAGGAGCAAGCGCGCGGCCGGAACAAAGAAGGGCGGCTCCTTCGAGCCGCCCTTCCCGCGCCTTTAGCTGTCCAGGAAGCTGCGCAGCTTCCGCGACCGGCTCGGGTGCTTCAGCTTGCGCAGCGCCTTGGCCTCGATCTGGCGGATGCGTTCGCGGGTGACGCTGAACTGCTGGCCGACTTCCTCGAGCGTGTGGTCGGTGTTCATGCCGATGCCGAAGCGCATGCGCAGGACGCGCTCCTCTCGCGGCGTCAGCGACGCCAGCACGCGGGTGGTCGTCTCGCGCAGGTTGCTCTGGATGGCCGCGTCGATCGGCAGGACCGCATTCTTGTCCTCGATGAAATCGCCCAGGTGGCTGTCCTCCTCGTCCCCGATCGGGGTTTCGAGGCTGATCGGCTCCTTGGCGATCTTGAGGACCTTGCGCACCTTCTCCAGCGGCATGGCCAGCTTCTCGGCCAGCTCCTCCGGCGTCGGCTCGCGGCCGATCTCGTGCAGCATCTGGCGACTGGTGCGGACGATCTTGTTGATCGTCTCGATCATGTGCACCGGGATGCGGATGGTGCGGGCCTGGTCGGCGATCGAGCGGGTGATCGCCTGGCGGATCCACCAGGTGGCGTAG
>CALKHU010000179.1 GCA_937991555.1 uncultured Caulobacter sp.
GAGGAGTGGTGGCAGTCGATCCCGGAGGAGATCCGGCCCCGCAAGGACCAGCCGTTCTATCACCTGCTCGCCGAGAACAGCGAAAACACCTACGTCGCCTATGTTTCGGAGCAGAACCTGCTGCCTGACGAGACCGGCGAGCCGGTTGGCCATCCCCATACGGCGCTGATCTTCGACGGTTTCGAGGACGGCCATTACAATGTGCGGCCGCGCATCGCGCACTGAGGCCCTGCGCGGCACGACACACGCCTCCGGCGCTGCTCGCCATGACGGGTAGGTAGAGCTGCTCCTGCGTCATCGTGAGCAGGGCGCGCAGCGTCCGCGTCGAAGGACGCAAGATCGTTTCAGCGGAAACCAGTTTCAGGGTCGCCTTAGAACGGAAATTCCCGCGAAGCAGGGGCATCCTGTCGTCATGAGCGCAGACGGCTTCAGCAGCGGTCCGCCGCCCGGCGCGGCGGCGGACTGGACCATCGACCAGTCCTGGGATCGCTACACGCCGCAGGAGCACGCGGTGTGGGACACCCTGTACGAGCGGCAGGCCGCCCTCCTGCCCGGCCGGGCGTGCGACGAGTTCCTGCGCGGACTGGACGCCCTGAACCTGCACCGGGGCGGCATTCCGGATTTCCGGCAGATCAATGAAGACCTGCAGCGTCTGACCGGATGGACGGTCGTCGCCGTGCCGGGCCTGGTGCCCGACGATGTCTTCTTCGAGCATCTGGCCAACCGCCGCTTCGTGTCGGGCCAGTTCATCCGCAAGCCCGACCAGCTCGACTACCTGCAGGAACCGGACATCTTCCACGATGTCTTCGGCCACGTGCCGATGCTGACTGATCCGGTGTTCGCCGACTACATGCAGGCCTACGGCGAGGGCGGCCGCCGGGCGCTGGGCCGGGGCCAGCTGCACAATCTCGCCCGGCTCTACTGGTACACGGTGGAATTCGGCCTGCTCGAGACCGCGAAGGGCCTGCGCATCTACGGCGCCGGCATCGTCTCCTCGCGGACCGAATCGATCTTCGCGCTCGACGACCCCTCGCCCAACCGGATCGGCTTCGATCTCGAGCGGCTGATGCGGACGCCTTACCGCATCGACGACTTCCAGCAGGTCTATTTCGTGATCCCGTCGCTGCAGGCCCTGCTCGACGCCACCCTGCAGGACTTCGGCCCGATCTACGCCCGGTTGGAAGGCGCGGCGGAGATCCCGATCGACGCCATCCTGCCGACCGACCGCGTCTATACGACCGGCACCCAGGCCTATGCCGCCGCGGGCGGCAGGCTGGCCGGCTGAGCGCCCCAACCCGTCGTCCTCGCGCTTGTCGCGAGGACCCTGCGTGGTGGGTTCGCCGTCAGTTCGCGACCTGTCCAGGCGCCGCCATGTCCACGGGCCCTCGCGACAAGCGCGGAGGTGACTGAGAAAAGGCGCCCTTCAGCCCGAACAGCGGCCGCAGCAGCCGGACACGGCGCACGATCTCGTAGGTCGCGAAGCAGGCGGCGAAGGTCAGGCCGATCAGGATCGCCGCCTCCAGACCCTGGTTCAGGCCCAGCTTCGACAGATGGAAGGCGGCCACGACGATCACCGTCTGGTGGACGATGTAGAACGGGAACACCGCCAGGGTGAGGTAGGTCAGCGCCGGACCGCCGCGGTCCAGATGCTTTGCTCCGAACCCGAGGATGGCGACGATGGCGCACCACTGGTCGACGGCGTAGACCGCCCGCATCGCCAGGCGTAGCGCCTCCGGCGGGGCGGCGGCGTCGGCGCGGAACTGCCAGGCGTAGGCCGCGAAGACGGCCCAGGCGGCGACGGCCAGCCCCAGCGCGGGCCAGCGCAGCCGGATCGACGCCTGGCGGAAGGCCTCCGACCTGGCGACGAGGAAGCCGAGCAGGAAGGCGGCGAAGCTGACCGCGTGGTTGTACCAGTCGTCGACCAGTGCGTGGGTCACCTCGAAGTGCGGCAGCAGCAGGATGCGACAGGCGGCCAGGAACGCGATCGGCGCGAGCAGCAGGACCCAGCCGTCGAGGCGCTGGCCGAGCGCTGCGCCCAGGCGGGCCAGCGGTCGACGCGCCACCGCCAGCAGAAGCGCCAGAAGCATCGTGTAGACAAAGAGATAGGCGACGAACCACATGTGGTTCCAGGTCGGGGTGATCAGGCATCCGTCCGGGTCGCACCAGTTTCCCGAGGCGGTGATGTAGCGGGTGTAGAACCCGGCGACGGAACCTTCGAACGCCCCCGCTTCGACGACCTCGTAGTAGGTCTGCGGCGGCACGATCAGAAGGATGGCGAAGACCAGCGGGGGCAGCAGGCGCCAGGCGCGCTGGCCGGCCAGCGCGCCGGCGCTGATCTTGTCGGCCATGAACCGCGTCGCCGCGCCGGAGACAAGGAACAGCAGCGTCAGCCGCCAGGGGCTGGTCAGCTGCATGACCGGCTCCAGCCATTCCACCGGCCGGGGGCTCTTCACGTGCCAGTCCCAGGGCACATAGAACATGCCGACGTGGTAGAGGATCAGCAGGAAGAAGGCGCCGACGCGGATCCAGTCGAGGTCGTGGCGGCGTTGCGGGGAGGACAGGGTGTCGGTCACGGCAGGGCTCGCGATGGCTGAGACGCCGCTTCACTGGAGCCTTGCGCCCGGCCCCGGCTACGGCGGCGCCATGCCCGGCGGCGCGCCGGTGACGAGCGGATGGTCGGCGTGACGAACGGCGATCCAGCCGGGACGAGCGGCGCGCCGACGCCGCGGGAGACCTTCGTCCGCGGCGCGGCGGTGTTCGCCGCCGTGGTGCTTGTGGTCACCCTGATCAACGTCATGAGTCTCCAGCACGAGATGCCGGACCTGGCGTGGTGGAAGAGCTGGACCTGGGAAGGCAGCAGCCTCGTCGTGATCCTTTCCATCCTGTGGCTGCCCTGGCTGACGCTGCGGGCGGCGCCCGTCGAGCAGTGGCGCCGGCCGCGGACCTGGCTCGTGCACGCGGGCGGGACGCTGGCCTGGTCGATCCTCCACGTCGGCGGCTTTCTGGTCGTCCGCCACGCGGTCTACGCCCTGGCCGGCGACACCTACGACTACGGCCACCTGCCCGAGAAGTTTCTGTACGAGGCGCGGAAGGACATCCTCAGCTATGCGATGGCCGTAGCGACCTTCTGGGTTTCCGGCCGGGTGATGCTGAACCCACCCTCAAAGGTGGATCGCGGAGCGCCAGGCGTCCCGCAGACGTTCGACATCCGAGACGGCGCGAAGGTGATCCGGACGCCGGTGGCGGACATCCTGGCTGCCGCTTCGGCGGGCAATTACGTCGAGTTTCACCTAGCGGACGGCCGCAAGCCGCTGATGCGGGCCTCGCTGGCCTCGGTGGAAGCGGCGCTGGCCGACAGGGGCTTCGTGCGGACCCACCGCTCGTGGCTGGTCAACACGGCGCGGGTGACGGGTCTGAAGCCCGAGGGATCGGGCGACTGGACCGTCGGGCTCGGCGCGATGGAGGCGCCGTTGTCGCGTCGTTTCCCGGAGGCGCTCGCCAGGCTCCGCGGCGGTTAGTCAGGGACAGACACCCTGGTGTCTGTCCCTATCTCTGGAACGGATAGAAGCCGCTTCCCAGGCCCAGGATGCCGGTCAGCTCGTCCAGCGCGTCGCGGCTTTCCTGCAGCAGCTGCGGGTCGGCCAGGTCGGCGGGCAACAAACGGTCGCGGTAGTGGCGCTCGGCCCATCCGGTCAGCCGCGCGTGCAGGGCCGCGTCGAACCGCTGCGCCGGGTTGGTGGCGTCCAGCTCCGCTTCCGTCAGCACCACGCGCAGGCGCAGGCAGGCGGGGCCGCCGCCGTTGCGCATGCTCTGGCGGACATCGACATACTCGACCCGGCCGATCGGACCGTTCGAGGCGATAGCCCGCTCGACCGCCGCCTTCGCGCGCGGCGTCTCGGCCGTCTCCATCGGCGCGATCAGGGTCAGCCGATCGTCGCCCGGAAGAGCTACCAGCATCGAGTTGAAAAGATAGGACTTCACCGCTTCGGCGAGCGGCAGGTCGGCCTCGTCGACCTGCACGAACTGCGGCTCGAAGCCGGTCGCTGCCGCGCGGACGTCGGCGATCATCGTCGCTGTGTCCTCAAAGGCCGCCTCATGGAAGAACAGGCAGGTCTTCGCCCCGACGCAGACGACGTCGTTGTGGAACACGCCGGCCTCGATGGCCGCGCGGGCCTGGCGGGCGAAGACGGCGCCCCCTGCCCCATGGCGTCTCTGGACGGCCTCGAAGGCCTGCCTGGTCTGACGGGCCGGGAAGCGGCCGGTCCAGGGTTCGTACGCGTCGCGGCCCCAGACGAACAGGTTCACGCCCGCCTCTCCATGGTCGGCGCAGAGCCGCACGTGGTTGGCGGCGCCCTCGTCGGCGAAGTGCGGCTGGGCCGGCAGCGGGTCGTGGACCGCGAAGCGGGCGCGGTCCGGGAACAGCGCGCGCAGGGCGCGGGCGGTCTGACCGCCCTCGAGGCTGCGGTGCAGGTTGGTCAACAGGTTGGCGGGCGTGAAGTGCACGCGCCGGTCCGCCGCATCCGCGCTCGGCGTCACGGTCGCCGCGTTGGCGGCCCACATCGACGAGGCGCTGCAGGCGGTGTTGAGCAGCTCCGGCGCCTGGCGGGCGGCCGTCTCGATCACCATCGCGTCCGAACCGCCGAAGCCCAGCGAGCGGAGGAAGCCGACGTCCGGCCGCTCGTGCGGCGGCAGCACGAACTGCGGCAGGCCGAGGTCCGCCAGCAGCCGCATCTTATTCAGGCCTTCGAGGACGGCCGCGCGCGGGTTGGACGGATCGCCCTTGTTGATCTCGCTGGCCAGATTGCCGGGCGCGAGCCCCGCGAAGCTGTGGGTGGGCCCGACCAGGCCGTCGGCGTTGGCTTCGACGGCGTTGGTCATGGATGCACCGGCGGCACGGGCGTGTCAGGTCGAACACCGTGCAGCATGCCCAGCAACCAGGGGCCACAGAACCACGCGAAGGCCAAGATTGCCCCGCCCCACAACAGCACCGCAATCGCGAACGTCCTTGGACCGAACACTCCTTGAACAATGGCCAACACGATCGGTGTCGCGAAGCAGACGCACCACAACTGGGCCTGACGATCAAAGCTGAGAGGCCCTTGCAGGATAGTATAGGCCCAGACCGTCGCGGTGCAGACTGTGGCGATAGCGGTTACCAGCTTCAATGCGGACCATTGAGAGGCGCAGAACTGCTGCCACAGCGAGGGCTGCCCGATTGTGTTGCTCACGCCCGCAGCCCCTTGATGTCGCCGAGGGTCGGGACGACGGCGTCGGCCTCGAAGCTGGCCACGGGGTAGGCGCAGTAGTCGGCGGCGTAGTAGGCGCTGGGCCGGTGGTTGCCGGAGGCGCCGAGGCCGCCAAAGGGCGCGGTTCCGGCCGCGCCGGTGGTCGGGCGATTCCAGTTGACCACGCCCGCGCGGATGCGCTGCTGGAAGCGTTCCCAGCGCGCCGGATCATCACTGATCAGCCCGGCCGACAGCCCGTAGCGGGTGTCGTTGGCGAGGGCGAGCGCGCCGTCGAAGGTGGCGGCGCGCCGCACCTGGACGATCGGCGCGAAGATCTCCTCGTCCGGCGTCTCGTGATGGCTGACGTCGATGACGCCCGGCGTGATGAAGGCGTCGGACAGGCCTTCGACCTTGCCCGCCTCACGGATGACGGTTCCGCCCAGCGCCTTGGCCGCCATGCGGGCGGCATCGGCCGCACGGGCGGATACCAGCGGCCCCATGAACGGCTCGTCGGCGGCGTTCCAGACGTCGATGCGCAGGCGGTCGGCCAGGGCGACGACCGCCTCGATCACCGCCTCGCCCTCATGGCCTTCCGGCACGATCAGGCGGCGGGCGCAGGAGCAACGCTGGCCGGTGGTGATGAAGCTGGACTGCACGACCAGCGCCGCGGCGGCCTCGGCGTCGGTGGCGTCCCAGACGACCAGCGGGTTGTTGCCGCCCAGCTCGAGCGCAAGGATCACATCCGGGCGGTCGGCGAAGCGGCGGCGGAAATGGGCGCCGGCCGCGCCCGAGCCGGTGAACAGGAGGCCGTCGATCGGCTGTTCGATCAGCGCGGCGCCAACCTCCTTACCGCCCTGCACGAGGTTGACGACGCCGCGGGGCAGATCGGCCGCCTCCAGCGCCTCGACCATCAGCTGCCCTGTCAGGGGCGTCTCTTCCGAGGGCTTGAACACCACGGTGTCGCCGGCCAGCAGCGCCGGCACGATGTGGCCGTTGGGCAGGTGGCCGGGGAAGTTGAACGGCCCCAGCACGGCCATCACGCCATGCGGGCGATGGCGCAGCACGGCGCGGCCGAACGGCGTCGCCGTCTCTCTCACGCCGGTCCGCTCGTCGTAGGCGGCGATCGAGACGTCGACCTTGCCGATCATCGAGCCGAGCTCGGCGGTGGTCTCCCAGAGGGCCTTGCCGGTCTCGCGGGAGATGGCCTCGGCCATCGGCGCACGACGCACCTCCAGCGCGGCCTTGTAGCGGCGCAGCGCCTCGACGCGCTCGGCGCGTGGCCGGTCCGCCCAGTCCTGGAACGCCTCGCGGGCGGCAGAGACAGCGGCGGAGACGTCGGCCTCGGCCGCGGTGCTCTCCTGCCAGACCGGCTCGCCGGTCGCCGGGTCGATCGAGGTCAGCGCCGGGCCGTGCCCGGGACGCCACTGGCCGTTGATGAACAGGCTGCGGCTCATGGCCGGTCTCCCTCCGAAATCCTCTCCCATTTGGGAGAGGGGGACCATGCGGAGCATGGTGGAGCGGGAAGCGCTCGTGCATGCGGGATCATCCGGGACCGGGAGGAAACGAATATCGCGGCCTCACCCCCCGCGACGGCGTATCCCTCTCCACCGCCCTCCGGGCGGTCCCCCTCTCCCACGAGGGAGAGGAACCGTGTCGCCATCATGACTTCACCTTCACGGTTTCGCCGTCGCGGACGCCGAGCACCCCGGCGGCCTCGCGGGACAGCACGGCGTGCTCGTGGTCGACCAGCACGGGCGTGCGCACCGCGCGGAAGCGGCCGATTTCCGCGGTCGAGACCAGCGCCTCCTCGCCGAACGCATCCTCGCCCAGCCTGACGGTCAGGCGGCGGGCTTCCTTGACGGTGCGGATCTCGTCGCGCGGCGCAGCCAGCGTCGGTCCGGCGTCGAACAGGTCGACCAGGCCCTGGTAGCGGAAGCCCTCGCGCTCGAGCATCGCCCGCGCCGCCTCGCCGTCGCGGTGCACCTTGCCGATGCTCTCGCAGGCCGCCTGCGGAAGCAGGCCGGTGTAGATCGGATGGCGGGGCGCGAGGTCGAGGATGAACTGGCCGTTGGTCGAGGCGCTCATCCGGTCGGCCTCGTCGAAGTCGAGCCGGAAGAACTTGTGCGCGACGTGCTCCCAGAACGGGCAGATTCCGTCGTCATCGAACCAGCCGCGCAGCTCGGCCAGCACCATCTCGGCGAACCGCGACGGCTCGATGCCGATCAGCATGTAGCGCGACTGGGCCAGCAGGCGGCCGGCGCCGCCCTTGCGCTTCTCGGGCCGCAGGAACAGCGAGCCGACCTCCGACCAGCCGGCGCATTCGTTGACCAGCACCAGGGCCTGGTGGTCGAAGCGCATGTCCAGCGTCGGCGATGACTGCGCGAGCGTCACGACCCGGAACGAGAAGAACGGGCGTTTCAGACCGACGCCGGCCTTAACCCCGGCCACGCCGTCGATACCGCCCGTCTCGCTGTCCTCGAGCATCAGGGTGTACCAGGCCTCGGGCGGGGCGACCTCGCCCGCGAAGCTGGCCTTCGACAGGTCAAGGCGCTGGCGCAGCGTCGGCTCGTCCTCGGGCAGGCTCGTGAAGCCGCGGCCGGACAGCACGGCCAGTTCCATCAACGACTCGTAGTCGGCCGGAAGTGCAGGTCGGACCACGAGCATTCAATGGCTCTCCATCATGGCGCGGATGCCGCGGGCGTCGATCTCGCCGCTGGCCAGTTTCATCAGGATCAGGGCCGACAGCTGGGCGCGCTCGGCGAAGCTGTCGGGCCAGGCGAACTCGTTCTCGGAATGGATATCGCCGCCGCGCACCCCGAGGGTGTCGACGTTCGGCAGGCCCGCCGCGAACAGGTTGTTGCCCTCGCAGACGCCGCCGGACGGCTTCCAAGCGATGTCCTGGCCGAGCAGGACGCCGACTTCCTTCACCTTGCCGAACAGCTCGGTCTGGGCGGCGTTGAACGGCTTGGCCGCGCGGGTGAAGCCGCCGTGCTGGCTGACCAGCAGGCCGTCGCCCTCCCCGGCCTTCATGGCGCCCCGGATGCCGGCCTCGAGCCAGGCGGCGGCGTCGGCGTCCGGGAAGCGGACGTTGAAGCGGACCACGGCGATATCCGGCACCACGTTCAGGGGCGAGCCGCCGTCGATGCGGGCGATATTTACGGTGACGCCGTCGCGGCGGCCGTTCAGTCCGTCCAGCGCGCCGGCGATGCGGGCGGCGGCGGTGATCGCGTTGCGCCCTTCGTTGAAGGCGCGGCCCGCATGGGCGGTGCGGCCGACCACCTTGATGTGAAAGTTGCCCGAGCCCTTGCGCTCGCTGGCCAGGGTCCCGTCCGGCAGCATCGACGGCTCGTAGGTCAGGCCGACATGGCCGAGGCGGCCGTACTCGGCGAGAACCGGCCCCGAGGCCAGGGAACCGATCTCCTCGTCCGGAGAGATCAGCACGCGGTAGCCGAGGTTGGCGGCGTCCGGCGAGGTCTCGAAGGCTTCGAGGGCTGCGAGGATCACTGACAGGCCGCCCTTCATGTCGGCGATGCCGGGACCGTGCAGGGCGCCGTCGGCGCGGGTGCCGACGGTCTGGAAGCGGCTGTCGGCCGGATAGACGGTGTCGTAGTGGCCGGTCAGCACGACCTGGACCGGCGCTTCCGGCCGGACGATCAGGCTCAGCGACGGGGTGTGTGCCTGCTCCTTCTCGCGGCCGTCAGCGCCGATCTCGATCGACGCGGCCAGCGGGATCTCGGCCGGTTCCGTCGGAAGGACGGCGTAGGCGTCCTTCAGCAGGTCCAGCGTCGCGCGCAGGCCCTCGAGGTTGCGGCTGCCTGAATTGACGTCGCTCCACACGACCGCGCGCTCGACGATCGCCGACCCGCGTTCGGCGATGGACCCGAGAACGGCCTTCTCTTCCGGCGACAGGCGCATCGGCTGGTTCCGTCTAGCTCTACAACGCCATTGCCGCGGACCAGGTCGACGCGTGTTGGGACCGAAGCGACCCGCCGGAATGGCGCAAGACGGGAGTCGCCGAACGCCTCCTGCTTAGCTCAGGGATGACGTGGGGTGAACCCCCGCACCGACCGGGGACGCGCACTTCAGGGCCGCCCCCGCGCCGACCCGGCTAGTAGTCCTTGCGCCAGCGCACCGAGAGCTTGGAGTCCTCGCCGGCCAGCTTGGAGATGATCGACAGGTTGCGACGGACGCGCCATTCGACCTGGGCGGCCGGGCCTTCGCGGCCGCCGCCGATGATCTCGAGGTAGACGTCGTCGGTCAGGTACTTGCCGCCGGCCACCGTCATCGCCCCGCCCTCGCCGCCGCCGGCGAAGACCAGGCGGTCCAGGCCGGCGAAGTTGCGCAGGTTGCCGATCACGTCAAAGCCGCCGCCGCCCGCGAGCGCCGCGATCGCCGAGGCCAGCTGCGCGGCTTCCAGCGGGGACAGCTGGGCGGCCGAGGCCCCGAACAGGATCCGCGACAGCACCTCGTCCTGCGGCAGGACCGGCGTCGAGGTCAGGGTGATTTCCGGCTTCGAGGCGGTGCCCCGCACCCGGATCACGGCGGTCAGCGCCGGGTCCTCGCGCGTGGCCGTGAGGTCGAGGCGGATGCGGTCCGGCGAAGCGGCCAGGTAGACCGCGCTGCGGGTGTCGAATTCGAACCGCTTGCCGGCGAAGTCGTACTCGCCACGCACCATGCGGGCGACGCCGTCGAGGACGGGCCGGGCGGTCGTGCCGGTGACGCGGGCGTCGAGCGACATCTCCGCATCCAGCCCCCGGCCTTCGATGAAGATGCCGCGCGCCGCCTTCAGCGTGACATCGAGCGCCACCACGAGACCGCGCCGGGTCTCCGGCAGCACGTCGCCGTCGGCGGCGCCGGGCTTGTTGCGCTCGATCACCTCCATCGGCACCACGCCGGACGGAGTCGGCGGGTCGGCCGCGATGACGGCGCGGTCGATGGTCAGGGCCCCCGACAGCTGGACCTTGCCGTCGGCGGCGCGGTTCAGCGTCGCCTCGCCGCTGGTCGTGGCGGTGACGGCGTCGTTCTCGATCAGGCGGAAGTCGTCGAGCGTCACGCGGAAGTTGCTGACGCCGTTGCGCAGCAGGCTGATCCGCCCGCCGCCCGAAAGCCGGCCCCGCTCGCCGCCGCTGATCCGCCCACCGCGCCCGTCCGTGGCCGAGAAGCGGCTGACGTCGATGGCGTTGTCGGCGAGGTTGGCGACCACGGCGACATCCTCGAGCTTCAGCCCGATGACACCGTCCTCGAAGGTTCCTTCCCGAAGCTCGGCGTGACCGGAAAGACGCGGATCGGCCAGGCTGCCGCCGATCGTGCCGTTCATGTCGACCACGCCGGCCAGCGTACGCTCGCCGCCGACCAGCAGGTCCCACAGCGGCTTGATCTCGCCGTTGGCCGCGAAGCTGCCGCGCATCGGCTCCTTCCGCGCGATGGCCAGCCTAAGCGGCGCGGCCGAGGCTTCCACCGGCAGCGTCAGGCTGGCCTGGGACCGGAGCCCGCCGGCGTTGGTGGCGACGGCCTCGACCAGCAGCGTCTGGTCGTTGAGCGTCGCACGCACGCGGCCGTCGACCGACACCGCCCGGCCGGCGCCGCGGGCCCGCGCGTCCTTCAGCGAGGCGTCGAGACTGCCCGTCAGGCGGGCGCCGCGCCCCTGCAGGGCGATCTTGCCGTCGACCGTACCGGCGAGATCCTCGTTGAGGGCGCCGAGCGACACATTGGCGAGGTCGGCGTCGATGGCGGCCTGCTCGGCGTCGGACCGGAAGGCGATGTCGGCGCGGCCGCCTTCGATCTCGAGCTTGAGGTTGACGAAGCGCTGGCCGCCGCCGAAGCCCAGTTGCGCGGTCTCGACCGTCCTGAAGTCGGCGGTTCCGAAGCGCCCCTCGCCATTCAGCGCCAGACCGCTGGCCTTGTCGGAGCGGGCGTAGATGCCGTCGCCCCTGAACCGCCAGCGGTTCTCTCCGTAGGCGCCGCGCAGGTCGACGGCGACCGGAAGGCGCGACAGCGGCCCGTCGGCGGTGATCGAACCCCGCCCGAACCGAAGGCCGCCGGCGCCGCGGACCTCGGCGTTGCTGGCGGCCAGGTTCAGGGTCGCACGGCCGTCGGCGCCCGCGTCGGTCAGCACCGCGGTGCCGGAGATCTGGCCCGCGGTGAGGATCGCGCCGGGACCGATGTCGAGGATGAGGTTGGCCGTGGACGGACGGCCGCGGCGCAGCGCGAGCGAGCCCGTGGCCTTGACCCCGCCGGCGTCGGCGTCGAGGCCGGTGAGATCGAGCCCTCCCTGGGCGAAGCGGAAGTCCGTCCGCGCCCGGGCCGGACCGTATTCGCTGGCCGCCTCGATCGCGACGGCGCCGTCCGTGCCGGCGGGACCGCGCAGGAAGCTGAGCACGATGCGGGCCTGACGCAGCGGCAGGCGCGGCAGGTCGACCTCGGCGATCTCGGCGATGAGGTCGGCGCGCGGCGCCTTGAGCGAGCCGGTGACGGCGCCCGAGCCCCTGGCCTCGCCGAAAATCTCGACCGGACCGGCGCGGAACGGACCCCGGGCGTTCCAGTCCAGCTTCAGCTTCAGCGCGCCGGCGGGGCCGATCAGGCCGGCAGCCCGGGCCGACCCCAGGGCGCCCTCTAGCTCGGCCTCGTTCACCGACACCACGCCCTTCAGATACTCCAGCTTGCCGCGCAGCCTCGGCGTGGCGCCGAGCAGACGATCGAGTTCGCCCAGCCCCGTGGCGAAGGCCGCGCCCCGGGCGTCGAGCGAGAACACCCACGGCCGCCCCTTGCCGCCGCTGGAGGCGGACCAGGACGCCGTCGCCCGCCCCCTGGCGCCGATGCGCGCGGCCTGCAGGTTGGCCATCTGGGCCTCGCCCTTGAAGGCCAGACCGCCCAGCAGCGCACGCTCGCCCGTCGCCTGCAGGTCGAGGCCGGCGCCCTTGGCCACGATGCGCCGGATCAGCCACCGGCCATCCTTGAGGCGAGCGATGGCGACGTCGGCCGTCGGACGCGCGCCGAGGAGCGCCGGCACATAGCCCCGCCCCGAGCCGCCGTCCCCGCCGAGGACGCCCGCGATGGTCAGCTCGCCGTTCCGGCGCGCCACCTTCACCGGCCCCTGGGCGCGGGCAAGCCGATAGCCGCCGGCTTCGAGGTCCGAGCCGGTCAGGCCGCCTGAATAGGCCCAGTCGGAGGCACGGCCGGCGAGGACCCCGCGGGTGGTCGCCTGGCCGTCCACGATGTCGCCGGTCAGGCGACCGAGCGACCGGGACACGACCGTCAGAGCCAGTCCCTCCTTGCCCGTCAGGCGCTTGCCGACATCCGCCTCGCCCTTCGCGGTCACCGACATGAGGTCGCTCACCAGCGAGGCGTCTATGGCGTAGAGGCCGCTGGGCGCCCGGGCGCCGCGACCGCTGAACCGGACCTCGTCGCCGAACCGCCGGGCGTAGCCGGCGGTGAGAGTCGAGGCGGCGAGGGAGATACGGCCCGACGCCGATCCGCCGCGGGAGTTCCACGCCCCGGACGCTTCCGCCGGACGCGTCGGCCCGGAGGCGGCGAGCAGCGTGAACCGGCCCTGCCCGGCGGCGCCGTCGGCATTGACCTTGAGCATGAACGGCTGGTCGGCGGGCAAACCGAGCGAGCCGGCGAGCGCGCCGCCACGGGCCTCCAGGGCATCTGCGAATACCTTCAACGGCCGCCCCTTGCCGGCTTCGATGGCGAGGATCAGCCTGTCGCCCGGGTGCAGGCGGCTGGCCGCGCCGAGCGCCACCGTGATCGGGCCCCGGCGGACGACCTCGATCCGGCCGGCCGTATTGAACAGGCCGCGGCGGTAGCTGAACGCCGGCAGGGTCTCGACCGGCAGCCGCAGGCTCTCGATCTCCACGGACACCGGCAGGCCCCGGGATGTCGTCTTGGGGGTCAGCGTCGGCCTTCGCAGTACACGGACCTCGCGCGCGGTGATGGCGTCGGCGTGGAAGCGGCGCACGAACAGCTCGTGGTAGCGCCAGGTCATCGAGACGTCGGACGCCTCCAGCCAGACGCCCTTCTCGTCAGCGATGGTCAGGCGGCGGACGCCGACGTTCCGCCAGACATCGCCGCTCAGGCCCTCGATCTTCAGCCGCCCGAAGCGGCCGACCTTCACCCCCGCGGCCCGCGCCTCGAGGAACAGCAGGCCGGGAGCCGTGTTGACCCCGAAGCGGAGCGTCACCGCCGCGAGACCGACGATCATCACCGCCAGCACCGAGACCAGCAGGATCCAGCCCGGCGCGGTCGTCGGCCGGAAGCGGCGCCGGGCCGGGGGAGCGGTCGTCGCGGCCTGGTCGTCGGTCCCGCTCAAAACGCCTGTCCGATGCTGATGTAGATCTGGAAGCCGGAGTCGCCCTCCCGCTTGTCGAGGGGCACGGCGATGTCGGCGCGGATCGGGCCGAAGCCGAGGTCGTAGCGGACGCCGAGCCCGACCCCGACGCCGAAGTCCTCGCCGCCCGGGAACGAGTCGCTGCCGACGGCGCCGGCGTCGACGAAGGCGACCGCGCCCCAGCGCTCGGTCACCTTGCGGCGGACCTCGAAGCTGGCCTCGACGAGCGAGACGCCGCCCTGGGGCGTGTTGTCCGACAGCCGGGGGCCGATGGCCTGCCAGCCGTAGCCGCGCACCGAGCCGCCGCCGCCGGCATAGAACCGTCGGGGCGCCGCGACCTCGTCGAGGACCGCGCCCCAGATCGAGCCGGCCTTGGCCCGGCCGGCCAGCACCGTGTTCGCCTCCTCGTCGAGCGAGAGGTAGTAGGAGGCCTGCGTCTGGACCCGCAGATAGAGCGCCTGGACGTCGCCGAACGTCGCCGTCGGCTCGACGCGGGCCTCAAGACGCCAGCCGCGGGTCGGATCGAGGGGGTCGTCGGAGCGGTCAAGCGCGAAGGCCGCAAGGGCCGCGGCGGTGAGGACGTCCTTCTCCTGGGCGCGGAAGATGATGTTGCCGATCTGCTCCTTCTCGGCGCTGCGCGCCGCGTCCAGCGACAGGCCGCCGGTGACGAAGGAGGTTCTGCCGAAGCGCCGGGTGATGTCGCCGGTGAGGGTGACGCCCATGGCGTCATAGGCGTCCGTCTGCTCGTTGTAGACACCGGCGACCATGGTCAGGGTCTGCTGCGCGCGGCGCCAGTGCGGCAGGACCAGCTTGCCTTCCAGCCGCTGCTCGAGCTCGGCGAGGCGGACGGTGTAGGTCGTGGTGTCCGCGCGACGGAAACGGTTGTAGCGGGTGCGGCGGACGTCGAGACCGGCGCCCTCGCTGGTCGAGTAGCCGGCCGAGACCTCCAGCGTCCGCGGCGCGCGGTCGACCAGCGTGACCAGCACCGGGCGGCGGCCGTCGGCATCGTTCGCGTCCCTGGGCTGCAGCGACACCGACACGGAATCGTAGACGCCGGTGTCGAGAAGCCGGCGCTCCAGTTCGGCGAGGTCTTCAGGGTCGTAGACCTCGCCGACCTTCCAGGGGGCCAGCCGGGCGAGCCAGTCTTCGTCGGTGCGGCCGATCTCGCCGTACTCCAGCCCGTCCATGCGGACGAGTTCGCCGGCGACGATGCGGAAGGTCGGCTGGACGCTGCGGTCCGCGTGGTCGACGACGACCTGCCGCTGTCCGGGCTCGGCGTCGGCGTGCCCGCGCTTCTGGAGGGCGGCCACGATGCGGCCTTCGGCGGCCAGGACGTCGGCGGCCTTGCCCGGCGCGCCGCGACGCAGGGCCATCGCCTGCTCGGCGGCGATCGCGATTTCCGGCGTCGGCTCCTCGCCGACCCATTCGATGGCCGGGCCCCTGAAGCGGAAGCGCGGTCCCGGCTGGACCTTGACGACGGGCCTCGGAGGCTGGCCGCTCTCGTCGTCGTCGGGGTCCACGACGTCAGCCTCGACCTCGTAGCCGTAGTAGCCCTGGGTGCGGAGCGCGGCGACGGCGTCGTCGGAAGCCTCCCGGGCCCGGCGGCGCGCCTCGAACCGGGTCGAGGCCGGCGTCTTGCTTTCGCCGACCGCGCGCTCGATGGCCGCGCGGAGCTCCTCGTCCTGGACGCCGTCGATCCTGGCCTTGGGCTGCTGCGCGTTCGCGCCGCCCGCGCCGAATCCGAGCGCGACGAGGGCCGTTGCGGCCATGGCGAAACGCGAAGGCGCCAAGCTTCTTTCTCTCCTCCTGGCCCCCGAATCCCGTGTAGTCGGGCCGCGAGCGGCTGTCACCTCCAACGGCCTTTGCAGCGGCGCGGAAAGTTGCACAATTGCCGTGCAGTCGCCTCCGCGGGCCGCGCGGGCGACGGAATCCGCGAGCCGGTCCGGCGAAGAGCGTTAGGAATGAACCGTGAAAGCCCTTCCCGGCCATGAATGAAACGGATCTCGACGTGAGCGTGGCGGTCGCCGATTCCACCGAACAGACGCCGGTGCTTCCACTGACCGACGCAGCCTACCTCCCCGGCGTCGCCTTCGATGAGATGTACGCGCCCGGCGGCGACGTCAGGTCCCACTACGCCAACGTGCATGCGCGCCTGACGACGCTGTCGGCGGAAGCCCTCGCCGACCGGCAGAAGACTCTGGAGCGGTCGTTCCTGCTGCAGGGGATCACCTTCACCGTCTATGGCGCCGAGACGACGACCGAGCGGATCATTCCCACCGATCTGGTGCCGCGGATCATCCCGGCCGCCGAATGGAACACCATCGAGGCGGGCCTGACCCAGCGCCTGCGGGCGCTGAACATGTTCCTGGCCGATATCTACGGCGACCAGCAGATCCTGATGGACGGCATCGTGCCGCGCGAGCTGGTGCTGGGCGCCCCGTCCTACCGGCGCGAGATGCAGCACCTGTATGTGCCGCACAAGGCCTACGCCAACGTCTGCGGCAGCGACCTGATCCGCGGCCAGGACGGCGCCTTCGCGGTGCTGGAGGACAATCTGCGGGTGCCCTCCGGCGTGTCCTACATGCTGGCCAACCGCGACGCCGCCAAGCGGACCTTCCCGGGCACCTTCCGCAGTTCGAACGTGCGGCCGGTCGAGCGCTATCCCGACCTGCTGCTTGCGACGCTGAAGAGCATGGCGGCCGACTGGCGGCCGGACCCCCAGGTCGTGGTGCTGACGCCCGGCGTCTACAACAGCGCCTACTACGAGCACGCCTACCTCGCCCGCCTGATGGGCGCGCCTCTGGTGGAGGGCCGCGACCTCGTGGTGCACGAGAACATGGTCTACATGCGCACCACGACCGGTCTGCGACGGGTGGACGTGATCTACCGCCGCGTCGACGACGACTTCATCGACCCCCTCACCTTCCGTCGCGACTCGTCCCTGGGGCTGGCCGGGCTGTTCAACGCCTACCGCGCCGGCAACGTGGTCATCTGCAACGCGCCCGGCACCGGCGTGGCCGACGACAAGGCCGTGTACGCCTACGTGCCGGACATCATCCGCTACTACCTGGGCGAGGACGCGATCCTGCCCAACATCGAGACCTTCCTGTGCCGCGAGCCGGCGCAGCTGGACCATGTGTTGGCCAACCTCGACAAGCTGGTGGTCAAGGCGGTCGGCGCGTCGGGCGGCTACGGCATGCTGGTCGGGCCGCATGCGTCCCGGAAGGAGCGCGCAGCCTTCGCCGACGCCCTGAGGGCCGATCCGGCCAACTACATCGCCCAGCCGACCATCCAGCTGTCGACCGCGCCCTGCCTGATCGACGGCCGTATCGAGCCGCGCCACGTCGACCTGCGGCCGTTCATCCTGTCCGGCGAGAAGATCGTCGTCACGCCGGGGGCCCTGACGCGGGTGGCGCTGCGGCGCGGCTCGCTGGTGGTGAACTCGAGCCAGGGCGGCGGGTCCAAGGACACCTGGGTCCTCGTCGACGACGCCCAGCGCGGAGATGCCCAGTCATGATGCTCGCCCGGGTCGCCGACAGCCTCTACTGGATCGGCCGCTATGTGGAGCGGGCGGAGCATTTCTCGCGGCTGGCCGATGTCATGCTCAACGCCACGCTCGACCGCTCGGACGCCGCGGCCCAGACGGCCTACATCGCCCTGTCCGCCGTCGGCGACCCCGACATGGCCCGGGCCGGGCAGGCCTATGACGCCGCCCGGACCCTCGCGCTCGACCGCGACGATCCGAACTCGGTCGTCATGTCGCTCGCCCATGCCCGCGAGAACGCGCGCCAGGTGCGGGACCAGATCACGACAGAGACCTGGGAACGCCTGAACCTGCTCTACCTGAAGGTCACCTCGGACTCGGCGAGCGCCGCGTTCGAGAGCGGGTCGTCGGCCTTCCTGCACGACGTCATCGCCGACCTGCACCTGTTCAAGGGCGCCGCCGACGCCACCATGAGCCACGGCGAGGGCTTCCGCTTCCTGATGCTCGGCGTCTACCTCGAGCGGGCGCACCTGATCGCCCGGCTGCTCGAGGTCTGCTTCGGCGACGGCCGCGGCGGCGCCGTCAGCGACCGGCTGGCGCTGATGAACCTGCTGCGCATGGCCTGTGCGCTGGAGCCCTACCTGCGCCGCTACACGGCCGAGATCGAGCAGCGCCACATCCTCGAGTTCCTGCTGTTCGACGAGGAGTTCCCGCGCTCCATCCGCTTCGCGACGGCGCGCATCGAGGAGTATCTGGTCGGGGTCTCGCGACACGTGCAGGCGGGCGGTCTGGCCACGCCCGAGCGGCTGGCGGGTCGGCTCAAGGCGCGTCTCGAGTTCGCCGACCTGCAGGAGCTGGAAGCGATCGGCGCCAGCGGCCTTCTGGCCACCGTCGTCAACGAGTGCGGCCGCATCCACGAGGCGATCTACGACACCTTCGTGGCCTATTCCCTCGAAATGAGATTGCCCGCGTGAACGCGCCCGACATGAGCCGACCCCGGTTCTGTTTCCGGGCGCTGTCACATCCAAAGGCAGACGCGCCCGCCGGGCGGCTGACCGCTCACACTCAGCCTGAGGGCGCGTAATGCTGCTCGAAGTCCGTCACGTCACCCAGTACCACTACGAGCGCCCGGTGCGGGAAAGCGTCATGGAACTGCGGATGCAGCCCCGCAAGAGCGCCGGCCAGAGGCTGATCAGCTTCGATCTCGACCTGGAACCGCGCGCGCAGGTCTTTTCTTACGCCGACAACTTCGGCAACGCGGTCTACCACTTCGACGTGCCCCAACCGCACGACACCCTGCGCATCGAGGCGCGGTCGGCGGTCGAGACCCAGCCTGACGCCTCGCTGCCGGACGCGGTGGACATGGGTGAATGGGACCGCCTGCGGAGCGACTTCGTGCGCGGCGAATGCTTCGACTTCCTGCGGCCGCACGGGTTCGTCGTGTACTCCCAGGCGCTGCAGACCTTCATCGCCGAAAAGAACCTCGACTCGCTGCGAAGCCGCGATCCTCTGTCGGCCATGCGGGCGCTGAACCGGATCATCTACGACTCGTTCGACTACGCCCCGGGCGTGACGACCGCGGACAGCCCCATCGATCTTGCCCTCGGTGTCGGTCGCGGGGTCTGCCAGGACTTCGCCCACATCATGCTGGCCATCTGCCGCCGCTGGGGACTGCCGGCGCGCTACGTGTCCGGTTACCTTTTCACCGATCGCCAGCACGGCGACCGCTCGGACCCTGACGCGACCCACGCCTGGGTCGAGGTGTTCCTGCCGACCCTGCGATGGGTCGGGTTCGACCCGACCAACAACTGCCTGGCGGGCGAGCGTCACATCGCTGTGGGCGTCGGCCGCGACTACACCGACGTGCCGCCGTCGCTGGGCGTCTACAAGGGCGAGGCGGACAGCCAGCTGGCCGTGGCCGTGTCGGTCGGCCGGGCGCGCGCGGCCCTGGCCGAGCCCGAGTTTCTGCGCATACCGCGGCCCTCCTTCGCCGGCGGACGTCGCCGCAGCGCCGCGGGCGACCTCGCCCGCCGCGAACAGCAGCAACAACAGCAGCAGCAGTAGGCCGTCCCGCCCGGCGGCCAAGGGGCGGTTGACCCGGGCGGGCTGTCGCCGCCGATGACCGGGGGGGATTGGTAGGCCGGCTGGGGGTCGAACCCAGGACCATTCGATTAAAAGTCGAATGCTCTACCACTGAGCTACCGGCCCGCTGACGAAGCAGCCAGGGGCCGGTTCGAAGCGGCGCGGACCATAGTGGCCGCGATCCCGCGCGGCAACCCGCCTCGAACCGCTTTCCGAGCCGCGGCGGCCGTGTTTATGCTCGCACCATGCGTGTCCTTGTTCCCGCCTTCGCCTGCCTTTCGCTCGCGGCCTGCGCTACGGCCAGTCCCGGCCCGCCGCCGGGGCGCGTCCAGACCACCGAACAGGTCAACAAGGGCAGCGTCGCCGGGGCTGTGACGGCGCCCGCCCGCGACCTCAACATGCTGCGGACCAAGATTCCCCCGGTCCTGCTCGAGGCGCTCGAGGATCCCTACAAGCGTCCCAGTCCGAACACCTGCGCGGAGCTGATCGCGCTGATCCGCCCGCTGAACGACGCGCTGGGCGCCGACATCGACGACCCGCCCTCGGACGATGACCGCGACCTGATCGACAAGGGTCGCGACGCGGCGGAGGACACGGCGCTGGGCTTCGTCGCCGGCGCCGCCCAGGACCTGATCCCTCTGCGGGGCTGGGTGCGACGCCTGTCCGGCGCGGAACGCCACGACCGGCTGGTGCGCGCCGCGATCACGGCGGGGGGCATCCGTCGCGGCTATCTGAAGGGGCTCGGTGAATCGAAGGGCTGCAATCCGCCCGCGACGCCGAGCCACCTGAAGTCGACCCTGCCCAAGGAGCCGCCCCGGAAGGGGCCGCGCTACCCGATCAAGCGATGACGGGGACGAGGACCGCGCGGCGCGTGGCCCCGGCGGCCGTCACCTCAAGTGCCTGGCGCGGAATTCGCGGCGGAAGGCCTCGAACGTGCCGGCGGCGATCGCCGCACGCATGGCGGCGGTGAGCGCCTGAAAGAAGGCGATGTTGTGCCAGGACAGCAGCACCTGGCCGAGGATCTCGTTCGACCGCACCAGATGGTGCAGGTAGGCCCGCGAGTAGTCACGGCTGGCCGGGCAGTCGCTGTCGGCGTCGAGGGGGGAGTCGTCCTCGGCGAAGCGGGCGTTCTTCAGGTTGAGGGCGCCGTCCCACGTCCAGGCCTGTCCGTGGCGCCCCGAGCGGGTGGGCAGCACGCAGTCGAACATGTCCACTCCGCGCGCGACCGCCTCGACCAGATCGATCGGCTTGCCGACTCCCATCAGGTAGCGCGGCCGGTCGGCGGGCAGCATGGCCGGCGCGTACTCCAGCACCTCGATCATCCCCTCGTGCCCTTCGCCGACCGCCAGGCCGCCGATCGCGTAGCCGTCGAAGCCGGTCTCGATCAGCCGCTCCGACGACTCCCGGCGCAGGTGCTCGAAAGTCGAGCCTTGCTGGATGCCGAACAGGGCCTGGGTCTCGCGCTCGCCGAACGCCGCCTTGGACCGCGCGCCCCAGCGGGCCGACAGGGCCATGCCCTCGCGGGCGCGCGGCTCTTCCGCAGGCCAGGCGACGCACTCGTCCAGCTGCATGACGATGTCGCTGCCGAGCAGGTCGGCCTGGATCTCGATCGAGCGCTCGGGGGTCAGCTTGTGCTTGCTGCCGTCGAGGTGGCTGGCGAAGGTCACCGCCTCCTCGGTCACCTTGCTGATCCCCGACAGGCTCATCACCTGGAAGCCGCCGCTGTCGGTCAGGATGGGCTTGTCCCAGCGCATGAAGCGATGGAGGCCGCCCAGCCGCTTCACACGCTCGGCCGTCGGCCGCAGCATCAGGTGATAGGTGTTGCCGAGGATGATGTCGGCGCCGGCCTGCTTCACCTGGTCGACCGTCAGCGCCTTCACCGTGCCCGCCGTGCCGACGGGCATGAAGGCGGGCGTGCGGACGTCCCCGCGCGGGGTCCTCAGGACGCCGGTGCGGGCCGCGCCGTCGGTGGCGGTCAGCTCGAAAGGGAAAGCGGCCAACTGTCTTCCGTCTCCCCGGCGACGGCCAGGGTCCATGAGGGCCCGCGGTCGCTCGGGATAGATGTGGGCCCCGGCGTTCGCCGGGAACAGGGATGGGTTCAGGCGCGGAATAGCAGGCTTGAATCCCCGTAGGAATAGAAGCGGTAGCCGGTCTCGATCGCGTGCGCGTACGCCGCCCGCATCCGGGCCTGTCCGGCGAAGGCGCTGACCAGCATGAACAGCGTCGACTTCGGAAGATGGAAATTGGTCATCAGCACGTCGGCGGCGCGGAAGCGGTAGCCCGGGGTGATGAAGATCGCCGTCTCGTCGGCCCAGGGGCGGATCACGCCGTCCTCGTCGGTCGCGCTTTCAAGCAGTCGGAGCGAGGTCGTGCCGACGCAGACGATGCGGCCGCCGGCGGCGCGGACGGCGTTCAGCGCGGCGGCCGTCGCTTCCGACACTGCGCCGTACTCGGCGTGCATCCGATGCTCGGAGACATCGTCGACCTTGACCGGCAGGAAGGTGCCGGCCCCGACGTGCAGCGTCACGAAGTGCTGGGAGACTCCCCGGTCGGCGAGGGCCTTGAGCAGCGCCGGCGTGAAGTGCAGCCCGGCCGTGGGCGCGGCCACCGAGCCGTCCTCGCGGGCATAGACGGTCTGGTAGTCGGTGCGGTCCTGCTCGTCCTCGCCCCGCTTGGCGGCGATGTAGGGCGGCAGCGGCATGTGCCCGGCCGTGTTGATGGCGATGTCGAGATCCGGCCCCGAGAGGTCGAAGGCCAGCACGACCTCGCCGCCCTCGCCCTTCTCGACGACGGTGGCGTCAAGACTGGCAAGATCGCAGGCACGATCGCTGTCCGCCCCGAAGCGGACGCGGTCGCCCGCCTTGAGCCGCTTGCCGGGGCGCATGAAGGCGCTCCAGCGGCTGGGCGACAGCCGCTTGTGCAGCGTCGCCTCGACCGCCACCGGCGAACCGTCGCCGCCGCCCTCTGTCCGCCCCTCGCGACGGCCCGCGAGCCGGGCCGGGATGACGCGCGTGTCGTTGAACACCAGCGCATCCCCGGGGCGCAGCAGCGACGGCAGGTCGGCGACGGTGCGGTCGCCGAACGGCTCGTCCGGTCGCACCACCAGCAGCCGCGCGCTCTCACGCGGCGTCGCAGGACGCAGGGCGATACGGTCCTCGGGCAGGTCGAAGTCGAAGTCTGAAAGCTTCATCGGCGCGCGAACGGCCACGTCCCGTGCTTTCCGTCAAGCGCGCGATGGACAACAGGGGGCGCGATCCACACATTGCGCCCGAACGGAATGGGGACCTCAATGCGTTCTGTACCCTTGGCGCTGGCCTTCAGCGCCCTCGCGCTCGCCGCGGCCTGTAACCGCAAGCCGGAGAAGGCCGAGGCGCCGCCCCCCGCCGCCGCACCCGCCCCGACGGCGCCGGCGGCCGCGCCCGAGGCGCCGGTCGAGGTCGCCGCCGGCTTTGGCCACCAGGCCGGATTCGACGCCTCCGGCTACTACCTCGCCGCGGCCCCGGTGCAGTCCGGTCCCTGGAAACTGAGCTATATCGGCGTGGGCGCGCCCAGCGATTTCAGCCAGTGGGAAAACGGCGACCGCGCCTCCGTGTTCGGGCCGATCCTGCTGCAGTTCGAGGATACGACCAGTCCACGGCAGACGAGCGAGACCGGCGCCGAAAGCCACGCCGTCAGCGTGCGCCTGCTGCCCGAAGCCTACCGCTTCGAGCAGGGCAAGGTGACCTTCCGCGGCGCGGACCCCAGGCTCGGCGAGGTCGTCTTCGCCGGCGCCTTCGACGCCGCGGCGCTGCAGAAGGCCCGCAACGAAGGCGCCAGCGCCGCGCCGGTCCTGCGCGGTCGGCTCAAGGTCGGCTCGGCGCCGGCGCGCGAGGTCGCGTTCAACTACTGGGTCGGCGACTGACGGCGCCGATCGCGCGCCCGCACTGCACACCGGCTGCACGAATCGCGTGCTAGACGGGACGCCGTGAAGGGGTTCCTCGCTCTTGTCGCCGCCATGATCCGCGCCGCCGTCGCTGCGCTCGCGCTGGCGTGCGCCCTTGCGCTCGTCCTGGCGCAGGGCGGGCGGTTCAGCGACCGGCTCGACGTGTTGACCCACCTGACCCCGGGCTTTCTCGCCGGCGCGCTCGCCGCCGGGCTCGCCTGGCTGCTCCTGGGCCGCCGAGGCAAGGCGACGCCCGCGCTGGTCGCCGTATCGCTGGCCTCGGCGCTGCTGCTGATGGGCCCCGAGCTGCTGGCGGCCAGCCGAGCGCCGCGCGTCGCGCCCGAGGGACCGACGCTGAAGCTCCTGCAGTTCAACCTGTGGGGCCGCAACCGAGACCCGGAGGCCACGGCCCGCTGGATCCTCGAGGAGGATCCCGACGTCATCGTCTTCGAAGAGGGGTTCGCCCGGTCCGGCGGCGTCGCCCGCGCGCTGGCCGTCCGCTATCCCCACAGCATCACCTGCGCCGAGCCCCTGCCCTGCTCGACCATGATCCTCGCCAAGCGCGCTCCAAAAGCCGGCGGCGGCCTGTCGGACGCCAACCTCGTCGGCGCCTGGGCCACCTTCCAGGGCCGGCGCGGACGCTTCACCGTCGTCGGTGTGCACTACACCTGGCCGCTGCCCGCCGGGCCCCAGCAGCAGCAGACCCGGCGGCTGGCCGAGGTGCTGCAGCGCTTCCCGAAGGACAGCCTGGTCGTCGCGGGCGACTTCAACTCCACGCCCTGGTCGTTCTCGCTGCGTCGGCAGGATCGGCTGTTCGGCCTCGAACGCCGCACCCGCGCGCTGTTCAGCTGGCCGGCGGGGGACTTCTCGGGCCGCCATGTCAGCGCCCCCTTCCCGGTGCTGCCCATCGATCACGTCTATGCCGGCGAGGCCTGGAAGACGGTCTCGGTGAAGCGCGGACCGAAGCTCGGATCCGACCATTATCCCGTCGTAGTGGAACTGGCGCGCCCCTGACGCTGGACGCTGCTTGGCGAACACCGTTAGATGCGGGCCGCTTTCTTGTGTTCCGGGGGATCAGGATGAAGTTCAGCAGCCTTGCGCCGGCCGCCCTCGCGGGCCTGCTCGGCCTCGCCGCGGCCGCCGCCGCGGTCGCCGCGCCGCCATGGAGCGGGTCGTACGACCGCATCCCCGACGGTTCATATCAGCGGTCCTGCCGGGACATCAGCGCGTTCAACGGCCAGCTCTACGCCCGCTGCCAGGCGTCGGGCGGCGGCTTCTATGACACCCAGATCTCCTACCGCTCCTGCTCGCGCGGGATCGCCAACGTCGGCGGCCGCCTGCAGTGCGAGGGCGCGGGCGACGGTTACGACGGAGGCTACGGCGGCGGGTATGGAAGCGGCGGCGGCTGGAGCGGCGGGGGTAGCGGCCCGGTGGGGCTGATCGTCTACGAGAACCCGAACTACAAGGGCATGAAGCTGGAGATTTCCGACTCTGTGCCGGATCTCGCCGGGTCCGGCCTCGACGACCAGATCACCTCGGTGCGCGTGCTGCGCGGCTCCTGGCTGCTGTGCTCGGCGCGCGACTTCAACGGCGACTGCCGCACCTTCGACGCCGACAACCCCAACATCAACAGCCTGAACCTGAACGACCGCGTCAGTTCGATCCGCCGGCTCCGCCGGTAACGCTGGCAGGGACATGCACGCCGGTGCATGTCCCCCGTCGCGGGTCAGGCGTCCGCGGCGACTTTCATCGACACGATCTTGCCCGGCTGACGCGGCGGCTCGCCCTTCGGCAGGGCGTCGATGTGCTCCATCCCGTCGGTGACCACGCCCCAGACGGTGTACTGGCCGTCGAGGAAGGTGGCGTCGTCGAAGCAGATGAAGAACTGGCTATTGGCCGAGTGCGGATAGCTGGTGCGGGCCATCGAGCAGACGCCGCGCACGTGCGGTTCGCGGGAGAACTCGGCCTTCAGGTCCGGCTTCTTGCTGCCGCCCGAGCCGGTGCCGGTGGGATCGCCGCCCTGGGCCATGAAGCCCGGGATCACGCGGTGGAAGACGACGCCGTCGTAGAAGCCCTCGCGGGCCAGTTCCTTGATGCGTTCGACATGGCCGGGGGCCAGGTCAGGCCGCATCTGGATGGTGACCGGGCCGGTCTCGGTGGTCAGGATCAGGGTGTTTTCGAGGTCGCTCATTTCACTTCCACCGGAATGTTGACGTCGCAGAGCGAGAAGTCGGCGCCCTTGTCCGCTCGGACGCGCGCGATCTCGCCCTTGAACCACTGGCCGGCGGGGTCGATGACCCGCACCGTCGGCCGTTCGGAGACGGGTATATCGGCCAGAACGCGCACGCGGTCCATCCGGTCCTGCGGCGCGGGCGCCGGTTCGCCGGTCTTGATCGCGCGGACCGCCTCCAGGCCGCTGATGACACGGCCGAAGGCGGTGTAGCGCTTGTCCAGCGACAGGTAGGGCTGCCGCATCAGGAAGAACTGGCTGTTGGCGCTGTCGGGATTGTCGTCGCGGGCCATGCCGACCACGCCGGGGCAGTAGCTGCCCCAGGCGGCCACCTTGCCATCGGCGGTCATGTCGCTCCAGCTCATCGCCTGGCTGACGACGGGCAGCGACTTTACGAACCCCTCCTCGGTCCCCCACGGGCTCGCGGCGATCGTGAAGGCCGTGTCGGCGGCGCGGCGGAAGGTGAACTCGGCCTTCAGGTCGGGAAGGTCGGTCCCGCCCGCCCCCGTGTCCTGCGGGTCGCCGGTCTGGGCCATGAACCGGTCGATGACGCGGAAAAAGGTGCGGCCGTCATAGGTCCCCTTGCGCGTCAGCTCCTTGAGGCGGGCGACATGGCCGGGCGCGACCTCGGGGACCAGCTCGACGATGACCCGGCCCTTGCTGGTGTCGATGACCAGGACGTTGTCGGGGTCGGGCGCGCGCCAGTCGGAGGCGGCAGGCGCGACGGGCCCGGCGAGCGCCGGCGCCGCGATGCAGGCAAGAGCGGAGGCGAGGATCAGGACGTCGCGGCGCATGGGCGGGTCTCCATCAGCCGACCTTGGTGGGGATGTCGATGTCGCAGGGATTGAGCGGCTTGCCGGGCGAGCCGGCCCTTGCGGCGGCGACCATGGCCTTGAACGTCGGCCCGGTGGTGTCGAGCACCCGGACCTTCGGACGATCGGCCGGCGGCAGGTCGGCCGCGACCCGCACGGTCTTCATGACGTCGGGGGCCGCGGGCGGCTCGCCGACCTTGAGCGCCCTGACGACGTCGAGGCCGACGATGACCCGGCCCCAGGCCGTGTAGTTGGCGTCGAGCGACGGATAGGTGTGGCGCATGAAGAAGAACTGGCTGTTGGCGCTGTCCGGGTTCTGCGACCGCGCCGCCCCCATGACCCCGTCGCAGAACAGGCCCCAGGCCGTGGTCTTGCCGTCGGCGTTCATCATCATCTGCATGCTGGGGAAGCTGCGCACCGGCTGAGCGCCGATGAAGCCGACCTCGGTCGGGGACGGAACCTCCATGCCGCCCGGCAGCCTGTCGACCAGGGCGAAGGCGGGCGCGGGGCCACGCCGGAACGGGAACTCCGCCCTCAGATCGGGCAGGTCCGAGCCGCCGGTGCCGTTGTTCGCCGGGTCGCCGGTCTGGGCCATGAAGTCGTCGATCACGCGGAAGAACTGCAGCCCGTCGAAGAAGCCCTGGCGCGCCAGGGTGCGGTAGCGCTCGACGTGCGCCGGAGCGACGCCGGGGGCCATCTCCACGATGATCCGGCCCTTGCTGGTGTCGACGACCAGCAGGTTCTCCGGGTCCGGCGTCCGCCACTCGGCCGCGGCGGGCGTCGGAACCTGGGCTCCGGCGGGCGCGGCGGCGGCCAGCGAAGCGACGACGAGCGCAACGTGCGCGAACTTCATGCGAAACCTTCTCTGCAGGCGCCCCCTCAGCGGGCGTAGAACGCCGCCGCCCGGTTCACAAGCCCGCTCGATCGCCGGAGGCGGCGTTGCCGCCGTCCGTCACCCACGCCCGACCTTGCTCAGCAGGCGTTCCTGCACGCCGGGCGTGACGAACTTGCTGATGTCGCCGCCGAGCACGGCGATCTCCTTGACCAACCGGCTGGCGACGGCCTGGTGGCGCGGATCGGCCATCAGGAACACGGTCTCGATCTCGCGATCGAGCTGCTGGTTCATGGCCGTCATCTGGAACTCGTACTCGAAGTCAGCGACGGCGCGCAGGCCGCGGACGATGATGCCGGCCTCGACCTCGCGGGCGAAGTGCATCAGCAGGCCCTTGAACGGCCGCACCTCGATCTCGGCGATCTTCTGGAGGTGGGCGGTCTCGTCCCGGACGATGGCGACGCGCTCCTCGAGATTGAAGAGCGGACCCTTGCCTTCGTTGATGGCGACGCCGATCACCAGCTTGTCGACCAGCTTCACGGCCCGGCCGATGATGTCCAGGTGACCGTTCGTCATCGGATCGAACGTGCCCGGGTAGAGCCCGACTCGCGTCATCCAGAACCCCTTTGCGCGCTGCGGCTACTCGGGAGTCTGCTCGCCCCCGTCGTCCTCGCCGCCTTCGTCGCCGCTTTCGGCCGAGGCTTCAAGCCTTTCCACGCTCACGACATGCTCATCCTGGGCCGTGCGGAAGACGATCACGCCCTGGGTGTTGCGGGCGGCGATGCGGATTCCGCTCACCGGGCAGCGGATCAGCTGACCGGCGTCGGTGACCAGGAGAAGCTCGTCGGCGTGGTCGACGGGGAAGCTGGCGACCAGGCGGCCGCCCTTGCGCGTCAGGTCCTGGGCCAGCAGGCCCTGGCCGCCCCGGCCGGTGCGCCGGAAATCGTAGGCGCTGGTGCGCTTGCCGATGCCCTCCGACGACAGGGTGAGGATGAACTCCTCGGCCGCCTGAAGCGCGATGATGCGCTCGGGGGTCAGTTCGGCCTCGCCGACGTCCTCCTCGTCGTCGACCGGAGCCGCGGACTCCTCGTCTTCGGCGGACTCCGCCCGAAGGCGGGCGCGCTCGTACTTGAGGTAGGCGGCGCGCTCCGCCGGCGTGGCGTCGACGCCGTGCAGGATGGCCATCGACAGGACCTGGTCGCCGTCCGCCAGCCGGATGCCGCGCACGCCGGTGGAATCGCGGCCGGCGAACACGCGCACGTCGCTGACCTCGAACCGGATCGCTCGGCCGAGCGCCGTGGTGAGCAGCACGTCATTGGCCGGGGTGCAGAGGCCGACGCCGATGATGGAGTCGCCCTCGTCCAGCTTCATGGCGATCTTGCCGTTGCGGTTGATCTGGGCGAAGTCGCTGAGCTTGTTGCGACGGACGTTGCCCGAGCGGGTCGCGAACATCACGTCCAGAGCGCCCCAGGTCGCCTCGTCCTCCGGCAGCGGCAGGATGGTGGTGATGCTCTCGCCGGGCTCGATCGGCAGGAGGTTCACGAACGCCTTGCCGCGCGACGTCGGCGTGCCCAGCGGCAGGCGCCACACCTTCAGCCGGTAGACCTTGCCGCCTGAGGTGAAGAACAGCACCGGGGCGTGGGTCGAGGCCGAGAACACGCGGGTGACGGCGTCCTCCTCCTTGGTCGACATGCCCGAGCGCCCCTTCCCGCCATGCCGCTGCGAGCGGTAGGTCGAGAGCGGCGTGCGCTTGACGTAGCCGCCGTGGGTCACGGTGATGACCATGTCCTCGCGGGCGATGAGGTCTTCGTCCTCGAGGTCGGCGTCGCCCTCGACGATCTGCGTGCGGCGCGGGATGGCGAACTTCTCGCGGACCTCGACGAGCTCTTCGCGGATCACGCGCATGATGTTGGCGCGGTCGCTGAGCAGCTCGAGCAGGGCGGCGATGGTCGTCGCAAGACCGCGCGCCTCCTCCATGATCTCGTCGCGGCCGAGGCCGGTCAGGCGGGACAGGGTCAGGGCGAGGATGGCGCGGGCCTGCTCGTCCGACAGACGCACCCGGTCGCCGCCGACGACGACCGTGCGCGGGTCGGCGATCAGCTCGATCAGCGGCAGCATGTCGCCGGTCGGCCAGTCGCGGGCGCAGAGCCGCTCGCGCGCCTCGGCCGGGTCGGCCGAGCTGCGGATGATGTGGATGAACTCGTCGATGTTGGCGACGGCGATGGCCAGGCCGACCAGCACATGGCCGCGGTCCCGCGCCTTGGTCAGCTCGAACCGGGTGCGCCGGACGACGACCTCCTCGCGGAAGTCGACGAAGGCCGAGACCATCTCGCGCAGGCCCATCTGCTCGGGCCGGCCGCGGTTCAGCGCCAGCATGTTGTAGCCGAAGCTGCTCTGCAGGGCCGTGAAGCGATAGAGCTGGTTGAGGATGACCTCGCCCGAGGCGTCGCGCTTCAGCTCGACGACGACGCGCATGCCGTCGCGGTCGCTCTCGTCGCGGATGTCGCTGATGCCCTCGATCTTCTTGTCGCGGACCAGTTCGGCGATACGTTCCTGCAGCGTCGCCTTGTTCACCTGATACGGGATCTCGGTGATGATGATGGCCTCGCGGTCCTTGCGGATC
>CALKHU010000180.1 GCA_937991555.1 uncultured Caulobacter sp.
CCGCCGAGGCCCAGGCCCGCGCGACCCGGGCCCGCGTCGCGGCCGCGGGAGGGCCCAACGCCAGCGGGCGAGCGACGATCGTCGCCCCGATCAGCGGGGTCGTCACGGCCCTGCGGGTCGGTCTCGGCGGCGTCGTCCAGCAGGGCGATCCGATCGCGACGATCTCCAATCCCAACCGTGTCGAACTGGTCTTCAACGCTCCCGCCGCCCTGGCGGCGACGGTCAGACCGGGTGCACGCATCACGATCCAGGGCCCGGACGGGGCCGAGTACGCCGCCGTCGTCACCGCGGTGGCGCCCGACGCTGACGAACAGTCCGGATCGACCCTGATCCGCGCACGCGCGGCTGGCGTCGCGCCGCCGCCGGGTTCGGCGGTGAGCGGCTCGATCATCACCGGCGGCGCAAGCGGCATCGCCGTGCCGGCCGAGGCGGTCCAGACCGTCGACGGCGCCAGCGTCGTCTTCGTCGTCACCCCGACGGGCTTCCGGGCCCAGCCGGTGGTTCCGGGTCGCCGGGCCGGAGACCGCATCGAAATCGTCCGCGGTCTCACCGGCGCGGAGCGCATCGCCGGCGCCAACGCCTTCCTGCTCAAGGCCGAGCTCGGCAAGGGCGCCGTGGAGGATGATGACTGATGCTCGACCGGATCATCTCAGGCGCGGTGCGCTATCGCTGGCTCGTCGTGCTGGCCGCCATCGTGCTCGCCGGCTTCGGCGTGCGCGAACTGGTGCGGCTGCCGATTGACGCCGTCCCGGACATAACCAATCGCCAGGTCCAGGTGACCACCGTCGCCCCCGCGCTGGGGCCTGAGGAGGTGGAGCGCCAGGTGACCTTCCCGATGGAGACGGCCCTGGCCGGCCTGCCGGGCCTCGTCGAGACCCGGTCGCTGTCGCGGCACGGCTTCTCGCAGATCACCGCCGTCTTCACGGACAGCACGGACATCTATTTCGCGCGCAACCTCGTCAACGAGCGCATGCAGGCCGCGCGGGACGACCTTCCCGAGGGCGTCCAGCCGTCGATGGGCCCTGTCGTGACCGGCTTGGGCGAGGTGTTCATCTTCACCGTCGAGCTGACGGGACAGGCCGCCCGCACGGGGGCGGTCTACATCACGCCCGAGGGCGAGCGGCTGACGACCGACGAGGAGAAGGCCACCTATCTGCGCACGGTCCAGGACTGGATCATCGCGCCCCAGCTCAAGACCGTGGAAGGCGTCGCCGGCATCGATGTCCAGGGCGGCTATGTGAAGGAGTACGCCGTCCATCCCGACCCGGCGCGCCTCGCCGCCTATGGCGTGGGTCTTGTGCAGCTGGTCGAGGCCCTCGAGCACGCCAACCGCATCGCCGGGGCCGGTTATGTGAACCGGGCCGGCGAAGCCTACATCGTCCGCGCCGATGCGCGGATCCGCAGCCTCGAGGAACTGGCCCAGACCCCGATCCTCAATCGCGGCGGCCAGGTGATCCGGGTCTCGGACGTCGCCACGGTGGAGATCGGTCGCGCGCCGCGCCTCGGTTCGGCCAGCAGCAACGGTCGCGAAACCGTCGTCGGCACCGCCCTGATGCTTCAGGGTGAGAACTCTCGCGCCGTCGCCCATCGCGTCGGCGAGCGCCTCAAGGAGATTGGGGCCAGCCTGCCGCCGGGGGTCGTCGCCAGGCCGGCGCTCGACCGCACCCAGTTGGTCGAGGCCACGATCCGCACCGTCGAGCACAACCTCGCCCTCGGCGCCCTGCTGGTCATCGCCGTGCTCTTCTTCGCGCTCGGCAATGTGCGGGCGGCGATCATCACCGCCTTGGTCATCCCGCTCAGCTTCCTGTTCGCGGCTGCGGCCATGAACCGCTTCGGCATCAGCGCCAATCTGCTCAGCCTGGGCGCGCTCGACTTCGGCCTGATCGTCGACGGCGCCGTAGTCGTCATCGAGAACACCCTGCGTCGGCTCGCCATGCGCCGCGAGAGCGTCGGCCGCGCCTTGAGCTTGCCCGAACGGCTGACGGTGGCGGTAGAGGCGGCCCGGGAGATGGCGCGGCCGGCCGCCTTCGGCCAGGCCATCATCCTTCTGGTCTATGCGCCCCTGCTGATGTTCGAAGGCGTCGAGGGCAAGATGTTCGGCCCCATGGCCGGCACCGTGATGTTCGCCTTGCTGGGCGCCTTCATCCTCTCCTTCACCTTCGTGCCGGCCATGGCCGCCATCTGGGTCCGGGAGCCGAAGGGACATGACGACGAGACCCGCCTGAGCCGTGCCGCCAAGGCCCGTTATGAACCGCTGCTGCGGCGGGTGGTCGAACGGCCGCGGGCGGTGGTCGCGGGGGCCGGCCTGGCCGTTCTGGTCGGCCTCGTGGCCTTCCTGAGCCTGGGCCGCGAGTTCGTGCCGACGCTCGACGAGGGCGACGTCCTGGTCCAGGCGTTGCGGGTCCCTTCCACCTCGCTGGAACAGAGTCAGGCCATGCAGTTCCAGGTCGAGCGGACGCTGCAGGCCATGCCCGAGGTGGAGCAGGTCGTCACCCGCACCGGCACCGCCGAGGTGGCGTCGGATCCCATGCCGCCCTCGATCTCCGACACCTTCGTCATGCTCAGACCGCGCAGCGAGTGGCCGAACCCCTCCCTGCCCAAGGCGGAGCTGGTCGAGCGCATGGAGGAGGAACTCGGCCACCTGCTGGGGAACAATTACGAGTTCACCCAGCCGATCCAGATGCGCTTCAATGAGCTGATCGCCGGGGTTCGCTCCGACGTGGCGGTCTCCGTCTATGGCGACGACTTCGCCGCCATGCAGGCCAGCGCCGACCAGGTCGCCGCCGTGCTGCGGCGGATCCCGGGGGCGGCCGACGTGCGCGTCGAGCAGGTCTCGGGCCAGCCGTCGATCACCGCCGTCGTCGATCGGACCATCGCGGCGGCGCAAGGGGTTCACGCCAGCGACGCCGCGGACGCCCTGGCTATCGCCCTGGGCGGCCGGTCGGCCGGCCATGTGCTGGAAGGCGATCGCCGCTTCGACGTCGTGGTCCGCCTGGCCGACGAGCTGCGCAACGATCCCGCGGTGATGGTCCAGCTGCCGGTGATGCCGGAATCGGCCGAGCCCGGCGCCCTGACCGTGCCGCTTTCAGCCGTGGCTCGCTTCGACATGACTGAAGGGCCCAACCAGATCAGCCGGGAGAACGGCAAGCGGCGGATCGTCGTTCAGGCCAACGTCCGGGGTCGCGATCTCGGCGGCTTCGTGGCCGAGGCCCGCGCCGCCGTCGGTCGCGAGGTGCGGCCGCCGGTCTCCGGCTGGTTCGACTGGGGCGGGCAGTTCGAGAACCTCGAACGCGCCAGCGCCCGGTTGGCGATGATCGTGCCTCTGGTCTTCCTGACCATCGGCCTGTTGCTGTTCCTGGCCCTGCGCTCGCTCAAGGACGCAGCACTGGTCTTCGCCGGCGTGCCCCTGGCCTTGGTCGGCGGGGCCGTCGCCTTACTGCTGCGCGGCATGCCGTTCTCGATCTCGGCGGCTGTCGGCTTCATCGCCGTCTCCGGCGTCGCGACCCTGAACGGGCTCGTCCTGATGCAGGCCATTCGCCAGCGCTACGAGCAAGGAGCCGCGCCCTTGGCGGCGGCCGTGGAAGGGGCCGTCAGTCGCCTCAGAGCCGTTCTGACCACGGCCCTGGTCGCGATGCTCGGCTTCATCCCGATGGCGTTCGCCTTCGGGGCCGGCGCCGAGGTGCAGAAGCCGCTGGCGACGGTCGTCATCGGCGGCCTGCTGACCGCCACGGTGCTGACGCTTCTGGTGCTGCCAACTCTCGCCGCGCGTATTCTGGACAAGAGGGAGGAGCCGTCGTGACCACGAACGCCCAGCACGACCGGCAGCGACGCACCCTGCTGGTCGTCCTGATCCTCAACGGCCTGCTGTTCGCGGGGCTTGGCCTCGGCGGTCTTCTCGCGGACTCCAGCGCCTTGCTCGCCAATGCGCTCGATAACGCCTCCGACAGCGTCGTCTATCTGATCAGCTTCCTCGCCGTCGGCCGGGCCCTGACCTGGAAGCGGCGCGCGGCGACGACCTCGGGCGTCCTGCTGCTGATCTTCGCCGCCGGCGTCCTGGTCGACGCCGGCCGGCGGTGGTGGCTTGGGGCCGAGCCGATCGGCGGGACCATGATCGTCCTGGCCATCGTCGCTGCGGTGGTGAACCTGATTTGTCTGCAGCTTCTGCGGCGGCTCGACGGCGACGATGTCAATCTTCGCGCCGCCGAGACGTTCAGTCTCAACGACTTCGCCTCCAACGGTGGGATCATCCTCGCGGGCGGACTGGTTCTATGGTTGGACCAGTCGTGGCCGGACCTGGTGGTCGGCGTCATCGTCGCGGGGATCGCGGCCAAAGGCGGCCTGGAGATCCTGGAGGATGCCCGCAAGGCGCAGGAGGCCGCCGACTAGCGGTCGAGAGACGTATCAATTAGGCGAGGCGGCTTGCGGGCGTCGCCGTCAGCCCGTTCGCCGCCCGGTGGCGCTCTCAGGAGCCCGCTCGACCGCCACCCAGCGGCCGGCGCGTTTTTCGACTACGAAGCGCGCCGACTCCTCCTCGAACGGCGGCACGTCTCCGTCCCGGAACCAGATCCAGGGGCGGGACCGGCTGCCGGGCCGCACGAAATAGGAGCGGCGGTCGCCGGCGGTCTGCCATTCGACGATGACGGTCTTGCGGTAGGGCATGGCGAGAACAAAAGCGGAACAGGCGGCGCGGTCAAGATGGACTCCGCCGGCCGGACGCCTCGTCCACAGGCGCACGCCGCCACGCCGCTGCAAGGCGCTAAGGGCTCCGCCCTCGCGCGGGCCAGGGTGAAGCGGCTCCGCCGCCGGACCGGCCGGTCTCCCCGGCCTTCCGCGCGGTCATGCTGTTCATGATCATCATCGTCATCGGCTTGTGCAGCCCGGGCGATCCCCCTCCGGCCGGTCCGCCCTGGCCCTTGCTACCCCGGTCTCGCCGACGGGCAGGGTTTCAGGCGCGCAGTTCGCGTGCCTGCAACCCATGCCCAAAGGAGGCAGCCATGACTGCTCAATCCATCGAAACCGCCGCGACCGAGGCGATCGCGCCGCAGCACGGCGCGGAACTGATCGTGCCGTTGAACCGGCTCAAGGCCTCGCCGAAGAATGCGAGGAAGACCCCGCACAGCGCGGCGACCATCGAGGCCTTCGCGGCCTCCATCAGGGCCAAGGGGGTGTTGCAGCCGCCCGTGGTCGAGATCGAGCGGGACGGGGAGGGC
>CALKHU010000181.1 GCA_937991555.1 uncultured Caulobacter sp.
TATCCGCGCCGCCGCCGCCGTCTCTCGGCGAACCCGCGGCCGTCAGCCTGCAGCCCGCCACGCCCCCGGCGCCGGCGCCGGCGACCGAGCCGGTTCCGCAGTAGACGACCGACAACGGAGGGCCGGTTCCCCCCGACGGCTCTCCGGGCTGGAAGGCGGTCCCGCGACGCGGGGCCGCCTTTTCCGCGTCAGGCCCGCCGCACCAGAACCACGCCGGCGAAGACCAGCGCCACCCCGGCGACCTTGACCAGATTGACCGGCTTGGCCGGGATGCCGAAGCCGCCGAAGTGGTCGACCACGACGCTGGCGATCAGCTGGCCGGCGATCATCAGCGTAACGGTCGAGGCCACGCCGAGCCGCGGCGCGGAGTAGGCGGCGGCGACGACGAAGACGACGCCGTAGAGGCCGCCCAGCCACGCATACCAGGGCAACGCCTGCACGCCGCTCCAGTCGGGCCGGGTCCGCAACGCCAGCACCGCCAGCAGCAGCGCCGCCGTCCCGACCGCGAACGAGACGAAGGCGGCGTTCACCGGCGAGTTCAGCGGCCGGGCGAGCATGGCGTTGGTCGGTCCCTGCAACGCGGTCAGCATGCCGCCGACGACGCAGGCGCAGATCGCGATCAGCAGGATCGAGGGGGCGGGGTTCTGGGCGTTCATGGCCGTCCCCTTAGCCGCCGCCGCGCCGGAGCGCTCGCGAAATCAGACCTGGCCCGCGCCCAGCCGGTCGCGCCAGGCGGCGACGGCGTCCTTCAGCGCCTGTTCGAGCAGCCACCCCTCGAGGTCGGGATCCAGCGCCTCGAGCTCTTCATAGGCGAACGCCGCCTCGCCGTGCGCCTTCCAGGCCGCCAGCATGGCGCGGTTGGGATGGGAGCCGAGGCGCAGCGAGAACCAGACACTGTTCTGGCGGTTGGCGAGCTCGGCCGAACGGCCGATCCAGGTCTCGCCGGTGGCCGTGCAGCGGACCGCGAACACGCCGGGCCGGGCCTTGCGCTCCTTCCAGGCGGCGGTGAGCGCCCGCCGGCGGTCGCGGTTCATGGCAGCCTCGCGAGAGTCAGCAGGTGATCGCCTATGTCGGCCGGCCAGTCGGCCAGACGACGGCGGAAGCCCTCGCCGTCGCCGGCGAACAGGGCGCGGACGGCCTCCTCGTAGCCCGGGCGGTCGCCGGCGAGCACGGTCATGGCGCGGTAGGCGGCCTCGGCGGCGGCGCGGGCCTCCTCGCGCGGGTCCTTCTGCGCCGCCTCGACCAGCCGGCGCAGGGCGACGGAGGCGCCGCCCGGCTGGCGCGCCAGCCAGTCCCAGTGGCGGGGCAGCAGGGTCACCTCGCGGGCGGTGACGCCGAGCCTCGGGCGGCCGCGCGCCCGGGGCGGGGCCGCGGAAGGAGCGGGCAGCCGGGCGGCGACCTCGTCCGGCGTCCCGCGCAGGTCGAGGTCGATGGTCCGGCCATCGGCGAGCAGGATGATCGCCCGTCCGGGATCCGGCGAGGCGGCCACCGCGCGGGCGACCTCGGCCAGCGCCCCGGCGGCGAGGCGGCGGTCGTCAACAAAGGCGGCGGCGGGCGTGGCGGCGTCGAACATGGCGCCCGTATGGCCCGACGGCCGCCGCCCGTCAATATTACCCGGGTATTTTATTGAGCCGAGCTGCTGTAGGCTAGATAGCCCCGCTCCACGAGCCGGCGCAGGCCCTCGTAAGCCTCGGTCAGCTCCTCGAACGTCGCGCGCAGATGGGAAAGCCGGGCCAGATCCTCCGGCGTCACCCGTCCGCCGCTCTCGGCGACCTTCAGCGCCTGGCCGACCCAGACCGCCCGGGCCTGCGCCGCGGCGACGGCCAGCTTCTGGAACTGGAGGGCGTCAGCCGGGCCGAGCAGCTGGCCGATGACCTCCTTGTTGGAGGCGAAGGCGGTGTAGTCGATCTGCTCGAGCGCGCCGCGCATGCGGCGGGCGGCGTGGGGATCGTCGTCGAGCTGCGGCTCGAAGTGGTCATGCTGCCGGCGGAAACTGCCGGTGCGGGTCACGGACATGGCGGCCTCCCGGGGACGCTCTCATCATGCCGAAGCATCCCGCGCGGGCCTTAAGGGAGACTGAAGGCCCGCGCGGCGGTCACCCGCCGCCCGCCGCCGCCATCAGCCGGGCGCCCATCTTCTGGTGAAGCAGGTTGATGGCCTTCAGCGGCCGGACCATGACCTTGAAGCGGGTGATGCGGCCCGCGGCGTTCCACCAGATCATGTCGACGCCGTTGATCCTGATGCCGTCGATCTCGGTGGCGAACTCGAGCACCGCGGAGCCGTCGCCGTCCCAGCGCCCGAGGTAGTGGAAGCTGTCGTTGTTCAGCACGTCGAAGGCGGCCATGAGGTAGCGGGTCGTGATCTCCCGTCCCTGCTGGGGCGTGTGCACCACCGGCGACTCGAACACCGCGTCCGGATCGAGCAGGTCGCGCAGCTTCGCCTCGTCGCGCGCTTCGACGACCTCATGCCACCTCGCCATCACGTCCAAGGTCCTGCTCCCTTCATCCCGGTCCCCCCGGGGGAGACATGACAGGGCCGGGCGAAAAGAAGCAAGCGGCGATCAAAACCCGGGCGCCGCCCCAAAATGGGCATGTTCAACAGCCCCCTCGCTCGCCGACCCGATTTGGGTGAACACGGTTCTTTTCGGGTCATTTCTGCACCTATGGCTTGTAATTCTGGGCTCCGAGCGGGTTGATCGCGCTTCGCGTGCAGTAGGCGGCGTGGCTGGCCCGGATCGGGTTAAGTCGCAGTTCAGCCCTGCGCGCACTCCTCAGGTTCTGACGACGAACCAGAGGCAGGACCATGAAACTCAGGGTGTCCGGCGTGATGACGCTTTTCGGCGTCACGCTCATGGCGGGGTTGCTGATCATCTCGGCGGGGGCGTGGCTGACCGTCTCGCAGGTGCGGGTGAACGGGCCGGCCTACCAGCGCATCCACAACAACGAGGTTCTGACAGCAGACATCCTGCCGCCGCCGATGTTCCTGGTGGAGTACTTCCTCGCTGTCACGCAGTACCACACGGCCGATCCGGCCACGTCGTACGGGCAGGCCGAGATGACGGAAGCGCTCGGGGAGATGCAGCCCCTGGTGACCGGCTACCGGGAACGGGTCGAGTACTGGCGCAACAGCGACTACCGCTCGCCGGCGCTGGAGATCCTGCTGACCCGGTCGGATGCGCAGGCCAAGGAGCTGTTCGGGCACGTCGAGGCGATGGTGGCGGCCAAGCAGGCCGGCGACGCCGCGGCCGAGCGCGCCGCCTACGACAAGGCGCATGACGCCTATCATGCGCACTACAAGACCATCAAAGGCGTGGTGCCGATGCTCGAGTCCGACCGCAGGTCGGCGGAGGCCGCGTCGGACCGCGTGCAGCTGAAGGCGACCATCGCCCTCTCCGCGCTGGGCCTGCTGATGGTGACCATCATCGTGACCGGCGTGCTGGCGATCCGCGCCCGGGTGATCCGGCCGCTGGAGGGGATCACCCGCTACATGACCCGGCTGGCGGCCGGCGATTATGACCAGGAGGTCCCCTATCGCGGCCGTCCCGACGAGCTGGGCGAGATGGCGGCCTCGGTGCAGACCTTCCGCGAAGGGGTGCTGGAGCGTCGGGCGCTGCGCCTGGAGCAGGAGGAGGACCGGCGCCGGTCCGAGGCCGAGCGCAGCGCGGGCGACGCCGAGCGCGCCGCCGCCAACGCCCGCCGCGACCGGGCGATGGACCAGCTGGCGGCGGGGCTGGACCGGCTGTCGGCCGGCGAGGTCGCCTTCCGGCTCGAGGAGGCGTTCGCCCCCGAGTACGAGCGCCTGCGCAACGATTTCAACACCGCCGCCGCGAAGCTGACCCGCACGCTGTCCGACATCCGGTCGTCGGCGTACGGGGTCGAAAGCGGCTCCGACGAGATCGCCCGGGCGGCCGACGACCTGTCGCGGCGCACCGAGCAGCAGGCCGCGGCGCTGGAGCAGACCGCCGCCGCCCTCGACGAGATCACCGCCACCGTGCGCCAGACGGCCGAGGGTGCGGCGACGGCGGAAAAGCTGGTCGTCGCCACCCGGGGCGAGGCGGAGGCGACCGGCGCCGTCGTCGCCGACACCGTGCGGGCGGTGCACGAGATCGAGTCCGCCTCGGCGCAGATCGGCCAGATCATCGGGGTGATCGACGAGATCGCCTTCCAGACCAACCTGCTCGCCCTGAACGCCGGGGTCGAGGCGGCGCGGGCCGGCGACGCGGGCAAGGGCTTCGCCGTCGTCGCCCAGGAGGTCCGCGAACTGGCCCAGCGTTCGGCGGGGGCGGCCAAGGAGATCAAGGCCCTGATCAGCGCCAGCGGCGACAAGGTGGCCGAGGGCGTCGGGCTGGTCGGCCGCACCGGCAAGTCGCTGAACGCGATCCTCGACCGCGTCGGCGAGATCGCCAAGGTCGTCTCGGAGATCGCCGCCTCGGCCCGCGAACAGTCGCTGGGCCTGCAGGAGGTCAACAACGCCGTCAACCACATGGACCAGACGACGCAGCGCAACGCCGCCATGGTCGAGCAGACCACCGCCGCGGCGCACACTCTCCGCCAGGAGGCCGCGCGGCTGAACGGCGCCGTCGGCCAGTTCCGGCTGGACGCCCGTCCGGCCGCGGCAGGGACCCGGGCGGCGGCCTGAGCAGCGCCGCCCGAACCGGGGCGTGGCGGCGGCCGCGCCCCGGACGAGCCCCTATCCCCGACCGCCGACGACGGCGCGGGGGATCACCGGAACACGCATGACGTCCCCGCCCAGAGGGTGTCGATGGTCGCGTTGGCGTCGGCGCCCGAGAGCACGCCGTAGAGGCCGCCGGCGCTGAACTCCTGGCCGAGGGAGGTCTCCTCGATCGTGGCGCCGGAGACCGCCGCGGTCAGCTGGCTGCGCGTGGAGCCGACGCCGATCCCGGCCATGGTGGCGTGCTTGCCCTTGCTGGCCGGGCCGGCGCTCCAGCCGACGAAGCGGCCGTCCTGGAACAGCAGGGTCAGGCCGTCCGGGGCCTCGACGAACTGCAGCGGCCCGGCGCCGCACTCGCTGTTGGTCGTCGCCGTCGGCAGCGGGCCGACGACGCGGCCGAGGATCTCCAGCGCCTGGGCCTGCGGCAGGCCGAAATCGAGCAGCCGGGTCGAGCCGTTGTCGGTCATCACCAGCATCAGCCCGCCCGGATCGAGCGCCAGGGCGGTGGCGGCGGCCGGAACCGGCGTCGAGGGCGGC
>CALKHU010000182.1 GCA_937991555.1 uncultured Caulobacter sp.
CGTAGTCCTTCATCCGTTCGCGGATCAGCTTCTTGTCGATCTTGCCGGTCGCGCCGAGCGGGATGTCGTCCACGAAGGCCACGTCGTCCGGCATCCACCACTTGGCGATCTTGCCCTCCAGGAAGCGCAGGATCTCTTCCTTGGTCGCGTGGGCGCCGGGCTTCAGCTTGATCAGCAGCAGCGGACGCTCGTCCCACTTGGGATGGGCGACGCCGATGACGGCGGCCAGTTCGACCGCCGGGTGTCCGACGGCGATGTTCTCGATGTCGATGGTGCTGATCCACTCGCCGCCGGACTTGATGACGTCCTTGGCGCGGTCGGTGATCTGCATGAAGCCTTCCGGATCGATCGTCGCGACGTCGCCGGTGTCGAAGTAGCCCTTGCCGTCGAGGATCTTGCCGCCGGCGCCCTTGAAGTACTCGCGGACCACGAACGGTCCCTTGACCATCAGGTGGCCGAAGGTCTTGCCGTCGTGCGGCAGATCGCGGCCCTCGTCGTCGGTCAGCCTGAGGTCGATGCCGAGCGGCGGGCGGCCCTGCTTGAGCTTGTAGGCCATGCGCTCGTCATAAGAGAGGCCGGCCACCCGGGCGTTGGGCGAGCCCAGCGTGCCCAGCGGCGAGGTCTCGGTCATCCCCCAGGCATGCAGCACGTCCACGCCGTAGCGGTCATGGAAGCCGCGGATGATGCTTTCGGGACAGGCCGAGCCGCCGATGACCACCTTCTTGAGCCGGGTCAGCTTGCCGTTGGTCGCATCGAGGTGCTGCAGCAGCATCTGCCAGACGGTCGGCACGGCGGCCGAGAAGGTGACGCCCTCGGTTTCGATCAGCTCATGGATCGAGGCGCCATCCATCTTCGCGCCCGGCATGACCAGCTTGGCCCCGACGCCCGGGCCGGCGAAGGCGATGCCCCAGGCGTTGGCGTGGAACATCGGCACCACAGGCAGGACGGTGTCGGTCGCCGAGATGCCGAGGACGTCGGCCTGCAGGCCGACCAGGGTGTGGAGGTAGTTGGAGCGGTGCGAATAGAGCACGCCCTTGGGATCGCCCGTGGTGCCCGAGGTGTAGCAGAGCCCAGCGGCGGTGTTCTCGTCGAAGCCGCCCCAGGCGCAGTCCGGGGCGCTGCCTTCGACCAGGGTCTCGAAGGTGTGCGCGCCCTGCCATTTCATGGTCGGCACGCCCTTGAGCTGGAAGGCGGGCATGTGCTCGTGGTCGGTCATGACCACGACGTGTTCGACCGACGGACAGTTGGGCAGGATCTGCTCGAGGATCGGCACGAAGGTCAGATCGACGAAGATGATCCGGTCTTCGGCGTGGTTGATGATCCAGGCGATCTGGTCGGGGTGCAGGCGCGGGTTCAGGGTGTGGCAGACGGCGCCGATGCCCATGATGGCGTACCACGCCTCCATGTGCCGGCCGCTGTTCCAGGCGAGGGTCGCGACCCGGTCGCCAAGCCGGATGCCCATGCCCAGCAGGGCGTTCGACAGGCGCTTGGCGCGGTCGTGGATCTGGGCGTAGGTGGTGCGGACGATCGGCCCTTCGACCGAACGGGTCACGACTTCGCGGTCCCCGTGCCAACGCCTGGCGTGATCCAGAATCGTGTCGACCGTGAGCGCCGACTGCTGCATCAGCCCTTGCATCGCCGTCGTCTCCCCCTGTGCTGTTTTCGTTGCGATAACCGTAGCAGCCTCGCGCCGCCATGCACAACGCGGCGCGCGTTCAGAGGGAAATCCGCGCGGCGGTCGACGCTCTGGTGCAAGTTCGGCATAAGCGACGCCGATGACCGCACCGACCGCCCCCGCGCCTGACCGTCCGCTGCTGATCGCCGTCGCCGGCGGGTCGGGGTCGGGCAAGAGCACGCTCGCCGCGGCGCTGCAGGCGCGTCTGCCGGAGGGAACCGTGCGGGTCGTGATCGAGGACGCCTACTACGGCGACTGGGGCGGCCAGCCCGGCTTCGACGCCGCGACGTTCGATTTTGACGACGTGTCGTCAAAGGACCACGGCCTTCTGGCCGAGCATCTTCTGGCGTTGAAGGCCGGAGAAACGGTCGAGGGGCCCATCTATTGCTTCTCGACCCACCGGCGGAAGCCGGAGACCGAGACGCTGTCGCCCAGCCCGGTGATCGTGGTCGAGGGCGCGCATCTGCTGTGCACGCCGGATCTGGCGACGATCTTCGACCTGCGGGTGTTCGTCGACACGCCGTCCGACGTCCGCTTCATCCGGCGGCTGATCCGCGACCAGCGAGAGCGGGACCGCACGGCGGACTCGGTCATCAGCCAGTACCTGGCCACCGTGCGCCCGGCGCATGAACGGTTCATCCAGCCCTCGCGCCTGCTGGCCGACATCGTCATCACCGACGATCGCGGCGCGGTCATACCGGTCGATCCGGGCGAGTTCGACCGCCTGCTGGCGCCGGTGCTGTTCCATCCGCTGCTGAAACCGTTCCGCGACCAGGTCCGGCTCGACTGAGGCCCGTTGCCGCGGCGCAAAATTCCCCTATAGGCTGAACCCGTAACAGCGTTATCGAGGGGACATGCCGGCAGTTGTAGGGGGAACCCGTTCCGAGCGGAAGCGAAGCCTGATCCTCGCCGCCGCCAGGGACATCTTCACGCGGGAGGGATTCGCCCAGGCCGGCATGGAGCAGGTGGCGCGCCTCGCCGGCGTCTCAACCGCCACGCTGTACGCCCATTTCCCCAGCAAGGCGGAACTGTTCCGCGTCGTGGTCGAGACCGCGATCGCCGACCTGGCCGGCGCTGTCCCGGCGGCGGCGGCGGTCGAAGGCGGTGCGCGACGGCGCCTCGAATCCTTCGCGACGGCCTATGCGGCCTTCTACAGCGACCGGACCTCGCGCGCCCTGTTCCGGATGGTCATCGCCGAGCGACGCCGGTTCCCCGATCTGGCCGAGCATTTCCGGTCGCGCGGGCGCAGGGAGCTGGGCGGCACGGCCGTCACGCTGATCCGGGATCTGGTCGAGGCCGGGGACCTGTCCGTGGAGAGGGTCGGCCATGCGGCCGGCCAGCTGCAGGGGATGATCGAGCACGCGACGCTGCTGCTCGGCCTGATCGAGGGGGACGAGGCGCAGACGTCCCGCTCCCCGGCCGAGATCGCCGCCGACGCGGTCGACACCTTCCTCGCCCGCTACGGGGTCAGGGAAACAGCCGGCTAGTCGCCCAGGCGCCGTCGGCGCGGCGCTCGAACACCAGGCGCTCGTGCAGGCGGAACGGCCGGTCGCGCCAGAACTCGAAGCTGCGCGGAACGATGCGGAAACCCGACCAGTGCGGCGGGCGCGCGACCTTGCCCAGCCCGAAGCGCAGACCGACCTCGGCCACGCGCTTCTCCAGCGCGAAGCGGTCCGGCAGCGGCCGTGACTGGTCCGAGGCCCAGGCCCCGATCTGGCTGTGCCGCGCCCGGGTGGCGAAGTAGGCGTCGGCCTCGGCGTCGGTCACCGGCGTTACGTCGCCGCGGATGCGGACCTGGCGCCGGAGCGACTTCCAGTGGAACAGCAGGGCTGCGCGCGGGTTGGCGGCCAGCTCCCGGCCCTTGGCGCTCTGCAGGTTGGTGTAGAAGACGAAGCCGTCCGTATCGAACCCCTTGAGCAGCACCATGCGGACGTCCGGCAGGCCTTCGGCGTCCACGGTCGCCAGGGCCATGGCGTTGCCGTCGTTCAGCTCCGACTCGTGCGCGGCCTTCAGCCAGGTTCCGAACAGCTCGAACGGATCGGCTTCCGGCAGCAGGGGCAGAGGCTCGGCCTCGGTCACCTGCCGGACATAGTCGTCCTCGCTGGGCGAGGCGGGGATCAGGACGTCCTTGTCGCTCATGGAGCTGCATATAGCGCAGCCCGCGCCGATGGGCAGGCTTAACGGGCCGTTGACCCTGTGCGGTCACCTTGCCGCGATGACCGGCGGGGCGAGGATCGATGCGAAGGCGGCGCGGCGCCTGCTGGGCGTCCGGCCCGGCGCCGACGCCGGCGCGCTGATCGCCGCCTTCCGCGAGGCGGCCCGGCGCACCCATCCGGACCGCCCGGGCGGCGACGCCGAAGCCTTCCGCGCGGTGCTGGAGGCCTACCGGCTGCTGCGGGACGGCCCGCCGGAGCCCATCGCCTTCATTCCGGCGCCCGCGACCGCCGCGCCGGCGCGGCCGGCGACCGTGGAGATCACGCCCGCCATCGCCTTCGCGGGGGGCGAGGCGGTGGTGGAGACCCGCGACGGGCGGCGGCTGAGGCTGCGCCTCGAACCGGGCCTGAGGGCGGGACAGCAGGTGCGCGCCGGCGGCGAACTGTTCGCCGTGACCGTGCGCAGCGACGGGGCCACCGTCCGCGGCGACGACCTCTGGATCACCGCCAGCGTGGACGCGGCGGTGCTGACGGACGGCGGGCGGGTGACCGTCGAGACGCCGGCCGGCCCGCGCACGATCTGGATCAGTCGCAAGGCCGCCGACCGGAAGCTGGTGCGGGTGCCCGGCGAAGGGCTGCCGGCGACCGCCGCCCGGCGTCAGGGCGACCTGTTCGTGAGGCTGGCGCCGGGGCCGGACCGCGCCGAAAGCGCCGCCAAGACCCTGCTGCGCCGGTTCGCGGCGGCCTGGGCCGCGTGACTCTGCGAACGCCCTTCCGCTAGAAGGCCGAGGTCATGTCGCACAACAGCTTCGGCCATCTCTTCCGCGTCACCACCTGGGGCGAAAGCCACGGACCCGCCCTGGGCTGCGTGGTCGACGGCTGCCCGCCGGGCTTGACGCTGACCGCGGCCGACATCCAGGTCTGGCTCGACAAGCGCCGGCCGGGCCAGGGCCGGTTCGTCACCCAGCGCCAGGAACCGGACGCGGTGCGCATCCTGTCCGGCGTCTTCGAGGACGACCGCACCGGCGGCCAGGTTACCACCGGCACGCCGATCTCGCTGATGATCGAGAACGTCGACCAGCGCTCGAAGGACTATTCCGAGATCGCCCGCGCCTTCCGGCCGGGCCATGCCGACTGGCCCTACTTCGCCAAGTACGGTGTGCGCGACTATCGCGGCGGCGGCCGGTCCTCGGCGCGCGAGACGGCGGCGCGGGTCGCGGCGGGCGCCGTGGCGCGCAAGGTGCTGGAAGGGGTGACGATCCGCGGCGCCCTGGTCCAGATCGGGCCGCACAGGGTCGACCGCGCGCGCTGGGACTGGGACCAGACCGGCGAGAACCCCTACTGGTGCCCGGATGCGGACATGGTCCCCGTCTGGGAAGAGCACCTTGAGACCATCCGCAAGGCCGGCAGTTCGACCGGCGCGGTGGTGGAGGTCGAGGCCGTGGGCGTTCCGGCCGGCTGGGGCGCCCCGCTCTACGCCAAGCTCGACGCCGAACTGGCCGCCGCCCTGATGTCGATCAACGCCGCCAAGGGCGTGGAGA
>CALKHU010000183.1 GCA_937991555.1 uncultured Caulobacter sp.
CGCCGGCGCCTGCCGCCGGCGGCACCGGCCCGGGCGCGGCTGGCCCGGCTGCTGCCGCCGTTCCTGTTCGGCGTGCTGGTCCTGGTGCCCCCGCAGTGCTGGCTGGAGGCGCTGGACAAGGGCTGGTGGACGGGCGGCTTCGCCGGCTGGTGGTGGCGCAGCTTCACCCTGCCGGAGGTGCTGCGCCTGCCGCTCAACCACCTGTGGTTCGTGCTCTACATCGGCGTCTACACCTTCGCCGCCGTGGCCCTGCTGACCCGCCCCGCCGTGCTGCAGGCGCTGGAGCGGGGGCTGGAGCGGGCGCTCGCCGGCCGCCGCGTGCTGCTGGTCCCGATCGCCTATCTGGCGGCTGCGCGGCTCACCCTGTTTCCGGTCTTCGGCATCACCAACCAGCTGCCGGTCGACTGGTACAACCACGCCGTCTCGCTGGCGGTGTTCGTGTTCGGCTTCGCGGTGGCGATGCGCGAGGCCGTCTGGAAGGACCTGGAGCGCTACCGCCTGCCCGCGCTGGTGGCGGCGCTGGCGACGCTGGTCCTGCTGATGGCCTTCACCGCCCATCCCGACGGCCGGGCCTTCTACGGCATCCCCAAGGGCCTGACCTACGCCGCCAACCAGTGGCTGACCATAGCCGCCATCCTCGGCTACGGCAGCGCCCTCCTGCGACGGGCGGACGGCCCGCTGCTGCGCTACCTGACCGACGCGGTGTTCCCCTGCTACCTCGCCCACCAGACGATTCTCGTCGTCGCGGCCTATCTGGTGAAGGACCGGGGCCTGCCCGCGGTCCCGGAAGCGCTGCTGCTGCTCTCCGTCACGCTCGGCGGCAGCGTCGCGGTCTACGAGATCGTCCGCCGCCTCGGACCGCTCCGCCCGCTCTGGGGCCTGAAGCGGCGGCCGCGCCCCGCCGCGCCGCAGGCCGTTCCCGCGGCCGCCGGGCAGGACGCCGACCCGGCGCGCGCCGCATGACCCGCTTCCGACGCCGGCGGTGGATGCTGTGGGGTGGGATCCTCGCCCCGCTGGTCGCCGCGACCGCCTTCCTGATCGGAACCCTGACCTACCCGGGCTTCGACCACGCGACCCAGTACATCAGCGTGCTGGGCAGCGATGCGGCCCCCTATCCCGGCATCTTCAACACCGGCGTTCTGCTGTCGGGCATCGCCGCCGCCTTCGCCGGCCTCGGATTCGGCCTGGCGCTGACGGCGCTGGGCGGCAATCGCTGGGCGGCGGCGGTGACGACCTTCGCCTTCCTGCTCGGCGCCGCCGGCCTGATCCTGTCGACGGTCTGGCTGTATCCCGATCCCAGGCACGCCATCATCAACCTCGGCCTCGGCATTCAGCTGGCGCCGGTGTTCATCCTCTGGGGCCTGGCGAGGGTCGGAGATTTTCGCCGGCTCAAGATCTTCCTGGCGGTGGTGTTCGTGGCCATGCTGGTCCTGACGGCCATCACCAACTACCACTTCATCCCGCTGTTCCCCGGCGTGGTGAACGCGAGCAATGTCGGGCTGTGGGAGCGGATCTACGCCTTCGTCCTCGTGGGCTGGGTCGCCATCGCCGCCCTTCTGCTCGAGCGGCGGCTGATCGCCCTGGCCTCGGCGGAGGCCGAGTCGGCCGCCGCCTGACCGGGAAGGCGCGGATTTTGGCCCCGATTATCACGCGCCGCTAGCGCCACCTCTCGATTCCGTGATATGGCCTCCGCCGCGCTCGATTTTCACGCAAAGCCGCCGCCAGAGGGATTTTTTCCGTGCTGAGGCGAATTTTCCGGGATCGAGCGCCCTTTTTTTGACGCCAAGGCCTTGCATTTGTGCGTCGCAACAACACAAATCCGTGAACCGCGGTTGTTGACGTCCGGGAGGCGTCGATCCGCTCACCAGGAAGCGTACGGGCGACGTCCATGGACATGAGCAATCTGGCGGTCCAGTACGAAAGCGACGGCCTCGTCCAGCTGTCCGCGCCCGAGCGCGAACACCTGCCCGCCGCCGCCGCCCTGGCCATGCCGATCCAGCCGCTGGGCGCCGAGGGGCGGCTGGCGGGCGCGCCGGCCAGCGGCCCCGCCGACATCGACAAGCGCCGCGCCGTGCTGCTGACCGGCACCCTGGTGCTGACCGCCCTCGCCTGCTGGACTCCGATCCGCCTCTACGCCCGCGACGGCTTCATGCCGCTGGAGCTGATCGGCCTGTCGCTGTTCATGGTCCTGATCACGGCCATCTCCTGCTGGTTCACCAGCGCCACGATCGGCCTCGCGGTCCTGCTCCGCGGCGCCCGGGACGAGCTGGACTTCGCGCCGGTCGCGCCGATGCCATCGACCCGCACCGCCCTGCTGATGCCGGTGTACAACGAGGACCCGCGCGCCACCATGGCCCGCCTGGCGCGCATGGACGCCGACCTCGCCCGCCTCGGCGCGGCCCGCTGGTTCGACATCTTCGTGCTGAGCGACACGACCCAGGAGGCGATCGCCGCCCAGGAGTGGGTCGAGTTCAACCACCTGCGCAACCGCAGCCGCTGCCGCGTCTACTACCGCCGTCGCAGCCAGAACACCGAGCGCAAGTCGGGCAACATCGCCGACTGGGTCCGCCGCTTCGGCGGCGCCTACGAGAACATGATCATCCTCGACGCCGACAGCGTGATGGCCGGCGAGACGATGATGCAGATGGTCGACGCCATGAAGCGTCATCCGACCATCGGCCTGATCCAGACCACGCCTGCGGTGATCAACGCCGAGAGCCTGTTCGCGCGCGCCCAGCAGTACAGCGTCCGGCTGTACGGCCGCGTCGCCTCGGCCGGCCTCGCCTGGTGGTCGGGCTCGGAAGCCAGCTACTGGGGCCACAACGCCATCGTGCGGGTTCGCGCCTTCGCCGAGTGCGCCGGCCTGCCCTGCCTTCCGGGCCGCAAGCCGTTCGGCGGCCATGTGATGAGCCACGACGTGGTCGAGGCCGGCCTGCTCCGCCGCGGCGGCTGGGGCGTGCACGTCACCGCCGCGCTGGGCGGCAGCTACGAGGAGACTCCGCCCAGCCTGCTCGAGTTCATGAAGCGCGAGCGCCGCTGGTGCCAGGGCAACATGCAGCACATGGGCATCATCGGCGCCCGCGGCCTGCACTACATGAGCCGCTTCCAGATGGCCGTCGGCCTGATGGGCTACCTCGCCTCGCCGCTGTGGTTCGCCTCGCTGATCGCCGGTATGGTCATCCAGGTCGGCAACAAGCCCGACTGGTACAGCGTCTGGGACTTCTGGAAGTTCGACTACAGCCCGTTCATGTGGGCCACCGTCTTCACGACGCTCATGCTGCTCGGCCCCAAGCTGATGGGCTGGGGTCTGGCCTTCTTCGACCGGGCCGAGCGCGAGGCGTTCGGCGGCCGCAAGATGCTGGCCAAGGGCCTCGTCGCCGAGATGGCGCTGTCGGCCATGACCGCGCCGATCTACATGATCGGCAACACCCGCGCGGTGTACGAGATCCTTACCGGCCGCGACGCCGGCTGGACCGCGCAGGTGCGCGACGGCGAGGCCCTGAGCCGCGCCGACGCCGTGAAGAGCTACCGCAACGAGACCTTCGCCGGCGTGTTCTGCACCCTGGCGCTGATCCTGCGCCCCGACCTGCTGCTGTGGGTCTGGCCGATCATCGTGCCGATGCTGCTGTCGGCCCCGATCGCGGCCTGGACCTCCCGCCTCGACCTCGGCCGCAAGGCCCGCGAGCGCGGCTTCATGGTCACGCCGGAGGAACTGGAGCAGGACCGCGGCCGCGGCGCCGAGATCGTGCCGCTGCCGGTGCGCGAGCTGAACCCGGCGCTGATGGCCGCCGAGTAGGCCCGCGGCCGGACGCAACACCTGACACGAAGAAGGCGCCGGCGGTTTCCCGTCGGCGCCTTCTTTTTTCTGGCCGCTTGCCGGCGCGGCGTCAGGCCGCCACCGGCTCCCGCGCTTCCGCCAGCCGCCGGGTCAGCGCCTCGTGCTCGGCCCAGAGGCGGGCCGGCAGGCGGTCGCCGAACTTCTCGAAGAAGGCCGGGATCAGCGAGGCTTCCTCGGTCCAGACTTCCGCGTCGACGGAGGTCAGCAGCTTCAGCTGCGCCTCGCCCAGGCCCAGGCCCAGGGTGTCCAGCGACCCCGGGGCCGGCAGCCGGCCGATGGCGGAATCCACCGCCTCCGCCTCGCCTTCCAGGCGCTCGACGATCCACTTCAGGACGCGGCTGTTCTCGCCGTAGCCCGGCCACACGAAGCGGCCGTTCTCGTCCTTGCGGAACCAGTTGACCATGAAGATCTTCGGCAGCTTGGCCGGATCGGCCTTGGCGCCGACGTCGAGCCAGTGGCCGAAATAGTCGCCCATGTTGTAGCCGCAGAACGGCAGCATCGCGAACGGGTCGCGGCGCAGCTC
>CALKHU010000184.1 GCA_937991555.1 uncultured Caulobacter sp.
CACGGTACGCGATCCCTAGATTAGGGAGATTCGCGACAGGGCAAAGGGCGATTAACGCCGCGTTACTTATATCCACAGATTCTCCCACCCTGTCTACATCTTGTGGAGAGACCTCCGACACCCGCCAAATCTGGCACGCGCCGGTCGTTTCAAGCTGATTGGGAGCCATGCCGAGGCTTCCGCCGCGCCAAGGGTGGAGGCATCTTCGATGTGAGGGAACGGGCGCGCCGCCACAGCCGCCGGAGATCACCAGATGGGTTTCAGCTTACTAAATCTGCCCGCCCAGATTCAGATCGCGGCCGCCAGGAGGTAGGGGAGCTAACATGCACGCGTATCAAGTAAGCATGCTGGGACTGGTTCTTGATATTTTCGGGGCGTTCTTCCTCGCGGTGGAGGCCATCAAGCTTCAAAATTTGGAGAAGCTGCGCGACCGCTTTCTCATTCCGTTTCATATCCGCTTGCGCCCAAGACCCTTCGCAATTGTCGATGATGACGTAGAGCCTGGAAAACCCGTTGCAGGCGACGTCGCAGTTGTAGACGACGTCGAGCATGCACTAGCGCGTGAGGGAGCCCCGGACTCTGACGAGCCGAGAAAACATTTCGTTCTTTCTGCCACTCCGGGAAGACGCCAGGTGAGCTTCACCGAATCGCTAATTGTCTGGTTCTTTTGGCATTTCACCGGCGGCGCTCTACTCACAGCCTTGGTGCTGTATCTTCTGCAAGTGACCACGGGATTTGATCTGATTGCCTACCTCTGGGCGGCTCGAAGCTACGTTCCGGCTCTGGTGCGCCTGCCGGTTACGATTTTTCTAGTCTTGTGGCTCGCAGGACTGGTCGCTGCTGGACCAGGCGAGACGATGCATAAGGCGTCGATCTGGTTGTCTGCGCTCGCCGTCAATTTTCTCTTCTGGATCGACCGTCGAACCCCGGACGGAACTATCGGCATCCTAGGGTTCTCGCTGCTGCTCCTGGGCTTCGCGGGTCAATTGCTGGGGACGTGGCTGGGCAGGCCGACCACCCACTAGCCGAGCTTGCACTAAGCTTGGACAATCAAAACATGCCAATTGGCCACGCGAAAGCAGTGTGTCTGGCCACACAATTGGACACACGAGAGATTTTATAGGTTCTATCTTATTGAAATAGCACCAGATTTTTATATTCTTGTCAGAACCTAAATCCAGTGCGTCTACCAGTTCCGCCACATCCGCAGGTCCGTCCGGCGGCTTAGGCGAAGCGCCCGCCGCAGGCAAGGCGCGGCGGCTCGCCGGGGCGGGAACAGGCGGCCCTGAGGGCGACGGAAACGAACCCCTTGGCCCGAAAAGGGCTCCGTGACATAAGAGCGCCTCCCTGCGCCGCCCCTGATCCGGGCGCGTTCACCGTTTCCACTCGAAGGCGGACAGATGCGGCGTCCAGACCGCGCGTCCGAGACTCTGAAGAATGTCCATGCAGATCGTTGAAAAGTCCGGCGAAGGCCTGAGCCGCGTCTATGGCGTCACCGTCCCCGCGGACGAACTGGCCAAGCGTCTGGACGCCCGGATCGCCGAGATCGCGCCCCAGATGAACCTGAAGGGCTTCCGCAAGGGCAAGGTGCCCCCGGCCCACGTCAAGCGCGTCCACGGCAAGGCCCTGATGCAGGAGGTCGTCGAGCAGGCGCTCAACGAGACCACCCAGAAGGTCCTGACCGACAACAACCTCCGCCCCGCGTCCCAGCCGGACCTGAAGCCGGAATCGGACATGGAGAAGGTCCTCGCCGGCGGCGCCGACCTGGCTTACGAGCTGTCGCTCGAGCTGATGCCCGAGTTCGAGCCGATCGACATCGCGTCGCTGAAGCTGACCCGCCCGGTCTACAACCCGACCGACAAGGAAGTCGACGAGGCCCTGGCGGACCTGGCCAAGCAGGCCGGCACGTTCGCGCCGCGCACCGGCAAGTCGGTCAAGGCGAAGAGCGGCGACCAGGTGCTTATCGACTTCGTCGGCAGCGTCGACGGCGTCGAATTCCCGGGCGGCAAGGGCGAGGGCTTCGAGCTGACCCTCGGCTCGGGCCAGTTCATTCCGGGCTTCGAGGACCAGCTCATCGGCGCCAAGCCGGGCGACGACGTGACCGTGAAGGTGACCTTTCCGTCGCCGTACCAGTCGGCCGAACTGGCCGGCAAGGACGCCGAGTTCGCCGTGAAGGTGCATGAGGTCCGCATGCCGGTGGAGGCGGAGGCCGACGACGAGCTGGCCAAGCGCCTCGGCCTGTCGGACCTCGCCACGCTGCGCGAGACCCTGACCAAGAACCTGCAGCAGGGCTACGACAACCAGTCCCGCTTCAAGCTCAAGCGCGCCCTGCTCGACGAGCTGGACAAGGGCCACACCTTCGACCTGCCGCCGCGCATGGTCGACGCCGAGTTCGCCGGCATCTGGCAACAGGTCGAGCAGGACAAGGCGGCCGGCAACCTGCCGCCGGAGGACGCCGGCAAGTCGGACGACGAGCTGAAGGCCGAGTACCGCAAGATCGCCGAGCGCCGCGTGCGCCTCGGTCTCGTGCTCGCCGAGATCGGCCGTCGCAACGACGTCCAGGTCACCGACCAGGAACTGCTCCAGGCGATGCAGCGCGAAGCCATGCAGTACGGCCAGCAGGCCCAGCAGGTGTTCGACTTCTTCCGCAACAACCCGCAGGCCCAGGCCCAGCTGCGCGCGCCCCTCTACGAGGACAAGGTCGTCGAACTGGTGTTCGCCAAGGCGACGGTGAAGGACAAGAAGGTCTCCAAGAAGGAGATCGAGGCCGAGGACGACCTGCCGGAAGGCTACTGATCATCCGCGCCTTCGAGCGGACGGGGAGTGGGGCCGACCTGTGTCGGCCCCATTTTCGTTGGGATGTCCCTGGACCGGACATTGCAGCGGCTTAACTTGAACGCGGATCGCCTGGCGGATATCGCGGCTGAACGGCCTGCCGCGCCGGGGCTTCAATTCGGGGAACTGAGAGATGTCGAGCTGGATCGCCGCCGCTGTGGGCGCGGCGCTGTTGCTGCAACAGGCTGTTCCCGCGACGCCCGACGCTGCGGCTCCGGCCTCCGAAGCGCCGACGGTCGAAAGCCTCACCGTGACAGCGGGCAGGACGCCGCCCGAAGAGGCGATCCGGGCGTTCGTGGCGGCGGTGTCGTCCGATACCGCCAACCGCCGGCTGGGTCGGTGGGACCGCAAGATCTGCCCGGGCGTGGACGGCATGCGCGAGGACTACGCACGGGCGCTGCTTGACCGCATCGCCGTCGCCGCGATCGAGGTCGGCCTGGAAGTCGGCGAGCCGGGATGCAGCCCGAACCTGCTGATCGTGGCCACGCCGGATGGTCCGGCCTTCACCCGCAAGATGGTCAAGGATTACCCGGACGCCTTCGCCAAGTACGACAGCGGCATCCGGCGGTCCCGCCGCGATCTAGACCGCTTCATCGCGTCCAAGGCTCCGGTGCGGTGGTGGCACGTCACAGCCCGTACGACGGCTGACGGCATGCGTTACCAGATGGGCGACCAGGTGCGCGTCCGGGATGTATCGCGCATCAAGTCCGGCACGCGCGACGATTTCGCCCAGGTCATCATCATCGTCGACGTGAGCAAGGTCGGCGCCGTCCGCTTCGCCACCCTGGCCGACTATCTCGCGATGGTCGGACTGGCTCAGATCGACCCCCGAGCCGAGACGGAGGGGGTGCGTACGGTCCTCAATCTGTTCTCCGACCGCGAGGCCGGGGTCGAGCCGGCGGCCGGCCTGACGGACTGGGACAAGGCCTACCTCAAAGGGCTGTACGAAGCACAGCGCGATGTTCGCCGCGGCGCCTCGCAGGAGGGCCAGATCGCCTCGACCATCTCGCGCGAACTCACCGAGCCCGCCGAGCCGGCGAAGGCCGACTGATCCGGCGCGAGCCGTCGTCGAGCTCGTCCCCTGCGGCCCACTTGCATCCCCTTAACCTCCGGCCGATATCGGAAGGGAGGCGATGGCGCGGCATGAGTCGCGACGACGCAGCTACGCGAAGGGCGATTCATGACCGACTACATGCACACCGCGATGAACCTCGTTCCGATGGTGGTCGAACAGACCAGCCGCGGCGAGCGCGCGTTCGACATCTTCTCGCGCCTGCTCAAGGAGCGGATCATCTTCCTGACCGGCCCGGTCGAGGACGGCATGAGCGCCCTGATCTGCAGCCAGCTGCTCTTCCTGGAGTCCGAGAACCCCAAGAAGGAGATCAGCATGTACATCAACTCGCCGGGCGGGGTGGTGACCAGCGGTCTCGCGATCTACGATACCATGCAGTACATCAAGAGCCCGGTGACCACGGTCTGCATGGGCATGGCCGCCTCGATGGGCTCGCTGCTGCTCTGCGCCGGCGCCGCCGGACAGCGGATCGCCCTGCCGAACGCCCGCATCATGGTCCACCAGCCCTCCGGCGGCTTCCGCGGCCAGGCCTCGGACATCATGCGTCACGCCGAGGACATCCTGAAGACCAAGCAGCGCCTGAACGAGATCTACGTGAAGCACTGCGGCCGCACCTACGAGGAGGTCGAGACGACCCTCGATCGCGACCACTTCATGAGCTCGGAAGAGGCCAAGGCCTGGGGCATCGTCGACCACGTCTACGAGACCCGCGAGAGCGCCGAAGCCGGCGCCTGACCGGTTCGGTCTGAAACACGAAAGGCCCGGTGGAAACGCCGGGCCTTTCTTTTGGGGACAGCTACGGTCTATCGACCGAAGAAGTCCTCAATCATCGGCAGCCGTCTACGGCCTGCCGCGGAAGACGCGGTAGCCCTTCTCGTCGGCGATCCTGAGCATCTCGCGGTCGCCGGACGTGTCGCCATAGGCGGCGGTCAGGCGGACGTCCTCGCCGTAGGCCTCGCGCAGGCGGCGAACCTTCTCCGGGCCGCGGCAGTTGGGGCCGGCGAGGCCGCCGATGACCCGGTCGTCATGGTCGTAGGCGATGCCGCTGCCGATCAGCCGGTCGCAGCCGAGGCCGCGCGCGAACGGGGCGACGATCACATCGGGCGAGGCGGTGACGATCACCAGCCGGGCGCCGCGCTGCTGCCAGCGCCGCCAGTTGGCCAGGGCGTCGGGCCGGAACAGCGTGGCCGAGGCGTAGTTGGCGAAGGCCTTGGCGTCCTTCTCCAGCTGCTCCCGCGGGACGCCGGCCAGGAATTCGCGCACCGCCGCGGCCTTCATGCGGCCGCGGTTGCGATGGAACAGGTAGGCGATCGCGTCCGGCAGCAGGCGCAGGCAGCCCCGCAGCCACCGGCCGGGGCCGGCGCGCCACTTCAGGAAGGCGGTGAAGCTGTCGCGCACGGTCAGGGTGCCGTCGAAGTCGAACGCCACCAGCGGCGCGTCTTCCAGCGGATCGGCCATCACCGGCCGCGCGACGGTCAGCCCTCGCGCCAGCATCGATGGTCTGCGTGCCATGATTACCAAAGTTCCCGACCCCTGAACGGCCCGTTTTCGATCACGATTCCGACAGATGTGACACTGCCGCGACGTCGCAAGGCCCTCTCCGCAAGTCCCGGGCCACCGGCGCCGTTGTCCCGAAACGGATCAGTTCCCATCTGTTTCCATGAGATGCCGAGGCGCGTCCCGGAACCGGACGGACGCGGAAACGACAGCGATGTGACGTCCCGACCCC
>CALKHU010000185.1 GCA_937991555.1 uncultured Caulobacter sp.
TGAAGTCGACGGCGTAGTTGTCGTGCTCCTCGATCCCCGTCGCCACGGCGAAGATATTGGGGTCGAAGATGATGTCCTCGGGCGGAAAGCCGACCTGATCGACCAGGATGCGGTAGGCGCGCTCGCAGATCTCCACCTTGCGGTCGGCGGTGTCGGCCTGGCCGGCCTCGTCGAATGCCATGACGACCACGGCGGCGCCGTAGCGCAGGCACAGGGTCGCCTGGGCGATGAACTCCGCCTCGCCGGCCTTCAGCGAGATCGAGTTGACGATGGCCTTGCCCTGCACGCAGCGCAGCCCCGCCTCGATGACCTCCCACTTGGAGCTGTCGACCATGACCGGAACGCGGGCGATGTCCGGCTCGGCGGCGAGCAGGTTGAGGAAGGTGCGCATCGCCGCCACGGAATCGAGCAGGCCCTCGTCCATGTTGACGTCGATGACCTGGGCTCCCGCCTCGACCTGCTGGCGGGCGATCGACAGGGCGGCGGTATAGTCGCCCTCGGCGATCAGCTTGCGGAATCTGGCCGAGCCGGTGACGTTGGTGCGCTCACCGACGTTGATAAAGACGGGACGCATCAGGAGGCCTTGGGGTTACGGACGAGGCCGGGCAGGCCGTCGATGGATATGGCGTTGCTCTCGTAGCGGCGCTCGCGCCACTCGGCTTCGGGACGGTGGTCGACATGGCGGCGCAGCTGCTCGCGCTCGCCCCTGAAGTCCATGAACGGCACGCCCCAGCCGCAACTGTCGGCGATGCGGTCGATGTGGACCGTGATCACCGAACGGGCGCGATCGAAGGTAGGGAACAGCGCCAGCTTCTCCGCGAAGCCCGGCTCGTCGAAGTTCACCGCCTCGCCGCGACCGTACAGGCGCAGGATGCTGGCCGGCCCCTCGAAGGCGCAGAACATCAGGGTGATGCGGCCGTTCTCGCGCACATGGGCCAGGGTCTCTATGCCCGAGCCGCCGAGGTCGACCCAGGCCACGGTCCGCTTATCGATCACCGCAAGGCTGTCGTAGCCCTTGGGCGAGAGGTTCACCGAGCCTTCCGCCGACAGCGGCGCGGTGGCGACGAAGAACAGCTTCTGGGCCTTGATGAAGGCGATCAGGCGGTCGTCGAGGGCGTCGTAGGTGCTGGCCATTCAGCCCCCCGCCGGAGGTTCGCGCCCGCCGAGGATCATGCGGCGGGTCAGGACAGCCTGCAGAACCCCGTGATTGAACAGGGCGCGCCAGATCTTGAAGTCCTGAGCCTGCAGCCCCTGCAGCCTGCCGACGATCTGCTTGAGGCGGATCAGGTCGGCCTCGGCGATGGCTGTCTTCAGGTCCGCCACCGAGGCGAAGCCCTCGCCGCCGGTCTGCGGCGCGAGCCCGACCCGACCGCAGACGACGAAGAAACCCTTGCTCAGCGGGCCCACGGACTTGTCGCCCAGCGACCCTGCAGGAACGCGGTTAAGCCGCGCGCGCAGATCCCGGATCTGTTCAGCCTCGATGGGAGAGAGTGCGAGCGCCATGTCAGACCAGCTCGAACGGTTCCAGCCCCGCCAACCGCAGGGCGCGCGGGCGCTCCGGCGGGATGCGCGGCGGCAGGCCGGCGACGGCTTCGGCGATGTGCTTCACATGGTCCGGCGTCGTGCCGCAGCAGCCGCCGAGGATGTTGACCAGGCCGCTCTCCGCCCACTCATGCAGCATGCAAGCGGTCTGATGCGGCTGCTCGTCGTACTGGCCCATGGCGTTGGGCAGGCCGGCGTTCGGATAGGCCGCGACCAGGGTGTCGGCGATGCGCGACAGCTCGGCGATGTGCGGCCGCATCAGGTCCGCGCCGAGGGCGCAGTTGAGGCCGATGGCGAACGGCTTTGCGTGCTTCACGCTGTTCCAGAAGGCCTCCACCGTCTGGCCCGACAGGGTGCGGCCCGAGCGGTCGGTGATGGTGCCGCTGATCCAGATCGGCAGCGCTTCGTGGCCCGCCTCATCGCGCAGGTCGAGGATGGCCTTGATGGCGGCCTTGCAGTTCAGGGTGTCGGTGATGGTCTCGATCAGGAACAGGTCGACGCCGCCGTCGTAGAGCCCCCGCACCTGCTCGCGGTAGGCGTCGTAGACCTGCTCGAAGGTCACCGTCCGCGCGCCGGGATCGTTCACGTCCGACGACATCGACAGCATCACGTTCAGCGGCCCGAGCGCGCCGGCCAGGAAACGCGGCTTGTGCGGCTCCTTCGCGGTCCAGCGGTCGGCGGCCTCGCGGCCCAGTTTCGCGCCCTCGAAGTTGATGTCGTAGGCGGCGGCCTCGCAGTGATAGTCGCGCTGGGCGATGCTCGTGGCGCTGAAGGTGTTGGTCTCGCTGATGTCGGCGCCGGCGCCGAAGTAGGCGTCGTGCAGCTCGGTGACGATATCCGGCCGGGTCAGGCACAGGATGTCGTTGTTGCCCTTCATCTGCACCGGATGGTCGGCGAAACGCGCGCCGCGGAAGTCTTCCTCCGACAGGCCCTTGCGCTGGATCATCACGCCCCAGCTGCCGTCGAGGACCAGGATCCGCTCGCGGGCCGATTGCTTCAGCTTTTCAATGCGTTCGGCGCGGATCATCGGGGGCATCCCTGCTCGGCGCAGGCCTTCTCGAAATCGGCCTTGGACGCGGCCACGACCCGGCCGAACTCGCCGGGGTCGACGAACGGGCTGGGCTGGCCGTCCTTCAGGCGGGCGCGCTTGGCGGCGAGGTCGAACTGCTCGGCGTGCGGGGCGAGGAAGACGTCGGCTCGCATCTTCGCGAGGCGGTCGAAGCTGCGGCGGTAGTCGGCGACGATGCCCCGGTACTGCTCCTTCGGCGCCAGCCGGTTGGCCGCGACCGAGGTCGAACAGTAGTAGACCGCCTTGCGCACGACCCCGTCGACCTTCAGCGGGAAGGTCCAGGTCGTGCAGCCGGCGCTGTGGCCGGGGGTGACGTTGGCGGTCAGGGTGACGCCGCCGAGGGTGACGGTCTCGCCGTCCTTCAGCACCTTGTCGACCTTGACCGGCGGGAACTTCAGGACCGCGACGGATTCCGCCCCCGGATACACGCCCTTCTCGAGGGCGACGCGGTCGCCGGCGGCGGCGGCGAGGATCGCGCCGCTGTCCTTCTTCAGCTGCGCGAAGCCGGCGGCGTGGTCGAAATGGGCGTGGCTGTTCAGCAGCAGTTCGACGTCCTCGACCCGGAAGCCGAGCGCGCGGATGTTGGCCTCGATCTGGTCGACGTTCTGCGCCATCGGCGCGTCGATCAGGATGTGGCCCTGCTTCGTGGTGATCAGCAGCGAGGTCAGGCCCTCGCTGCCGACATAGTAGAGGTTGTCGGCGATCCGGAACGGCGGCGTCGGCCTGATCCATGCGGTCGGCAGGGACTGGGCGAGGGCGACCGTCGCCGTGGCGAGGATCGCGCCGATCAGCAGGAAACCGGGCCTTCTCATGCGGCGGCCTCCTTCGGGGCGGTCGGGGTCTCGCGCACGCCCAGCACGCGGCAGATGGCATAGACCAGGTCTGCGCGGTTGAGGGTGTAGAAGTGGAAGTCGCTGAAGCCCTGCTCTTCCAGCTTGGCGCACATCTCGGCGGCGATCGAGCAGGCGATCAGCCGGCGGGTGTCAGGGTCGCCGTCGAGACCGTCGAACAGGTTGCCGAGCCAGGACGGCAGGGTGGCGCCGCAGGCGGCGGCCATCTTCACCAGGCCCCTGTAGTTGCTGACCGGCATGATCCCGGGCGAGATGGGGATGGTGATCCCGGCGGCGCGGACCCGGTCGACGAAGCGCAGGAAGGCGTCGATGTCGAAGAAGAACTGGCTGATCGCCCGCGTCGCGCCGGCGTCGACCTTGGCCTTCAGCACCTCGATGTCGTGCTCGAGGCTCGGGCTCTCCGGGTGCTTCTCGGGGTAGACGCCGACCAGCACCTCGAACGGCGCAATGCGGGTGATGGCGGCAGTGAGCTCCGTGGCGTTGGCGTAGCCGTCCCCGCGCGGGACATAGACCCCGCCGAGCCCGGTGGGCGGATCGCCGCGCAGGGCGACGATGTGGCGGACGCCGGCGGCCCAGTACTCGCGGATGACCTCGTCGACTTCCTCACGCGAGGCCTCGACGCAGGTCAGGTGCGCGGCCGGCTTCAGCGCCGTCTCCTCGATGATGCGGCGGACGGTGCGGTGGGTGCGCTCGCGCGTCGAGCCGCCGGCCCCGTAGGTGACCGATACGAAGTCCGGCGCCAGCGGCTCCAGCCGCCGGATCGCGGCCCACAGGCTCTCCTCCATCTCCGGCGTCTTCGGCGGGAAGAACTCGAAGCTGATGCCGAGGGGCCGCGAGGGCTTTTCGCCGGCGCGGGCGACCGGTCCGATAACGCGGCGGGGGGCGGGCGCGCTGCTCATGCGGCGTTCCTTTCGGCGACGGCGGGACGGCGCGCCGTCCAGATCTTCACGGTCAGGCCCTCGCCGTCCGCGGGCGGCAGGGCCGTGGCCTGCTCGAGGTCCAGGCCGCCGGCGGCGACCCAGCGGCCGATCTCCTCGTCCGAGAAGCCGAGGCGGCGGTGCTGGTGCTGCTCGCGCAGGAACTCCAGCGTGTGCGGGGCGAAGTCGACGATCAGCAGACGCCCGTCCGGCGCCACCAGGCGGCAGGCCTCGGCCACGGCGGCGGCCGGATCGCCGAGATAGTGCAGCACCTGGTGGACGGTGACGAGATCGGCGCTGCCGGCGGGCAGGCCGGTGGCGAAGATGTCGCCGTGGCGCAGTTCGCAGACCGACAGGCCCGCCTCGCCGACGTTGACCCGGGCGATGTTGAGCATCTGCTGCGACAGGTCGAGGCCCAGCGCCCGGCTGGCGCGACGGCCGAGCAGGGTGAGCATGCGGCCGGTGCCGGCGCCGAGGTCGACGAGGCGGCCGATCGGCCCCTCCCCCGCCGCCTGCTCGATGGCGGCCTCGACCTTGTCCTCGGCGATGTAGAGCGAGCGGATCTCGTCCCAGCGGGCGGCGTTGCGCGCGAAATAGGCCGCGGCTTCCGACGAGCGCTCGGTCTCGACCTGCGACAGCCGCTCGGCGTCGCGGCGCAGGGTGGCGTCGGCGGGGTCGATCAGGGCCAGGGCGTGGTCGGCCAGCACGCGGCCCGGACCATGGGCCGCCAGCCGGTAGAAGACCCAGGCCCCGTCCGGGAACCGCTCGACCAGCCCGGCCTCGGCCAGAAGCTTGAGATGGCGGGACACGCGCGGCTGGCTCTGGTCGAGCACGCGACACAGCTCGAGCACCGACAGCTCCTCGCGCGCCAGCAGCGCGAGCATGCGCAGTCGCGTCGGCTCGCCCGCGGCGCGCAGAATCTCCACCGTCTGGCCGGATGTCAGCGTCATGGATGATATAAAGATATCTTTATGTGCTTATGTAAAGCACGAATTGCCCACGACGACGGGCCCGTCGGCCGGTTGATCGCGAGGTCCGCGCAGAATAGCGGATTCCGCGCACGGACACACCCCGGCATGACCGACAGCGCGCGACAGCCGGTTGGGATCTCGCCCCGGGTTTCCGGTCCATTCACCATCCCGGTTCACGGTCGTTCAACGCGAGCGCGCGACTGTTCCCCAAATCGGGCAGGCGCCAGGAGGCGGCAGGGACATATGGCTCGCAAGAGGCGCACGCGGATTCTGCTCGTCGATGACAACCGCCATGCGCGGCTGTTCCTGACGCAGATCCTGAACGCCGCCGACATCGAGGTGCAGCAGGCGGCCAGCGGCCCCGAGGCGCTGAGGATGCTGGCCGAGCGCCGCTTCGACGGCGTCATCGCCGACATGTACATGCAGCCGATGGACGGCATCGCCCTGACCCGCGAGATCCGGGGCCTGGCCGACGAGACCCTGCGCAACCTGCCGATCGTGATGGCCTCGGCCCAGGCCAGCCGCGCCGTGGTCGAGGGCGGACGGGCTGTGGGCGTGACGGGTTTCGTGGCCAAACCGTTCTCCGCCGCGGCCGTGCTGACGCGGCTCGAAAGCGCCCTGTGCCCCCGCAAGGTGCACTTCATCGACGCCCCCGGAAGACCGAAAGGCGCATCGGAGGACGCGTTCGAGCCCGACGAGGACGACGGAGCGCTGGCCTACATCTAGCCCGACTCTGGACGCCCTCTCCGGCCGGGATACTGTGGCCTGCCGGCAGCGACGCCGGCCAGGGGGCCGGGACGATGGACGAACCGCAGAGCACCATCATCGAGGTGACGGCGTCGGTCACGGCCGATGAGGCCTGGCGCGCGCTGCGCGACCCGGCCGTCCTGGCCGACTGGTTCGGCTGGGACGCCGACACCCTGGCGGCGGAGATCCAGTACATCTTCTTCGACCATGCCCGCGAGGACGCCGCGGCTCGCGTGCTGCGCTTCGAGGGCATGCCCGACCGGTTCGAGGTCGAGCCCCGGGGCGACGGCGCGGCGATCCGCCTGGTGAGGTCCGGCAGCACCCGCTCCGAGGAAGACTGGGGCGCGGTCTATGATGACATGATCACCGGCTGGATCACCTTCGTCCGACAACTGGCCTTCAGCCTGAACCACGGCCGGCGTGGACGGCGGACCCTGTACCTCAGCGGCATGGCGGCGGATGCGACCGCGCCCGTCCCGTCGCGGGCGCTGGGTCTCGACGGACTGCGGGCGGGAGCGCCCGGCGACCGCTGCGACCTGGCGGGACCGGGAGAGCGGCTGACCGGGCGGCTCGAGTTCGTGACGGCGCTGCAGACCGGCCTGTCGGTCGACGGCTGGGGCGGCGGCCTTCTGGTCCTGACCGACCGACCCCACGGGGCCGGGGGGCTCGCTGAGCCCGGCGGCTACGCCGTGCTGACCACCTACGGCCTTGATGACGGCGCCTTCGCCGACCTCGAGCGGCGCTGGACGGCGTGGTGGTCCGAACGGTATCCCGACGACCGTCCGCACCACATGGAACCGCACTCGCCCTACGGCGGGCAGGGCTGAGCCGTCCGCTTCAGGTCTGGACCGGCGACAGCAGCGGCTCCTGGTGGAAGTAGCGGCGCAGGTTCTCCAGCGTCTGGCCGACCATCTTCGGAATGCTCTCCAGCGTCCCGCCGGCGGTGTGCGGGGTCAGCACCGTGTTCGGCACATCGGCCCAGCGTTCGGCCGGGGTCGGCTCCTGCTCGAACACGTCCAGCGCGGCCATGCCGAGCCGCCCCGATTTCAGGGCGTCGACCAGCGCGTCCTCGTCGATCACCGAGCCGCGGGCGACGTTGACGATGCAGCCCCGCGGTCCGACCGCCTCGATGACCGCCTCGCCGATCAGGTGGCGGTTGGCGGCGTCGCCCCGGCAGGCGACGAACAGCACGTCGCTGTCCCGCGCCAGCGCCAGCAGGCTTTCGGCCCTGGGCCACCGGCTCTCCTTGTCGTTCGGACCCCACCAGCCGACGGTTAGGCCGAAGGGCTCGACCCGGCGCGCGATCGCCTGGCCGATGTGGCCGAGACCGACGATGCCGGCCCTGCGCCCGTTGAGACCGGGGCGCGGCCGCATGCGGTCGGCATGGGTCCAGCGCCCCTCGCGCACGATGCGGTCGCCGACAACGATCCCGCGCCAGGCCGCCAGGAAGGCGCCGACCGCGTGATCGGCGACATCGTCGGCGTTCAGTCCCTGCGAATGGGTGACCTGCACGCCGCGGCCGCGGCACCAGGGCACATCGACGCCGTCGTAGCCGACGCTGACGCAGGCGATGAGGCCGAGCCTCGGCATCCCGGCCAGCAGATCCTTCGACAGCTTCACTTCGCCGGCATGGACGATGGCCTGCACCTCCAGCCCCGGTCCTTCCAGGAAGGCCAGGCGATCCGGGTAGTCCCAGAGACGAAGCACCCGGTAGGCGGGCTCAAGCGCCGCCTGCATCGGCAGCAGCATCTCGTGCGACAGGAGCAGGACGGGCCGGGCGGTCATGGCGGCGAGATTGCCCCGCCGCCACGCCGCGTCAACCGCACGAGGTCGTGAACCCGGGCCGGGTCAGATCAGCCAGCCGCTGTGGAAGGCGTCACGGGCGGGATCGGCATTTTCCCAGGCGTGGCTGAGCCCACGGCCCCAGGTCTCGGCCAGCGGATCGGCGCCGAGCGCAACCGGCGCATTGTCGCCCGCCGCGCCGATCAGGCTCGACGAACCCGGTTCCATCTCCGGCTTGGAGCCCGCAAGCGGCGCGGGGCTGCTGAGACCGATGAAACTGGCGTCGGTGATCGAGGCGGCGACCACGTTCTTGAGCAGGACGGTCACCCCCGGGGCGAAGGTGATCAGGGTGTCGGCGTTCTTCTGCGTGATCGAGACATAGGCGCCGTAGGCCGTGAGGTCGATCCTGTCGGTTCCGACCACGAAGTCGGTCACCACGTCCGCGCCGCCGACCAGCGAGATCTCGACGACGTCGGCGCCCGCGCCGGTGATGATGGCGTCAGCGCCGGCTCCACCGATGAAACGGTCGTCGCCGTCGCCGCCTTGCATGTTGTCGTTGCCGAGGCCGCCCTCGATGAGGTCGTTGCCGCCCTCCCCGAACAGCTTGTCGCCGTCCGCGCCGCCCTCGATCCAGTCGTCGCCCGCGCCGGCCTTGATGGTGTCGACGCCCTCCAGACCGAGGATATGGTCGTCCAGCCCCGTCCCCAGGATCGTCTCGGTCGCGGCAGTGCCGGTGATCTCCGTGTAGCCGCCGCCTGTGGGCAGACCGATGAAGCTGTCGTTGGTGATCGAGGTCGCGGTCGTGTTGAGGAGTTTCATCGACACGCCGGTGACGAAGGTGATCAGCGTCGCCGTGCCCGACTGCACGATGGAGGTGTAGTAGCCGTAGGCGCTGAGGTCGATCCTGTCGGTCCCGACCACGAAGTCGGTCACGGTGTCCGCACCGCCGCCGGCGGTCACGACGAAGATGTCCGCGCCCGCGCCGCCCGTCATGTTGTCGCTGCCGGCCTCGCCGCGGAGGGTGTCAGCCCCGTCGCCACCCTGCAGGGTGTCATTGCCGTCGCCGCCGAAGAGGAAGTCGTCGCCGCCCTCGCCGTAGAGCTTGTCGGCGTCGCCGCCGCCGCGGACGGTGTCGCCGCCGCCGCCCGCGTTGATGATGTCCGCACCGGCCAGGCCATCGATCGTATCGACCCCGGCGCCGGCCGTGATGGTGTTGGCCGAGGCGTTGCCGGTCAGGGCCTGCCCTGCACCGGACGTCCCTTTAAGCACCTCGACGTTGGCCGGCAGGATGTAGCTGGAAAGCGCCGTCTGCACCGTGTCCTTGGCGACGTCGGCGCCCTCGATCACCACATCACCGGCGTTGTCGACGACGTAGGTGTCGCCGCCGAGGCCGCCGCTCATCTCGTCGGCGCCCACGCCGCCATCGAGCAGGTCGCTGCCGTCGCCGCCGAGCAGGGCGTCGTCGCCATCGTCGCCGTAGAGCTTGTCCGCCCCGACGCCGCCGTCGATCTCGTCGTCGCCGCCGCCGCCCCGGAGGGTGTCGTTGCCGCCCAGGCCGCTGATCTGGTCGACGCCGGCCGTGCCGTTGAGCACGTTGTTGGCGGTGGTGCCGGTGATCACGTTCGGCCCGGCCAGGCCGATGAAGCTGGCGCCGGTGACCGTCGAGGCGGTCACGCCGGTCAGGCGGAAGGTCACGCCCGGGGCCACCGTCACCACCGTGTCAGCGCCGTCCTGGGCGATCGACTGGTAGGCGCCGAAGGCGCTGACGTCGATCTTGTCGGTCCCGACCACGAAGTCGGCGACGGTGTCGGCGCCGCCACCGGCCGTGGCCACGAACACGTCCGCTCCGCCGTTGCCGCGCAGGCTGTCGTCGCCGGCGGCGCCGGTGATGGTGTCCGCGCCCGCGCC
>CALKHU010000186.1 GCA_937991555.1 uncultured Caulobacter sp.
GACGGCGTGCTGTCAGCAGGCGTCGCCGGCGCCGGTCGTCGGGCTGGACAGCCGGCGTCCCGGGCTGCGACGATCCTGCCGTTGATGACAGGGAGGCGACCATGGCCGATACGCCCTCACAGGACTTTGCCGGGGCTTCTGCCGGCGCCCTGGTCGAGGCGCTGGCCGCGGGCCGTGTCAGCGCGCTGGAGCTGACCGAGGCCGCCATCGCCCGCATCGAGGCGCGCGACGGCGTGGTCAACGCCGTGGTCGTCCGCGACTTCGACCGGGCGCGTGACGCCGCCCACGCCGCGGACGCGGCCCTCGCGCGCGGCGAGCGCCGGCCTCTCCTCGGCGTGCCGATGACGGTCAAGGAAGCCAACTGGATGGCCGGCACGCCGACCACCTGGGGCATGGAGATGTGGCGGGACTGGACGGCTCCCGTCGATGCGCTCGCGGTGCGACGGTTGCGCGAGGCCGGCGCCGTGATCCTGGGCAAGACCAACGTCCCGCCGATGCTGGCCGACTGGCAGAGCGACAACCCGGTCTATGGCCGCACCAGCAATCCGTGGAACCCGGCCCGGACGGCGGGCGGGTCGTCCGGCGGCAGCGCGGCGGCGCTGGCGGCCGGCTATGTGCCGGTCGAGTTCGGCTCCGACATCGGGGGCTCCATCCGCGTGCCGGCCGCCTTCTGCGGCGTGTACGGCCACAAGCCGAGCTACGGGATCGTGCCGACCCGCGGCCATACGCCCCCGGGCGTCGACGGCCTCGACGTTCCGCTCGCGGTGGTCGGGCCGATGGCCAGGACAGCCGCCGACCTGGAGCGGGTGCTCGACGTGGTGGCCGGTCCGTCGCCGGACGAGGCGGTGGGCTACAGCCTGACGCTGCCGCCGGCGCGCGCGACCAGGCTTCAGGACTTCCGGGTGCTCATCCTGGACCAGCATCCCGCAGCGACGACGGCCCAGGCCATCGTTCAGGCCCTCGGCGACTTCGGCGACCGGCTGGAGGACCTCGGCGTGCGGGTCGACCGGCAGAGCGACCTCCTGCCGGACCTCGAGGAGGCGCATACCCTCTACAATGCGCTGCTCAACGTCGCGATGACCCGCGGCGCGCCGGGCGCGCGCTCGCCGTCGACCCATGACTGGATGGGCCTGCTGGACGCCCAGCTCGGCGTCCGGCGGCTGTGGGCCAGGCTGTTCGAGGGCTTCGACGTCGTGCTGGCCCCGGCCCACGGGTCGCTGGCCTTCCCGCATGACCCCAGTCCGGACATGGGCGCGCGCAAACTGCTCATCGACAACCAGTCCAGCCGCTACTTCGACCAGCTCGCCTGGCCCGGCATCGCTACGCTCGCGCACCTGCCCTCCACCGCGGCGCCCATCGGACTGTCGGACGACGGGCTGCCGATCGGAATCCAGATCATCGGCCCCTACCTGGAGGACCGCACGACGATCGCCTTCGCCGGCCTGCTGGAACGGGAGTTCGGCGGATTCCGCCGGCCGCCGCGTTACTAGCCCTGGCCGCGACAAGTCGGGCCATGACGGACGGGAGCGATCACCCTATGCAGGGGCAATGACTGTTCTCTCCCGCCTGTGGCGCGCCGCGCCGCTGCTGCTCGCCCTGACCATGCTGTTCTGGGCGGGAAATTCGATTGCGGGACGGCTGATGTCCGGGGTGGTGCCGCCGATGGCGCTGTCGTTCTGGCGCTGGGTGCTCGCGGCGGCGCTGATCACCCCGTTCGCCTGGCCCCACCTCAAGACCGATTTCCCGGAGCTGCGGCGGCGCTGGCGGATGGTCGTCCTGCTGGCCGCCAGCGGCGTCGCCTCGTTCGGCGCGCTGCTCTACCTCGGCCTGGAGACGACCACGGCGCTGAACAGCGTGCTGATGCAGGCCGCGACGCCGCCGCTGATCCTGCTGTTCGCCCTCGTCTTCCTGCGCGAGCGCACCGCCCTGCCGCAGACGCTCGGGGTCGCCCTGTCGCTGCTCGGGGTGCTGGTGGTCATCGCCCAGGGCCGTCCCTGGGATCTCGTGCACCTGGACATCCACTTCGGCGACGGCCTCGTGCTCATCGCCGTGCTGCTCTACGCCGGTTACTCGCTGCTGCTGCGGCGCAAGCCGGCCGTGCATCCGCTCAGCCTGTTGTGGGCCACCTTCGTGGTCTCGATCCTGCTGCTGGCCCCGCTCTACGCCTGGGAGTTCGGCCGCACCGGCGGCTTCGCCCTGACCCCGGCGGCGATCGGCGGCCTGGCCTATGTCGCGGCCTTCCCGTCGTTTCTGGCCTATCTGTTCTTCAATCGCGGCGTGGACCTGCTCGGGGCGGCGCGGGCAGGGCACTTCATGCACCTGATGCCGGTGTTCGGCGCCGTGCTGGCGGTGCTGCTGCTGGGCGAGGCGTTCCGCCCGTTCCACGCGGTTGGCGTGGCGCTGATCGGCGCCGGCATCCTGCTGGCGTCGCTCAGGCGCCCCGGATGAGCGCCTCGCGCTCGCCGGCCGTCAGAGGCCGCCAGCGTCCCTCCGGCAGGTCGCCCAGCTTCAGCGGGCCGATACGCACCCGGAACAGGTCCATCACACGCAGGTCGACCAGCTCGCACATGCGCCGGATCTGACGGTTGCGGCCTTCGGTCAGGACGAAGCGCATGATGTTGTCGCCGGCGATCGTCACCTTCGCCGGCTTCAGCCTGCGGCCGTCGAGCTCGAGGCCGTGACGAAGCTTCGCGATCTTCTCGTGGGTGACGTTGCCGATCACCCGGACGAGATACTCCTTCTCCAGGCCGGACTCGGGTCCGATCACCGCCCGCGCCACCACGCCGTCCTCTGACAGGATCAGCAGGCCGCGGGAGTCCATGTCCAGCCGCCCCACCGGCGCCAGGCGGCTGTCCCGGTCCGGGATCGCCGCGTCTCCGCCCCACAGCGCCTTCCGGGTCAGCAGACGTACGGCCGGGATCTGCCCGGGATCGGGCTGGGCCGAGACGATGCCGACCGGCTTGTGGATCATGATCGTCATCGCCGCGCCGAGGTCGCCGGTGGCCGCGTCGGCCAGGGTGAGGGTCTGGCCGGGCAGGATCTTGCGCCCGACGTCCTCCACGACCGCGCCGTCGATACTCACCAGCCCGCGGGCTATCAGCGCCTCGGCTTCACGGCGCGAGCAGACACCGCTCTGCGCCAGCCAGCGGTTCACGCGCTGCGGTTCGGCTTCATCGTAGGTGCGCGTCCAGGCCATGTCGTCCTGTAGGACCGCCACGGGCAGGGCGGCAAGTCCGGCCGCAACCGCGTCCCGCCGGTCGTCGTTCCGGCTGCGCATCACGAGCCCGTGTGTGCGCCGCATCGCCGCGCGACTCCCCGCAAACTTGAATGCGGGTGCGAAGCGGCCACATATCCGTAACAAGACCGGTCCCTGTCGGGGCTGGTGGCGCGGGGCCGGCTTGCGGACCGCGCTCAGGAGAATGGTATGACCGACATCCGTACGCTTCCGGTGTTGCCGCTTCGGGACATCGTGGTGTTTCCCCATATGGTCGTTCCCCTGTTCGTGGGGCGCGACAAGTCCGTGCGCGCGCTCGAAGAGGTGATGCGCACCGACAAGCAGATCCTTCTGGCCACCCAGAAGAATTCCGCCGACGACGATCCCGCGCCGGACGACATCTTCGACGTCGGCGTGATCGCCACCGTGCTCCAGCTGCTCAAGCTGCCGGACGGCACCGTCAAGGTGCTGGTCGAGGGCAAGCACCGCGCCGCGGTGGTCAAGTTCACGGGCCGCGAGGACTTCTACGAGGCCGAGGCCGCCGTCATCGACGAGGACGCCGGCGAGGAGCACGAGGCCGAGGCGCTTTCGCGCGCGGTCGCCGAGCAGTTCGAGAACTACGTCAAGCTCAACAAGAAGATCCCGCCCGAGGCCCTGGCGTCGATCCCGCAGATCACCGAGCCCGGCAAGCTGGCCGACAGCATCGCCGCCCACCTGTCGGTGAAGATCGGCGACAAGCAGCAGCTGCTGGAAATCTTCGACGTCGTGAAGCGGCTGGAGAAGGTCTTCGCCCTGATGGAGGGCGAGATCTCGGTGCTGCAGGTCGAGAAGAAGATCCGCTCGCGCGTGAAGCGCCAGATGGAGAAGACCCAGCGCGAGTACTACCTCAACGAGCAGATGAAGGCGATCCAGCGCGAGCTGGGCGACCAGGACGACGGTCGCGACGAACTCATCGAGCTCGAGAAGCGCATCAAGAAGACCAAGCTGTCCAAGGAAGCGCGGACCAAGGCCGAGGCGGAGCTCAAGAAGCTGCGCAACATGAGCCCGATGTCGGCCGAGAGCACGGTGGTGCGCAACTACCTCGACTGGCTGCTCTCGATCCCCTGGGGCAAGGCCAAGACCCGCAAGATCGACCTCGCCAAGGCCGAGCAGATCCTGGACGAGGATCACTACGGCCTGGAGAAGGTGAAGGAGCGGATCCTCGAGTACCTGGCCGTGCAGGCCCGGACCAACTCGCTGAAGGGCCCGATCCTGTGCCTCGTCGGCCCTCCGGGCGTCGGCAAGACCTCGCTCGGCCGCTCGATCGCCAAGGCGACGAACCGCGAGTTCGTGCGCCTTTCGCTGGGCGGCGTGCGCGACGAGGCCGAGATCCGCGGTCACCGCCGCACCTACATCGGATCGATGCCCGGCAAGGTCATCCAGTCGATGAAGAAGGCCAAGGCGGTGGATCCCTTCTTCCTGCTCGACGAGATCGACAAGATGGGCGCCGACTGGCGCGGCGATCCGTCCTCGGCCCTTCTCGAGGTGCTGGACCCGGCGCAGAACTCGACGTTCGCCGACCACTATCTGGAGGTCGACTACGACCTGTCGCAGGTGATGTTCGTCACCACGGCGAACAGCCTGAACATGCCCCAGCCGCTGCTGGACCGCATGGAGATCATCCGCATCCCCGGCTACACCGAGGACGAGAAGGTCGAGATCGCCAAGCGCCACGTCCTGCCGAAGCTGGCGAAGGATCACGGCCTGAAGGACGGCGAGTGGATCGTGCCCGACCAGGCTATCCGCGACCTGATTCGCTACTACACCCGGGAGGCCGGGGTGCGGTCGCTGGAGCGGGAACTGGGCAACCTGGCCCGGAAGACGGTCCGCGACCTCGCGCGGGAGAACGTCTCGTCGATCACCATCGATGATGAGCGGCTCGCCCGGTACGCGGGCGTCCGCAAGTATCGCTACGGCGAGACCGACGCGGAGGACCAGGTCGGCATCGTCACGGGCCTGGCCTGGACAGAGTTCGGCGGCGACATCCTCACCATCGAGGCGGTCCGCATGCCGGGCAAGGGCCGGATGTCCATCACGGGCAACCTGAAGGACGTCATGAAGGAGTCGATCTCGGCGGCGAACAGCTATGTCCGCTCGCGGGCGCCGGCGTTCGGCATCAAGCCGCCGGTGTTCGACAGGACCGACATCCACGTCCACGTGCCCGACGGCGCTACGCCGAAGGACGGCCCTTCGGCCGGCGCGGCGATGGCCACGGCCATGGTCTCGGTTCTGACCGGCATCCCGATCCGCAAGGACATCGCCATGACCGGCGAGATCACCCTGCGGGGCCGGGTCACCGCGATCGGCGGCCTGAAGGAGAAGCTGCTCGCGGCCCTCCGCTCCGGCCTCAAGACCGTGCTGATCCCGACCGAGAACGAGAAGGACCTCGCGGACATCCCCGAGAACGTGAAGTCGGCGCTGGAGATCGTGCCGGTTTCAACGATCGACGAGGTGCTCGCGCGCGCCCTGACCGGGCCGCTGTCTCCGATCGAGTGGACCGAATCGGACGAACCCGTTGCTGCACCTGCGAAGGTCGAAGAGGTCGATGCGGACACGATGATGACGCACTGAGCGTCACCTAACGTAACTTATCAACGATAATTTGGGCCGCCCGGGTGATTCCCGGGCGGCCTTTCGTTTGACGGGGGGGCGCCATCCGCCATAATCGCCACACGCGAAAGGCGTTGCCCGGATTGGGATCGCCGCGCCGCACAACACTATAGCTACATTCTGGCTGGGAGATTTCTATGACCAAGGCCGAACTGGTCGCCGCCATCGCCGATGGCGCTGGTCTCAACAAGACGCAGGCCGCCGCCGCTCTGCAAAGCTTCGTCGATGCGGTCACCGCGTCGCTGAAGAAGGGCGACGACGTTCGCCTGGTGGGCTTCGGCACCTTCAAGGCCGTGACCCGCGCGGCCGGCACCGCGCGCAACCCGCGCACCGGCGAGACCGTGAAGCGCCCGGCCTCGAAGACCGCCCGCTTCCAGGTCGGCGAAGGCCTGAAGTCGACCCTGAACGGCTGACGCCGCGCGGACCGATTGAGTTTCGAGAGGCGGTCGCCCCACGGGCGGCCGCCTCTTCGCTTTTGGGCTCCGATTTGCGATCATTCCGCCGGAATGATGAGGGGGCTCATGATCGACACCATCACGCGGCTTGTCCGCCTTTGCGCGCCGGCGGCGTTCGCCGTCGCGTCCTTCGCCGCCGTTTGGACGCCGCCGACCCCGGCCGCGGCGGCGCCGCCGCAGGGCTACTACTCCGTCGAGTACTGCAACAAGACCGGCGGCAAGATCTATCTGGCGGTCAGCTACCTCGAACGGCCCGGATCGAAGGACTGGGTCGTCGAGGGCTGGAAGAACATCAACGCCGGCGCCTGCATGACGATGAACTACCCGGAGGGCAGCTGGTACTACTACTACGCCGAGGACGACGGCGACGGCTTCTGGGGCAAGGACGACTTCATGCTCTGCGTCCAGCATCCGGGCCCGTTCCGCCGCATCAACCGGGCCGACTACAGCTGCGACGAAAGCGAGCTCAAGGGCTTCGTGGCGCGGGACCCGGAAGGCAAGTCGATGATCACGGAGAACCTGAACCCGTAGGGCAGGGTGCAGCGGTCCTGCTTGGCATCGTCGGGCGGGACCTGTCCTGCGAAGCGCGCAGCGCCCCGCGGCGGCGGCCCTGCTTCGCATCGTCCGGCGTGACCTGTCCTGCGAAGCGCGGAGCGCGAAGCAGGATGGTGGGCGGCGAGGGGTTCGAACCCCCGACCCTCTCGGTGTAAACGAGATGCTCTGACCAGCTGAGCTAGCCGCCCGTCTCCAGGAGGGGGCGTTCTAGCCGTCCAGGCCGTCGCCGGACAAGCGCCCAGCTACAGCAGCGCTTCCAGCGCGTCCTCCGCCGACCGGTTCTCGAGGTCTGAGCGAATCGCCGCGCCCAGCCGCGCGGCGGCGTCGCGACAGGCGTCGTCGGCCAGCAGCGTCATCACCGCTCCGGCGATGGTCTCCGGCGTCGCGGTGCGCTCCAGCATCAGTCCCGCACCGCGCTGCACCACCCTGGCGGCGTTGTCGCGCTGGTCGCGCAGCCCGGGCAGGACCAGCACCGGCAACCCCGCCATCAGAGGCCGGATCACCGAGCCGTGCCCGCCGTGGGACACAAACAGGGAAGCCTCTTTGAGCAGCGCCTCGTGCGAGGCGCTGGGGACCACCACGACATTGTCGCTTCCCGGAAAATCCTGCTCCGACAGCGCCGGCCCCAGCGTCACCAGGCCTCGCACCGGCAGTCCGGAGAGCGCCGCGATCACGTTCCGGACCAGGTCCTCCTGCGCTTCGTACAGGGAGGACGAGGTGACCACGACCAGCGGCCTCCTGTCTCCGTCCGGCCAGGGTGAGCGCCAGGATGCGACATCCACCGGGTCGGCGACGTAGGGACCCGCGTAGCGGAACGGCGCGGGCAGCGGCTCGGGCGCGAAGTCGAACGCCCAGCTCGTGCCCAGCAGGATGGCCCGGGCCGGGGCCAGCTGGTCGAAAAGGTCCGCCAGGGGCGGCAGCCCCAGTCCCTCGCGGGCGGCGTTGAGCGCCGGGAGGCCGGCCTGGAACAGCGTCCGCGTGGTCTGGCCGACCATCTGGTGCAGCATCCGCTCCTGGTCGTCTGCGGCCGGCGCCATGCCGGCGCCGAATGGCGGCAGGCCGGGCAGGGTGGGCAGCGGCCAGACATTGGCCGTCAGGAGCGCCAGCGGCACACCCGCCTTCTCCGCCGCCAGCATCGGCCCGAACAGCAGTTCCTGCGTCACCACGAGGTCGAACGGTGTGGCGTCGAGCGTCTCGAGGACATCCCGCGCGTACAGCGCCGCCGGGCCGGCGATGACCCGCTCGCACAGCAGGTTGACCGCCTCCATCGGATTATCGGCCTCCCAGTCGCGCAGGAGGTCGCTGGCGGGCGTCTTGTCTGCCCGCGAGGGCGCATGGCGCCATGGCCGGAACGGAAGCTCGAGCGCGGCGGCGTCGGGCTCGTTGCAGGCGTCGCTGAGCACCAGCACCCGGTGGCCCCGCGCCATCAGGCCACGCGCCACCAGCATCATCGGCTGGACATGGCCGCCGCCTTCCCAGGTGCAGAACAGGATATTCGCCATCGGATCCCCCTCGGTCCGCCCTAGCCGTCGTCGGGCGGCCCCGGCAAGTCCGATTGACGGACCGGCCGAAAGTGATATCACTTTGCTACTACTCAAGGAGGGGCCGATGGCCGAGATTCAAAGCATCAACCGCACCCGGGAGCGCGTCGGCGGCGGCGTCAACGGCGGGCTGATCCTTCTGGTCCTGCTGGCGCTGATCGCGACGGGCGTCTGGATGCTCACCAACATCGAGACTGAGGGGCGGGAGGTCCTCGGGGTCGGCGGGATCGCCCTGATCGCCGTGTCCGCGTTCGGCCTGGCGGGCTTCTACATGCTGCAGCCGAACGAGGGCGCGGCCATCACCCTGTTCGGCGACTACAAGGGCACCGACCGCACGACCGGCCTGCGCTGGGTCCTGCCGTGGTACGGTCGCAAGAAGATCAGCCTGCGCGTGCGCAATGTCACCAGCGAGACGCTGAAGGTGAACGACAAGCGGGGCAATCCGATCGAGATCGCCGCCAACGTGGTCTGGCGGGTGGCCGACTCGGCCCAGGCGCTGTTCGACGTCGACGACTACGCGACCTTCATCAACATCCAGATCGAGACCGCCCTTCGCGAGGTGGCCCGTCACTACGCCTATGACCACGCCGAGGACGAGGAGCCGACCCTGCGCGCCGACGCCGAAATCGTCGGCGAACGCCTCAGGGAAGACCTGCAGGCCCGCGTGGCGGTCGCGGGCATCGCCATCGACGAGACCCACCTGATGCACCTGGCCTACGCGCCGGAGATCGCCGGCGCGATGCTGAAGCGCCAGCAGGCCGAGGCTGTCCTCGCCGCGCGGCAGAAGATCGTCGCCGGCGCGGTCAGCATGGTCGAGAGCGCGCTGCACCAGCTCGGCGAGCGCGGCGTGGTCGACCTCGACGAGGAGCGCAAGGCCTCGATGGTGTCCAACCTCCTGGTGGTGCTGTGCGCCGACCGCGAGGCCCAGCCCGTCGTGAACACCGGAACCCTCTACGGCTAGACCGTGGCCAGTCCCGGAAAGCGCGCCTTCCTGATGCGGATAAGGCCCGAGGTGCTCGAAGCGGTCGAGCGCCTCGCGGCCGCCGAATTGCGCAGCGTGAACGCCCAGCTCGAGGTGCTGCTGCGCGAGGCGCTGGCCCGGCGCGGACAGGGTCGCGACCGCAAGGAACCGGACGACGCCTGACGCTTTGATCCGGCGAGCCCAGTGGGCCGCCGGAGGAGTCCGTGTCCGCCGATCGCGCGTCCGCCAATCCCGCCCGCCTCGTCGATACGACGATGCTCTACGCCCCCCGCAGCGGCGGCGTGAAGCGCTACCTGAACGCCAAGCGGTCCTGGCTCGCCCGTCGCCGCCCGGCTGTCCGCCACACCCTGGTGGCGCCTGGGCCGCGCGATTCGCATGACGGTCATGG
>CALKHU010000187.1 GCA_937991555.1 uncultured Caulobacter sp.
CCGCTCCGTGGGGGAGCCGGGCGTCCTTTCCGTCGACCGCCGCGCGGGGTCCGCGCGATCTCGGGTGGGCGGGTAGAGCCGCGCGAGGCGGCGGCCGACGGGGTAGGGCAGGGCGCCGGAAGCCGCAGCAGGGGCCGGCGCCCGGTCCGGGCTAGGGTTCGCCCTCGTCGCCTTCGTCCCCCTCGGGACCGCCGACGAGCAGCTCTTCCTCGATCTTCTCGGACTTGCCGCGCACCTGGTTCTCGATGCTCTGGGCGATGTCCGGGTTGTTCTTCAGGAACTCGCGGACGTTGTCGCGGCCCTGGCCGATGCGCTGGTCGCCCCAGGAGAACCAGGAGCCCGACTTGTCGATGACGCCGGCCTTCACGCCCAGGTCGATGATCTCGCCCAGCTTCGAGATACCCTCGCCGTACATGATGTCGAACTCGACCTCGCGGAACGGCGGGGCCACCTTGTTCTTGACCACCTTCACGCGGACGTTGTTGCCGACGATCTCGTCGCGGACCTTGATCGAGCCGGTGCGGCGGATGTCCAGACGCACCGAGGCGTAGAACTTCAGCGCGTTGCCGCCCGTCGTCGTCTCGGGGCTGCCGTACATCACCCCGATCTTCATGCGGATCTGGTTGATGAAGATGACCAGGGTCTTGGCCTTGTTGATCGAGGCCGTCAGCTTGCGCAGCGCCTGGCTCATCAGCCGCGCCTGCAGGCCGGGCAGGCTGTCGCCCATCTCGCCCTCGATCTCGGCGCGCGGCGTCAGGGCGGCGACCGAGTCGATGACGATGATGTCGACCGCGTTCGAGCGCACCAGGGTGTCGGTGATCTCCAGCGCCTGCTCGCCGGTGTCCGGCTGGGCGACCAGCAGGTCGTCGAGGTTCACGCCCAGCTTCTTGGCGTACTGCGGGTCGAGCGCGTGCTCGGCGTCGACGAAGGCGGCTGTGCCGCCGGCCTTCTGAACCTCGGCCACCACGTGCAGCGCCAGGGTCGTCTTGCCCGAGCTTTCCGGGCCGTAGATCTCGACGATCCGTCCCTTCGGCAGGCCGCCGATGCCGAGCGCGATGTCGAGCCCGAGCGAGCCGGTCGAGACCGCCTCGACCTCGATCTTGCTCTTCTGGCCCAGCTTCATCACCGAGCCCTTGCCGAAGGCGCGGTCGATCTGGGAGAGCGCCGCCTCAAGGGCGCGCTGCTTGTCACCTTCGTCGCGTGTCACGAGTCTCAAAGCCGCCTGGTTCATGGGAGTGCGCGTCCTTATTCCACGATTCTGGTCCCGCCCGCGTCGCCTCCGCCGGATTGCGAAAGGACGCCCTCGCCGAACGCAGGCATCATGTGCACGGTTTGTTCCGGTTCGCAATATGTTCTCGTTCGCCGATGTCGCTTTTTCGCGAAATGGTTGTCCCCGGTGTCTTCATCGCGTTCGCGGGGCGGGTTGAAAGCGCTGGTGGAACGACGTGATGCGGGCGCCGAACGCGGCCGCGTGGGCGATCGGGCCATGAGGTCGCGGACGGAACGGGCGGCGTGCAAGGCGGCAGCGGGCGTCATCCGCCGAGTCTGGCGCCGTCCAGGAGGAGGGGGGGACAGATTCGTGCAGCGGAAGCGGGCGGAAAGTCTACGGAAGGGGCGGAATGTCTCGCGTTGTCCCGGGATTATATGTCCCGGGAGTCTCGCGTCCGCGGTCGTGCCGCCGTCTCCTCAGGCCGCCCTTCTTCCGCCAGCGGAGAAGGGGGGCTACCCTTCCATCTCATGGATGTCAGCGTGCCGGCCGATCCGGGTTGTTCAAGGACGGGCCTGCGGCCCGCCGCAGCGCGGCCGCGCGAGAGCGCGGTCCTTGAGCAACCCGGATCGACCGGCGATCGTCTCGCCATGAGATGAAGGGCGTCGTGGGGCCCACCGGTGGACGCCGCAGGGTGCCGGTGGCGCCCGCCGAAGACGCTGGGCACCTCCTTTGTCGGCCTACTGCTGCCTCTTGTGCTTCCGCTTCAGAACCCAGGCCGCAATCGCTATCGAGAGGCCGACCGCTACCCCGATCATCAAGGACGGAATGAGCGCGAATCTATCGAATCCCAGCGATAGAAGCGTGTAGGCAACTACGCCGGTCGACGCAGCCATCAATGCCGCGAGGCCAACGCTCAGCCCTTTCTGAAAGTCCATGTTGCCCTCGGGGCTATTGTTCTGGGCGAGCCTTGCGCATTTCGAGCACGAGAGGAAGTGCGCGTTGGCGAGCTGAGTAATTCGGCGCGCGGCGGCCTGGCAATGGGACGCATTCATTCAGTCCGGGTCGTCGGACCATACCCAGTATTGCTACCGCCGGTACTGGATGAACCCGCTGTTCTTCGCCACGCGATCATAGAGCACCCGCGCGCCGGCGTTCGTCTCGTGGGTGAGCCAGTAGACGCGCGCCGCGCCGGCCGCGTCGGCGGCGGCGTAGACGGCCTCGATCAGCGCCCTGCCGACGCCGCCGGCGCTGGCGTCCGGATCGACGAACAGGTCCTCGAGGTAGCAATAGGGGCCCACCGCCCAGGTGGCCGGGTGCAGCACATAGTGGGTCAGGCCGATCGGGCCGTCGTCGGCGTCGACGGCGACGAGGCCGAATACCGGGAAGGCCGGGTCCAGCAGCCGGGTCCAGGTGACCTCGCTGACCGCCGGATCGAGCGCGCTCTAGTAGAAGGCCAGGTAACCGGCCCACAGCCGGTCCCAGGCGGGCCGGTCCGAAACGCCGAGAGGGCGGACGGTCGGGTCAGGCATGAACGGCCTCAGCGATATAGGGCGTGCGGTTAGTCAGAAGGTGGAACGGCGAACCTCGCAAACTTCTCAGGGCCTCGCTTTCGTAGCCTCCGAAGGAGATACGCGAGCATCGGCGAGCGAAAGAAACTGAGCGACACCGTAGAAGTCGTAGCTGTTCGGAGTGGCCTGTCCGCAGTACTGCGCGAACTTGGTCCAATTGCGCGGATCCGAGACGGTCTGCGCCTCACTCGCCTCTAAATGTCCGAGCATATTGCCGTCGCCGTCGAAGAAATCCTGCCACGCGAGTTTGTAGGACTTCTTGGCGCAGTCCACTCGAAAGGCGAACGCGATTGCCGCTGCGCGCTGTCCGGCCATAGGCCACCCCGCACCCACAATCTTCTGAATGATTATCACATCCCTTAGATCGCCTCGTAACACCCGAATGGAAGAGAACTCTCCGGCGACCCCAACGTCTGCCGCTACGAATTGGCCTCCGGCTTTGGACAGGTCGAGACTCGGGACGAGTTTGTCGCCGGCAGCGTCGTTCTCAGCGCAACTCAGCAGGACAGGCAGTGCAGCCAGGAGCGGGATGCTTTTCATCGGTTAGGGCGCTCTCGAACTTGAAGCAAGCCGGCCGGAAAGGCACAGCGCCCTTCAGTTGCTCGCGCATCATCGAAAGGCGTGCGAGCCTAGAACTCGAAGGCGCTGGACTCAATCGGAGGTCAATGTCCGTAGGGACGTGACATGGGCAGGCCCAGTTTCGATGGATCGGCCGGTCGCCCGTCGGCCGCCAATTTGTTGGCCGGAGATACGTAAAGGGCGGATCCCCGGTTTCGCCGCGGTCCGCCCTATCGATCGTCAGCAGGACACTTGGGGACACGCGCCGCTGCGCGGAGCATGTCCCCGAACGCTTACGCCGCCATCGCGATCTTCAGGTTCTCGTCGATCTTGTCGAGGAAGCCTTCGGTGGTCAGCCAGCCCTGCTTGTCGCCGACCAGGAGCGCCAGGTCCTTGGTCATGAAGCCGGCCTCGACGGTATCGATGCAGACCTTCTCCAGGGTGGCGGCGAACTTCGCCAGCTCGGCGTTATCGTCGAGCTTGGCGCGGTGAGCGAGGCCGCGGGTCCAGGCGAAGATCGAGGCGATCGAGTTGGTCGAGGTCGACTCGCCCTTCTGGTGCTGGCGGTAGTGGCGGGTGACGGTGCCGTGGGCGGCCTCGGCCTCGACGGTCTTGCCGTCCGGGGTCATCAGCACCGAGGTCATCAGGCCCAGCGAGCCGAAGCCCTGGGCGACGATGTCCGACTGCACGTCGCCGTCGTAGTTCTTGCAGGCCCAGACGTAGCCGCCCGACCACTTCAGCGCCGAGGCGACCATGTCGTCGATCAGGCGGTGCTCGTAGACGCCGCCGAACTCGGCGAACTTCTCCTTGTAGTGCTCGTCGAACACCTCCTGGAAGATGTCCTTGAAGCGGCCGTCATAGGCCTTGAGGATGGTGTTCTTGGTCGACAGGTAGACCGGGTACTTGCGGGCCAGGCCGTAGGCGAACGAGGCGTGGGCGAACTCGCGGATCGACTCGTCGAGGTTGTACATGGCCATGGCGACGCCCGAGCCCGGGGCCTGGAAGACTTCGTGCTCGATGGTCTGGCCGTCCTCGCCGACGAACTTGATGGTCAGCGTGCCCTTGCCGGGGAAGCGGAAGTCCGTGGCGCGGTACTGGTCGCCGAAGGCGTGGCGGCCGACGATGATCGGCTGGGTCCAGCCCGGCACCAGCCGCGGGACGTTCTGGCAGATGATCGGCTCGCGGAAGATCACGCCGCCCAGGATGTTGCGGATGGTGCCGTTCGGCGACTTCCACATCTTCTTGAGGCCGAACTCCTCCACCCGGGCCTCGTCCGGCGTGATGGTGGCGCACTTGACGGCGACGCCGTGCTTTTTGGTGGCGTTGGCGGCGTCGATGGTGACCTGGTCGTCGGTCGCGTCGCGGTTCTCGACCGAGAGGTCGTAGTAGTCGAGCTCGAGGTCGAGGTACGGGAAGATCAGCTTGTCCTTGATGAGCTTCCAGATGATGCGGGTCATCTCGTCGCCGTCCATGTCGACGACGGGATTGGCGACCTTGATCTTGGCCATGGGGGAGTGTCTCCGTTGAGGCGCGTCCGGGCCGCACGGCGCACAGGGCCGTACGGGGCGCGCGGGCGGGGACGGCTATAGCCTCTGGCGGCAGGCCGGAGAAGGCCGTTTCGTCAACGCTGCCGCCCGGGGCGCCCAAATCAACCGCCTGTTCAGGGATCGTCGTTAAGGCTGTCGGCTCCGGGAGAGGGCCACCCACGCATGACGTCCGTCGAAAAGCCGCTTGCACGAAAGCTGCTGGCCATCGTCGTGGTGCTGTCGATCCTGGTCACCGGCCTCGCCAGCGCAGCGACCTTCGCCTTCGTCCAGCGCGCCTCGATGACGCGCCAGGTGGCCAACCTGCAGATCTACCTCAAGGAACGGGCGGCGGCCGAGGACCGGCTGTTCTCCGACCTGGTCAAGGTCCACGCCGACGCCAGCGACGCCCTGTACCGCCGGATGGAACGGGTCAGGGGGCCGGGGCTCGACGCCCAGTTCGACCGTCTGTTCCCGCTGCAGCCCGACGGCACCCGCCGCTCGGCGCCGGCCCTGTTCGACGGCCATTCCCACGGGGACAGCGGCTACATGTACGGCATGGCCGCCTTCATCGCGAACGGCGCCGACGTGACGCGCGACGAGAAGGCCTTCCTGGTCGCCGCGCTGCAGGTCACGGCGATGGTCGGCGAGGCCCAGCACTCGCGCTACGACAACTTCTATCTGTTCACCACCGACAACCGGCTGGTGATGTTCGGGCCCGACCGGGACGACAGACTGCTCTACTACCGCCAGCAGGCCCCGGCGAACTTCGACTTCCAGAAGGAAGAGATGACCGAGATCACCCGCCCGGGCGTCAATCCGGGGCGGACGATGCGCTGCACCAAGCTGCGCAAGCTGCTCAGCGACCCGACCGGCAAGGCCCTGACCACCGGCTGCATGACCCCGGTCGACGTCGACGGTCGCCACGTCGGGGCCTGGGGCACCACCATCGCCCTCGACAGCTACCTGATGGAGGCGGTCAGCAACTCCATCCAGGGCGCCGAGAACCTGATCGTGTCGAGCGACGGCGAACTGATCGCCGCGCCGGGCATGGGCACCCGCGGCATCGTGTCCCCGGCCGAACTCACGGTCGAAGAGCAGCGCCGCGACGTCCCCGGCCTGGTCCGTGAGATCCGCGCCCGCGGCGGCGAGGCCGGCGCCTTCGAGCACGACGGCCGGGTGGTCGCCTACGGCCATCTGAAGGAGCCGGACTGGTACTTCGTGATGCAGCTGCCGTCGTCGGACATCGCCTGGACGGCGGCGAAGACGGCCTCCTGGGTGCTGCTGTTCGGTCTGATCGGGATCGTGGTGCAGGCGGTGCTGCTCTATCGCATCGTCGGGCGCGAGGTGGTGGAGCCGCTCGAGACCCTGACGCAGGCCCACGCCATCGGCCTGCCGGCCGCGGCGGCCTGCGTGATGGGCCGGCGCGACGAGATCGGGTCGCTGGCGCGGATGCTCGACGGCCAGCGGAGCCGCAACGAGGATCTGCTGCGGTCGCTCGAGGACCGGGTCGCCGCCCGCACCGCCGAGCTGGAGCGGGCCAACCGCGCCAAGTCCACGTTCCTGGCGAACATGAGCCATGAGCTGCGCACGCCGCTCAACGGCGTCATCGCCCTGACCGACCAGCTGGCCGAGACCGACGACCAGACCCGCCGCCGCGAGCTGGCCGCCCTGGTGTCGTCCTCGGGCCGCCTTCTGGAGGAGGTGCTGAGCGACGTGCTCGACGTCTCCAAGATCGAGGCGGGCGAATTCCGGCTGTCGCCGGCCCCGTTCGACCTGACCGCCACCGTGTCGGCCATCGCCGACCTGCATCGCGCGGCCGCCGAGGCCAAGGGCCTGACCATGGACTGGGCCATCGACCCGGCCGTGCGCGGGGTCTGGCTCGGAGATTCGGGACGCATCGCGCAGATCCTGTCCAACCTGCTCGCCAACGCCGTGAAGTTCACCGAGGCCGGCGGCGTGTCGCTGCGGGTGGACCGGGTCGAGGACGGTCTCCGCTTCGTGGTCAGCGACACCGGCATGGGCTTCGACGATGCCGTGCGCGAACGGCTGTTCCGGCGGTTCGAGCAGGCCGACGACTCCATCACCCGCCGCTTCGGGGGCACGGGCCTGGGCCTGTCGATCTGCGCCGCCCTGACCGGGATGATGGGCGGGGAGATCGAGGCGGCGGGCGCGCCGGGGGAGGGGGCGACTTTCACCGTGCGCCTGCCGCTGCCGCGCGCGGCCGCCGTGCGCGAGGAGCGCGCCGCTCCGGTCGCCGACGTGGCCGCGCTGAAGGGCATGAAGGTCCTGATGGCCGAGGACCACCCGACCAACCAGAAGGTCGTGCAGATCATCCTCGACCCGTTCGGCGTCGACCTGACCATCGTCTGCAACGGCGAGGAGGCGGTCGCGGCCTGGAGCGAGGGCCGGTTCGACGCGGTGCTGATGGACATGCAGATGCCGGTGATGGACGGTCTCACCGCCACCCGGGCCATCCGCGCCCGGGAAGCCGCCGAGGGGCGCCGCCGGGCGCTGGTCGTCATGCTGACCGCCAACGCCATGGACGAGCATGTCGAGGCGGCGCACGCCGCCGGGGCGGACCTGCACATCGCCAAGCCGCTGCGTCCCGCCCAGCTGGTCGCCGCCCTAGCGGCGGCGCGGGAAACCGACGAGGCTCCGGCCAGCGCGCTGGCCAGCTAGCCCGCGGCCTTCGCGATCACGCGCATGGCGTCGGCGATGGTCTTCTCGCGGGACGCCTCGTCGTGGGGGGAGGCGGCGAGGAAGACCACCACGGCGTAGCGGCGTCCGTCCCGCAGGGTGACGATCCCGACGTCGTTGGTCGCCGCCGTGAGGCCGAGGTCGGTGGCCGAGGTTCCCGTCTTGTGCGCCAGGGTCGCGCCCGCCGGCAGTCCGGCCCGGAGCCGGTTCGCCCCCGTCCGCGTCTCGGTCATGATGCGCAGCAGGCGGGCCGTCGAGGCCCTGGACAGCAGGCCGCCGCCGGCCAGCTTGCGCAGGAAGTTGAGCATCCCGACAGCCGTGGCGGTGTCGCGCGGATCGGACAGGAAGCGCGCCAGCGCCGCCCGCCGCTCGGCCTCGGGCACGGCGTCCCGCGCCGCGCTGAACGCCGGCCAGCCTTTCCAGGCGATGCGGAACGAGCCCATGCCGTTCATCTCGGGATTGAGCTCGCGCTCGTAGCGGTCGACGGAGATCTCCCTGATCCCCTTCGACCGCAGCCAGGCGGTGACCGCGCCCGGACCGCCGATGCGCTTCATCAGGACGTCGGCGGCGGTGTTGTCGCTCTCGCCGACGGCGCGGACCAGCAGGTCGCCGACGGTGTAGGTCGCCACCTCCGGCCAGGCGTCGGCGACCGCGCTCAGCGGCGTTGAGATATCATGTTCGGTGAGCGTGATCGTCTCGCCCGGGTCCAGCCGCCGCGCGTCGACCTCCGCCAGCACGGCGGCCCCCAGCGGGGCCTTGAACACGCTCATCATCGGAAAGGCCTTGGCGCCGTTCCAGGCCCACATCTCGCCGCCCTCGAGGTTCTGGACGGCGACCTCGAGGATGCCCGGCTGGGCGCGCTCGGCGATGGCGGCGATCTCGACGTCCAGGACGGCCGCGTCCAGCTCCGGGGTGTTCCGGTTCGCGCGCTGCATCGACGGCTCGCAGCCGACGAGGGCGGCGGCCGGTGCGACGGCGAGCAGGGAGACGAAGGCGCGGCGGTGCATGCCCCTTCATACCGCCCTTTTCCGGCTCGGGGTGAAGGGCTTATCAAGCGGCCATGGAAACCCGTCCCCCCGTCGTCCTGCTGAATGAGCCGCAGCTGGCCGAGAACATCGGCGCCGTCGCCCGCGTGATGGCCAACTTCGGGCTCGCCGACCTGCGCCTGATCCGGCCGCGCGACGGATGGCCCCAGGAGCGCGCCTGGGCCTCGGCCTCGGGGGCCGACTGGCCGCTCGACGGCGCCAGGGTGTTCGAGCGGCTCGAGGACGCCGTCGCCGACCTGCGGCTGGTCTACGCCACCACGGCCCGGCCGCGCGAGACGCAGCTGCCGGTGCTGACGCCGCGCGAGGCGGCGGCCGGGCTGAAGACGGCCAGCGACGCCGGGCAGGGCGTGGGCTTGCTGTTCGGTGGCGAGCGGGCGGGGCTGGAGACGTCGGACATCGCCCTGTGCCACGGCATCGTGACCATCCCGATCGACGAGCGGTTCCGGTCGCTGAACCTGGCCCAGGCGGTGGCGATCAACGCCTACGAATGGCGGCTGGGCGTGTTTGACCGGCCGCGCGAGGCCTTCGCCCACAACATCGCCGAGCCGGCCGACATGGCCACCCTGGTCGGACTCTACGAGCAGCTGGAAGGCGAGCTCGACGAGGCCGGCTTCTTCCATCCGCCCGAGAAGCGGCCCTCGATGGTGCGCAACCTTCGGGTCGCGCTCGGCCGCGCGCGGCTGACCGACCAGGAGGTCCGCACCTGGCGCGGCGTGATCACGGCCCTGTCGCGCGGGCGCGGGCGCGTGCTGGAAAAGCTTGCGCGCCAGAAGGCTGAGAAGGCGGCGAAGGGCGAGTAGGGCGTCCGGTCGGGCACCTGACCGGCCGCCGCGCGGCGCCGATCGACGTCGCCGGCGATTGCGGGCTCCAGGTCGCACCGGTAGAGCATTGGTCTCAACACCGGGCCTGGGGGGCTGATGATCCGGATGCAGTTGCGCGGCGTGTGCGCCGCAGCCTTGATGGTGTGCGCCGCGCTGCCCGTGCAGGCCGCTGCGCCGAAACCGGTGAAGTACGTTCTGCAGGAGGCAGCCCGCCCGGTCGCCGGCGGCCGCGCCGTCCAGGTCAGCGTCGGCCAGGCTGAGCTCGGGTCGAACATCAACTCCACCCTCGGTTTCGCCATGGTGGCGGGCGGCGCGGTCGGCGTGCTCATCGAGGCCGGGGTCGGAGCCGACCGCGCCCAGCGCGCCCAGCTCGGCATCACCCCCATTCGCCGCGGCCTGATGGACGTCGACGCCGATCAGCTGGCCATCGACAGCACAAGGTCCGCCCTGGCGGCCATGCCCTGGCTCGAAGGTCAGGAACCGGTCTTCACCCGCGACGCCACGATATTCGGCAAGAGCGACTTTCTCACCGCCGCGCCCACGAGCCAGGTCGCCTTCTTCACCTACACCTACGACATGGCGCCGGACTTCTCGTCGGTGAACGTCAGCGTCGGCATCGCCATCGCCACCAAGGAGCAGGTCAAGAAGGGCCAACCCTTCACCCGGCTCCTCGACAAGAATCTGGTCTACGGCCAGCGGGTCAGCAGCGTCGTGCGCCTCGCCAATCCCACGACGCCGGTCGAGAACGCCCAGCGCTGGGCGGCCAACGACAGCGCCCTGGCGAAGAAGGCGCTCACAATGGCCTTCAGCGAGGTCGGCACACTCATTCCGCGCGCCCTGACGCTCACCGACGCCGATGTGGCTCGCTTCAACGCGTCGGAGCGCAGGACCATCGGCTCGCTCGGCGGCAAGCCGATGGAGGAGGACGCCGGCGGAAGCCTGCTGTTCAATCCTCTCCCCATGGGTCTCATCCACATCCAGACGCTTCAGGACTAGCGGCATGCGCAGCACTTCCTTCTTCGCAGCCGCCGCCATGGCCGCGAGCCTGCTGACCGTCGGCCCGGCCGCCGCTGCGGTCGGAGACGCCCGTGTGCTCGGACCGCTCTACGTCGAGCCCGCGGCCGCCGCAGACGCCCCGCGCCAGTCCGCCGCCGGCGGCTGCGCCGTCCAGATCGAGCTCACCGACCCCCGCCGCGATCCCCAGATCATCGGAGCCTTCGGCGTGGCCCTGCGGGCGCCGGATGACCGCGAGGCCTGGCTGCGCTCGGTGTTTGACGTCGGCCTCAAGGCGCGCGGATTTACGACCAGCTTCGCGCCGGCCGGCGGCCCGCTGGACCCCGCCGTGGTCACGGCCCGCATCCGGGTCCAGGCGATCTGGATCAGCACCCAGCAGATGAACAAGGTCGGCAGCGTCGTCCTGCGCGGCGTCCTGGCGGCTCCCGGCGCGCCTGCGGGACCGGAAGCGGTCTACCGCGGCGACAAGACCGGGCTGAACATGTGGGGCTCCACCAAGGAGTTCAACGATCACGCCAACGCCGTCTTCGCCCTCGCCCTCGACGATCTGGCGGAGGACCTCCGCGCGCTCTGCGCTGTCCCGCCGACCGGCAGCGCGGCGTTGGCGCGCGGTCCGGTCCAGTCATGAC
>CALKHU010000188.1 GCA_937991555.1 uncultured Caulobacter sp.
GGGGACACGACGGCACGCTGCTGTCGTTCCGCTCGTCGATGATCCTCTCGCCGGAGCTCGGTCTGGGCGTCTTCGTGACGACCAACGCCGAGACGGGCGACCGGCTGACCCGCGACCTCGCCGGCCGGATCGTGCAACGCTTCTACGGTCCGGCCCCGACCTTGCCGGAGCCCGGGTCGCAGTGGCTCAAGGCCAACGCCTCGGCGTTCGAGGGTGAGTACCTCGCCAACCGCCGCGCCTTCCACGGCCTCGAGAAGTTCGTCGGCCTGATCAACAGCCGCGTTTCGGTGAAGGTAAGCAACGACGGCGTGCTGATCATCCGCGGCTTCGACTTCACCTCCCGCTGGCTGCCGGTCGGCACGGACGGCCGCTTCCGTCAGGCCGACGGCTGGCGCACCCTCGCCTTCGAGATGAAGGACGGGCGCGCCCAGCGCTACTTCACCGGCGGCGGCGTCAACGGCTACGAGCGCGTGGGGTTCTTCGGCGGCCAGGGCTGGTTCGACAACCTCGGCCTCGTCACCCTGCTTGCGGCCCTGGCCACCCTGGCGGGCGTCGGCCTGCGCTTCGGCCAGCGCGACTACCGTGAGACGCCGATGCAGCGCCGGGTCAGCCTGATCCAGACCACCCAGGCGACGCTCTGGGTGCTGGCGGCCTTCACGACCGGCCTCTGGCTGACCCGGACCGGCGACATCGCGGCGATCTTCTTCGACTGGCCTGGCGGGCTGATGCTCACGGCCTCGTCCTGCGCCCTCGTCGCCAGCCTGCTTTCGGTCGCCAACCTGGTGCTGCTGCCTTTCGTCTGGCGCGGCGGCCGACGGGTCGACAGCTGGACCACCGGCCGCAAGCTGCGCGCCACCATGACCGCCCTGATCTTCGCCGCCTTCGCCCTCGTGCTGGCGACCCGCGGCGCGATCTACCCCTGGGCCAGCTGATCCGGTCATCCACAGCTTTCGCCGGCCCGCGGCGAAAAGACCGGCTGACGGCACGCCCCTCGCAGAGTCAGGATCAAACTGACGGCGTGGGGTGCGTGTCGTGTCAAAACAGGACGGTCTTGTCTTCGGACTGGCGGGGATGGTGTCGTGGGCGGCCAGTTCCGCCTACTACGTGGCTTTCGGGCCGACGCTGCTTGAGAGCGCCTTCTGGTTCTACGCCGCCAACGCCTTCATGGCGGCGGCGGCGGCGACGCTGATGTTCCACGGCGTCGCGCGGGTTCGCCGGCTGACGCGCCGCCGGCGGCCGCTGGCGGCGGCGATGTTCATCCTGCCCGGCCTGTCGCTCGGGGCTCTGACGGCCCTCAAGCTGACCGACATGCTGCCGGACCTCGACCCGGTGACCATCGGGCGCTACGCCGCCTTCATGCTGGTCGGCCATGTCACCGTCGGCGTCACGGCCTTCGAACGCCCGCACCGGCCAACGGCGTCACACGCACGGTGATCCGCTCCCGGTCGCCCGGACGCCGCTCGACCAGCAGCCGGGCGACCTGGGCGTCGTCATGGAAGGCGTAGCCCTTGATGGCGTCGAGGATCGCCTTGGCCAGGTTGTCGAGGTCAAGCCACGGCGGCTCGCCCTCGTAGTCCATCAGGATCTCGACGCCGTAGTCGCCCCAGGCCGGTCGCGAGCCCCGCCATTCCTTGCGGAAGAACTCGTAGATCAGCGGCTTGTAGTACTTCGCCTGCGTCGTCAGCCCGTCGACGACGATCTCGAACACGCCGCCGGATTCGCGGGCGCGCACCTTTCCCCGGCCTGTCCATTGTCCGTCCATGGCCGTCCATAGCCGCTAGCGGCCTTGCAGTCTGCGGCCTTGACGCTAAACCGGGCGCGCCAGTTTCTGCCCCGGGAAAGACCATGACCAAGACGCGCACCGAGACCGACACCTTCGGCCCCATCGAGGTCGCCGCCGACCGCTACTGGGGCGCCCAGGCGCAACGCTCGCTGGGGAACTTCAAGATCGGCTGGGAGAAGCAGCCGCTGCCGGTCGTCCGCGCCCTGGGCATCGTCAAGCGCGCCGCCGCCGAGACCAACCGCGACCTCGGCAAGCTGGACCCGACGCTGGCCGACGCCATCATCCAGGCCGCCAACGAGGTCATCGAGGGCAGGCTGAACGACCACTTCCCGCTGGTCGTCTGGCAGACCGGCTCGGGCACCCAGTCGAACATGAACGCCAATGAGGTGATCTCGAACCGCGCCATCGAGATCCTGGGCGGCGAGATGGGCAGCAAGAAGCCCGTCCACCCCAACGACCACGTCAACATGAGCCAGTCGTCGAACGACACCTATCCGACGGCCATGCACGTCGCCTGCGCTGAACAGGTGGTCAGCGACCTGCTTCCGGCCCTGAAGCACCTGCACGCGGCGCTGAAGGCCAAGAGCGACGCCTGGCAGGGCATCATCAAGATCGGCCGCACCCACACCCAGGACGCTACTCCGCTGACGCTGGGCCAGGAGTTCGGCGGCTACGCCCAGCAGGTCGCCAACGGCATCGAGCGCATCGAGCAGACCCTGCCGAAACTGATGGAACTGGCCCAGGGCGGCACCGCCGTCGGCACCGGCCTGAACGCCCCGGTCGGCTTCGCCGAGAAGGTCGCCGAAAAGATCGCCGCCATCACCGGCCTGCCCTTCACCACCGCCCCGAACAAGTTCGAGGCCCTGGCCGCGCACGACGCGATGGTCTTCAGCCACGGCGCGATCAACACGGTCGCCGCCAGCCTGTTCAAGATCGCCAACGACATCCGCTTCCTGGGCTCGGGCCCGCGCGCGGGTCTCGGCGAGCTGAACCTGCCGGAAAACGAGCCCGGCTCGTCGATCATGCCGGGGAAGGTCAATCCGACCCAGTGCGAGGCCCTGACCCAGGTCTGCGCCCAGATCTTCGGCAACCAGGCGACCATCACCTTCGCCGGCGCCAGCGGCCACTTCGAGCTGAACGTCTTTAATCCGGTGATGGCCTACAACTTCCTGCAGTCGGTCCGGCTGCTGGCCGACGCCGCGATCAGCTTCACCGACAACTGCGTGGTCGGCATCGAGCCGCGGACGGACAACATCCAGCGCGGCCTGGAGAACAGCCTGATGCTGGTCACCGCCCTGAACGGCAAGCTGGGCTACGACCTCTGCGCCAAGATCGCCAAGACGGCGCACAAGAACGGCACCACCCTGCGCGAGGAGGCCGTCGGCGGCGGCTACCTGACGAACGAGGAGTTCGACGAGTGGGTGCGCCCGGAAAAGATGATCTCGCCGGGGTGAGCGCCTGCTCCCATGTTCGGCGCGTGAACGGCGCGCTCTTCGGTCGCGCCGTTTTCGCATTCAGCCGCCCGCCGACGCTCTTGAACATATGGGGAACACGCGTCATGGTCGCACCATGACCGCCCTCGCCCGCCCCTACTGGATCGCCGCCGAGTTGATCCGACGCGAGGGCTGGGACGAGGCCGCCTACCCTTTCAACCTGCCCGTCGTGCGCCGGACAGACGCCATCGAATTCCATCCGCGCGTCACCTTCCTCGTCGGCGAGAACGGCTCTGGCAAGTCGACGCTGATCGAGGCGTTGGCGGTGGCTTGGGGGTTCAACGCCGAGGGCGGATCAAAGAACTTCGCCTTCAACACCCGCGCCTCGCATTCGCCCCTGCATCGTTTCGTGCGGCCTGTGCGCTCGACGATACGCCCGCACGATGGCTACTTCCTGCGCGCGGAAAGCTTCTTCAACGTCCAGACCGAGATCGAACGGCTCGACGAGGAGCCTGGGGCCGGACCGAAGATCGCCCGTTCCTACGGGAAAAGGGCTCTGCACGAGCAGTCGCACGGCGAGGCCTTCTTCTCCCTGTTCGAGAACCGGCTGATGGGCGACGGGCTCTACATCATGGACGAGCCGGAGGCGGCGCTGTCGCCGGCCCGTCAGCTGTCGTTCCTGGCCAAGCTGCACGACCTGGTGCTGGCGCAGTCGCAACTGATCATCGCCACCCACTCGCCGATCATCCTCGGCTACCCGGACGCCTGGATCTACCAGGCGTCGGAGCACGGGCTGGAGCGGGTCGAGTACGAAGATACCGAGCACTTCCAGATCACGCGCGGCTTCCTGAACCGGCGCGAGACCTACCTGAAGGTGCTGCTGGAAGAGTGCAACGACCTGCCGCCGCCACGGTGACGGGGACATGCACTTCAGTGCCTGTCGCCCGCCGCGCGGCTGATGGGGACACGTACCGCTGCGCGGAACATGTCCCCGACCCTATCGCTTCTCCACCACCACCCTGCCGATCGGCGCGAGCGCGATGCCGGCCAGCTGCAGGTCCTTGATCGCGAACGGGATGCCGATGATCGTGATGGCCTCGAAGAAGGCCGCGACCAGGTGCGACAGGGCGATGTACCAGCCGCCGAGCAGGAACCAGACGATGTTCAGCACAAAGCCGAGCGGCCCGGTGCCGATATCGCTCTTGCCGGTGACGATCTCCCGCGACACGATCTCCTTGCCGAAGGGCCAGAAGGCGAAGCCCGCGATGCGCCAGGCGGCGCCGGTGTAAGGCAGGCCGACGATGGTGATCGCCAGGACGAGGCCGCCCAGAAGCCACAGCAGGCCGCTCAGCCAGCCGCCGAGGATGAACCAGAGGATGTTGAGGATCAGCCGGATCACGTCGCGCTCCCAGGACCCGGGGCCGCGCCCCGCATGAACCAAGACGTGGTCGTCATCGCGCGCGTTGTCGAGAGCCTGCCGGATGGATTCGACGTAATCCTCCAGGCCGCCGCCTCGGAGGGCGTCCGCAACATGGCGATGCTGGCGGCGCAGTGGGACAGCGGCGAACAGCGCTTCAGCGAGCCCGGCGCCCTCTTCGCGGCGCTGGTCGACGGCGATCTGGCCGGCGTCGGCGGGGTGACGGTCGAGTCCGCGGCCGGCGAACCGGCGATGCGCATGCGGCGGCTCTATGTGCTGCCCGTCTACCGTCGCTTCGGCGTCGGACGGCGGCTGGCCGGGGCGATGATGCAACAGGGCTTCCAGGCCGCGCCGCTGCTGACCGTCAATGCCGCCGCCTCCGAGGCCGCGCCGGCCTTCTGGGAAGCGATGGGCTTCGAACGCGCCGTCGCCGCCGGCTACTCCCACACGCTGCGGCTCTAGTTGGCCCGCCCCATCCAGGGATTGAACAGCCCGTCGGGATCATAGTCGGCGCGGATCCTGTCCAGCCGCGCCATGTTCGCGTCGGACAGAAAGCGGGCCGGCCGGTCGGCGAGATTCTCGTCCGCCAGCTGGATGCCCTTCGAGTAGGGCTCCAGCGCCTTCATGTGGCGGCCCGCCCAGTCGTTGTGGGCGGCCTCGTCTGCGTCGGTCCGGACGCCGCCGTACAGGGCCAGATAGGTGCGCCCCTCGACCGAGAATGCCATGTCCGGACGGCTCGGCGGCGGGTTCCAGTTCAGCCACAGCACGTGGCTCGGCGATGGCGGCTGGGTCGCGGCGATCTCGCGAATATATGGCAGCAGGGGCTCGATCGGGCCGTCCATCCACATGTTGTCGGCCCGCCAGCGCACGCCCGGCATGAACAGCGACTTCTCGCCCGCGCGCATCACGAACCCCAGCGGAACCGGCAGCAGCGGCAGGTTCACGCTGGCCTTCTTCACGACCGGATTGCGACGCAGGAAGGCGGTCGCCGCCCGCGCCTCCTTCCAGCTGTCGGCCAGCACCGGCGCGACCACCTCGATGCCCGGCGCGCCGATGATCATCGCCTTGCGGTTCAGGACCATCTGGAATTCGACCGAGCGGGACACCGAGGGCCCGACCGCGTCCGCCCAGCGCAGCACCTCTTCGAGATGCTCGATGCGAAAGACCTGCAGCTTCAGCCCGATCACCTTCGGCCGCCGATGCAGGCGCAGGTGGAAGCGGACCACGACGCCGAAGAAGCCCGGGCCGCTGCCGCGCGCCGCCCAGTAGAGGTCCGGGTTCTCGCGTTCGCTGGCATGGACCAGCGAGCCGTCGGCCAGCACCACGTCAAGGCCGAGCACGTTCTCGCAGCCCAGGCCCATCTGCTGGCTGTTCCAGCCGAAGCCGCCCTGCAGCAGGAAACCGCCGATGCCGACCGTCCAGGCGTGGGCGATCGGGAAGAACAGGCCCTGCTTCGCCAGTATCGCGTCGACATCGCCACAGTGACGGCCGGGCTCCACCGTCGCCGTCATCGCCCCGGCGTTGACGGTCATGGCCGTCATGCGTCCCAGGTCCAGCAGCAGGCCGCCTTCGCGAATGTGGTTCTGCGGCCAGCTGTGGCCGCCGGAACAGACACTGAGCTTCAACCCCTCCGCGCGCGCCCGCCTGACGGCGGCGATCACGTCGTCGACGCCGTTGGCCTGGATGACGACCGCCGGTCGCCGCCCCGGGTCGCGGGCGTTGAAGCTGGTGCCCAGCACCGCCGCGTCGAACCCGGCCTGTCCCCGCTCAAGGGTGACGCCTCTTCCCGTGGCCCTGCCCATCAGTCCATCTCCCCGTTCGAAGGCCCGAAGGCGGCGTGCAGGTCGGGCAGGATGGCGGCGAGGTGCGCCATCTCCTGCGCGCAGTGAACCAGCAGGTCGGCGGCCTCGACGGCCTTCATCGGCGCTAGCCGCGCGGCGACGCCGCCCAGCGCCCGGCCGAAGCCGCCCTCCATGCCCCGAGGCCGGACGTTGCTCCCGCCGACCCAGAAGCGCGACCGCATCTCCGCGCCCTCCGCCGTGGGCCGCACGTGGTGGACCAGCCACCCGGTCTCCACCGGCGCGCCGGCCAGGCTGCCGCGCGCGCAGATGGCCGTCTGTCCCGTCGCCCGCAGGCGCGCCTCGTCGAAGCCGAGGCTGGCGGGCGGTACGAAGCGGATCGTCAGCCGCATGCGGGCGGCGCCGACGAACTCGACGACGTTGGAGGTGCGGCCGACGTAGTGGGCGAGGTCGTCCCGGTCGTCTGACCAGCCGACATGCACATGGGCGCGCGGATGCCAGAGCTTGTAGCGCTGCGCCTCGCTGCCGTGCCAGGCGAACCACCAGTCCCACATCGCCGGCGTGACGCCCGGCATCGGGGTCAGGATCGAGATCCTCGCCGAGCCGTCGGGGCAGGTCGTGTAGCCCGTCTCGACCGGATCGTATCCAGGCTTCTGAAGATCACCGGCCCGGTCCACGCCGGGCATCAGCGCCCAGGCCACGGGGCCGGTGGCGAGCGCTTCCCGGACATGGCCGGACAGCGGCGCGAGGTCGGGGCGGAAGAACCGCGCGTACGGGCTCTCCGCCAGCTCGCGCTCCGAATAGCCGAGATAGAGATCGCTTTCCGCCGGCCGTCGCATGCTGCGCTCCCCAGATCGTTCCTTTTTGGGATATCTCTCATTTTTGGGATATCTGTCAATTCGACTGGCGCCTTCTCGCGTCGCAACCTACAAGGCGGCATGAGCAATGGACTGTTCGGCGGCGGCGCGGCCCATCTCGGCAAGAGCGCCCGCACGCGCGCCCGGCTGATGGATGCGGCGGTGGAGCTGTTCGCCCGCGACGGCTTCGAAGCGGTGTCGGTGAATGAGATCGCGCGCCGCGCCGACGTCGCCAACGGCACCTTCTACGTCCACTTCCGCGACAAGGACGCGATCGCCTCGCAGGTCGCGCTGGCCATGGCGGGCGGCGTCACGCGCCAGCTGGACGAGGCGATGATCGGGGTCGAGGACGCCGTGGAGCGGACCAGCATGGCCACCCGCCGCTTCATCGACCTGGCGAGCAGCGTGCCCGACTGGGGCCGGGCGCTGCTGCGCGCCCTCTGGACCTTCCAGGGACTGAGGGGATCGGTGGCGACCCACCTGCGCGCCGATCTCGAGCGCGGTGTCGCCCAGGGGGCGTTCGACGTCGAGGTCGACACCGTCCTGATCGACGTCTTCGTCTCGATGGTGATGAGCGGGCTGTTCGGCCGCCTTTCGGGGTCGGCCGCTCCCGACGCCGGATGCCGTGTCGCCGAACTCCAGCTGCGCATGCTCGGCGTACCGGCGGCGCGCGCGCGCGACGTGGCCTGGCGCGACCTGCCGCCTGTCAGCCTGCGGCTCGCGGCGGCCTCAGACTAGGGACAGAGCCGCCTGGAGGACGGGCTCGACGGCGAGGTCGTTCAGGTCCGGCTCGCGCAGGATGGCCACCGGCTGGCCGGCCCGGACCGGACGGGGGGCGCTGAAATCGGGATTGCTGTCGGCGCTGAACAGCACGATGGCCGGCGCCCCGGCCGCCACGGCCAGGTGCATGGGTCCCGTGTCGTTGCCGACGGCCAGGGTCGCGCCGCGCGCGAGCTCGGCGATGTCCCCGAACGAGGTCCGGCCGACCAGGCTGACCGCGCCGGGCGCGGCGGCGAGAATGGCCGCGGCCAGAGCCGCCTCCCCGTCGCCGTGACCGAGCACCGCCGGCGCGATCCCCTGCTCCAGCAGGCCCGCGGCGAGCCGGCCGAACCGGTCCGCCGGCCAGCGCTTCGCCGGCCGGTGGGCGGCGCCGCCCGGCGCCAGCAGCGCATAGGGCGCCGGGAGCCCGAACTTCGCAGCGTCTCCCGCCATCCAGCTGATATCGGGCGGCCCGACCTCGTCCAGGCCGGCGATGGCCAGCTGCCGGCGGAACAGGTCCTGGATATGCAGGCCTGCGCGGTCCTCCAGCCGGTGGCGGTGCGAGGCCCCGCGCGCCGTCCCTGACCAGAGGGGCCGGCGCGGCCACAACAGCTGGAAGTAGCGGTCGGTCCGCCGCTGGCCCTGCAGGTCGTAGACCCGGTCAAAACGCCCGCCGCGCAGTCGGCGGAGCAGGCGCAAGACGCCGCCGAGGTCGGTCCAGTCCGGGCGGCCGTCGCTCCACACCTCGTCGAACCAGCCGGTCGTCCGGCCCATGGCCACGAACGGGGCGGTGGTGAGCAGTACGATATGCGCCCCCGGATGGGCCGCGCGGATGGCCTTCATCGCCCCCGTGGCCTGAACGAAGTCGCCGAGCGCGGACAACTTGATGACAAGGATTCGCTCGCCGGTCATTGTGAATCCATACACGGTCCCGCCCGACTGTACGGCCTGAACTTTCGGAGAATGGAATGTTTGCGCGGGAAGCCGCCTGGATCGCCGACGCCCTTTCGGCGGAGGACCCGCAGGCGCTGTCGCCGCTGCTGAACGTGGGATCCTCGACGCGGGCGTTCCGCACCCAGATCCAGCCCTGGATCCACGAAGGCCTTGTGGCGCCGCTGGAAGCGCGGGGCGTCCGCTTCGTGCACCTCGACCTGAAGGCGGCCGACGGCGTCGACATCGCGGCCGACATCCTCTCGGACGAGGGTTTCGCACGCGCCAGGGCGGTCGGCGCCAGGGCCCTGCTCCTCTGCAACATCCTCGAGCATGTGGTCGATCCGGCCGACGTCGCTCGTCGCGCCATGGCGCTCGTTGAGCCGGGCGGGCTGGTGGTGTTCACCGGCCCGCGGAGCTACCCCCACCACCGGGATCCGATCGACACGATGTTCAGGCCGACGCCGGAGGAGGTCGCCGCCCTCTTCCCCGGCGCGACCATCGAGAAGGCCGAGATCCTGCCGTGCGGATCCTACTGGGACGTCGTGCGGAAACGGCCCTGGGTCCTGCTCCGCCCGGTGCTTCGGTTCCCGTTCCCGTTCCTGGGCTGGGAGAAATGGAAGCGCTCGATGGGCAAGCTCTACTGGCTGTTCAATCCTTATCTGACGACCTGCGTCGTGCTGAGGACGCCGGAGTCTGCCGGACCTGGCGCCGGGCGCCGCCGCGCAGGATGAAGGTCATCCCGTCGTCGCCGGAAATCTCCCGCGCCCGGGAGCGGACGACGGCGGCGACGTCTTCCACCGTGCGGGCGGACGAGAGCTGCTCGGTCGTCTCGACGAGTTTGAAAAGCCGGGGCTCCGCTCCGGCGCCGGTCACGTCCGGCGGCTGACGGCGAAGTCCGCCAGGTCTTCCAGGGCGACGCGCCAGCTGTTGGCGGTCATCAGCGACAGGGCCGTCTTGGCCTTGGTCGCGAAATCGGCGGCCAGATCCAGCGTCGAGTCCAGCGAGCCGGTGTCGCGGATCAGCTCGATCGCGCGCTTGAAGTCGGCGTCGGTCTGCTCCCGGCGCCCGATGGTCCGCTCCCAGAACGGGGTCTCGGCGGCGCCGGTGCGGGCGATGGCCAGCAGCAGCGGAAGCGTCGCCTTGCCCTCCCGGAAATCGTCGCCCGCGTTCTTGCCCAGGGACTCGGTGGCCCCGCCGTAGTCGAGGGCGTCGTCGGCGAGCTGGAAGGCCAGGCCCAGGTTCATGGCGTAGTCGCGCATGGCCTGGATCTGCTCGGGCGGCGCCCCGGCGCTGACCGCTCCGGCCTCGGCGGCGGCGGCGAACAGTTCGGCGGTCTTGGCGGAGATGATCTGCAGGTAGACATCCTGCGACAGGTTCAGGTCATGGGCGCGGGTCAGCTGCAGCACCTCGCCCTCGGCGATCACGCCGGCGGCCTTGGCCAGGATGTCGAGCGCCTTCATCGACCCGGCCTCGACCATCAGCTCGAAGGCCTTGGCGAACAGAAAGTCGCCGACCAGCACGCTCGACGGCGCTCCCCAGATGAGGTGGGCGGCCACCTTGCCGCGGCGCAACTGCGAGGAATCGACCACGTCGTCGTGCAGCAGGGTGGCGGTGTGGATGAACTCGACCGCGGCGGCCAGCTTCAGGCAGGCGTCGTCGCGGGCCCCGGCGAGGCGGGCCGAGGCCACCGTCAGCAGCGGCCGCAGGCGCTTGCCCCCCGCGTTGATCAGGTGATCGGCCAGCAGCGGGATCACCGCCACCGGGCTCTGCATGCGCGCGACGATGATCGCGTTGACCTCGGCGATATCCTCCGCCGCGAGATGCGTCAGCACCTCGACAGAGCCCGTTGGCCGGGCGACGGCGGCGCTCGCTGCGTCCAAGGTCATGCGCTCCTCGATTCCGCGAACGGCCCAGCGCCGTTGCGGGAGTCCTCATGGGCGGGATAGGTCAGGCCGGGAACAAGCACAAGGCCGAGTTGTCGCGGGATATGGCGGACAGGGGCGAGATCACCGAGGACGGCCTGCTCGACGGGCGCGTGCGGCTGCGCCAGCCGGCCCGGGGCTACCGCGCCGGCGTCGACGCGG
>CALKHU010000189.1 GCA_937991555.1 uncultured Caulobacter sp.
AAGCGCAGGCCGTCGACGCCGTCGGCGACGCCCGGCAGCATCGGCGCCGCGCCCCCCGCGATCAGGTCCGCGGCGTCGGCGTAGATCCGGGCGAAGCCTTCGAGGTAGCCCTCCGGATGCCCGGCCGGGATGCGGGTCGCGGCGGCGGCGGCCGGCGAAAGGCCCGGTCCGCCGCGGCGCAGGATCGACGGCGCCTCGCCCAGGCGCGCGAAACGCAGCAGGTCAGGCTCCTCCTGCGCCCACTCCAGCGCGGCCGTCTCGCCGTAGATCCGCAGCCGAAGGGCGTTGGCGGCGCCGATCGCGACCTGGCTCGCCCACAGCTGGCCGCGGGCGCCGGACGCCCAGCGCAGCCGGATCTGGACATCGTCGTCGAGGCGGCGCCCGGGGACGAAGCGGGAGGTCTCGGCGCTGACCGCCTGCGCCGTCTCGCCGGTCACGAACGTCGCCAGGTGGTAGGCGTGGGTGGCGATGTCGCCCAGTGCGCCGCCGGCGCCGGCCCGGGCCGGATCCCCGCGCCAGTCGGCCTGCTTGTTGCCGGTCTGGTCCGTCGCCAGCCAGTCCTGGGCGTACTCGGCCTGGACCACGCGGATCGGCCCCAGCGCGCCCTCGGCCACCATCGCCCGCATCTGCCGGACCATGGCGTAGCCGCTGTAGTTGTGGGTCAGCACCAGGGGCGCCCCCGTCCGCGCGACGGTGTCGGCGAGATCCAGCGCGTCGGTCAGGGTGGTGGTCAGCGGCTTGTCGCAGATCACCGCGACCCCGGCTTCCAGGAACGCCTTCGCCGGACCGTGGTGCATGTGGTTGGGGGTGACGATGGCGACCGCGTCGATGCGGTCGGCCCGCGCCGCCTCGCCCCGCGCCATGGACTGCCAGTCGCCGTAGCAGCGGTCGTCGGCCAGGCCCAGCGACCGGCCGAACGCCCGCGACCGGGCCGCGTCCGAACTGAAGGCCCCGGCGACCAGGTCCCAGCGGCCGTCCAGCCGCGCCGCCATGCGATGCACGCCGCCGATGAAGGCGCCGTCGCCGCCGCCGACCATGCCGAGCTTCAGGCGCATCTCAGCGGTCGATGCCCAGCATCCGGCGGTTGGCCGCCATGTCGACGTCGGTGGCCAGGAAATCGTCGAAGCTCTTGCCGGTGACCTGGATGATGTGGTCGCGGATGAAGGGCGCGCCCTCGGTCGCCCCCTGCACCGGATCCTTCAGCGCGCACTCCCACTCCAGCACCGCCCAGCCCCGGTAGCCGTACTGCGCGAACTTCGAGAAGATGGCCCGGAAGTCGATCTGGCCGTCGCCCAGCGAGCGGAAGCGGCCGGCGCGCTCCTTCCACGGCGCGTAACCGCTGTAGACGCCCTGCCGCCCGGTCGGCCGGAACTCGGCGTCCTTGACGTGAAACATCCTGATCCGCTCGTGGTACAGGTCGATGTACTCGAGGTAGTCGAGCTGCTGCAGCATGAAGTGGCTGGGGTCGTAGAGCAGGTTGGCGCGCGGGTGGTGGTCCACCCGGTCCCAGAACATCTCCACCGTCGTCCCGTCGAACAGGTCCTCGCTCGGGTGCACCTCGTAGCAGAGGTCGACCCCGACCTCGTCGAAGGCGTCGAGGATCGGCCGCCACCGCCGCGCCAGCTCGTCGAAGGCCTCCTCGATCAGGCCGGCCGGGCGTTGCGGATACGGGTAGAAGTAGGGCCAGGCCAGCGAGCCGGAGAAGGTGACGTGGGCTTCGAGGCCGAGGCGCCGCGAGGCCTTCGCCCCCATCAGCACCTGGTCCACGGCCCATTCCTGGCGGGCCTGCGGATTGCCGCGCACCGCCTTGGGCACGCCGCCGTCGAACATCTCGTCATAAGCGGGATGCACGGCGACCAGCTGGCCCTGGCTGTGGGTCGAGAGCTCGGAGACCTCGACGCCGGCGTCGGCGAGCACGCCCTTGACCTCGTCGCAGTAGGCGTCGCTCTCGGACGCCAGCCTCAGGTCGAACAGGCGCCGGTCCCAGGTCGGGATCTGCACGCCCCTGTAGCCGAGGCTCGCCGCCCATTCGGCGATCGACTTCAGGCTGTTGAACGGCGCCTCGTCCGAAGCGAACTGCGCCAGAAAGATCGCCGGCCCCTTCACGAACCCCTCCGAAACCAGAACAGGGCGGCAGCATGGCGCATGTGGCGGCGTCGGTCATCCCGATCTTCGCCCAGCGGCGCGCCGGACGCCGTGGCGCAGGGCGCCGCCGATCGGCGTCGGGTGGAACCGGGCGTGATGTCTGTTGCGCTTCCGTTTCAACCCGGGCCTTCGAGACGCTGCGGACCGCAGTTACGGTCCGCGCGACGAAGCCGCCCCCCTGCGCGACCAAGAGGCGGAGAGCCGACGAAGAGGCGCGCCGCCGCGACCGGTTGGCCGGGATCCTGTCCCGTCGCACACCACACCCCACCGGTCGCAAGGCTGCTGCACGGCGCGCGGGGTTGCGGCACCTGCGGGACAACGCGTCACTCGGAGGCCGCCGCCATGGTCGTCACGCTCGTCTGTTCCATCATCGGGCTCGTCGTGATCTGGCTTGGCTATCGCGCCTATCGGAAGGACAGGGCCGAGCGGCAGCGGCTGTCTCGCTGGAGCACGGCCCTCGGCCGGCTCGAAGAGGCGCGCATCGAGACGGTGCGGGTGCGCGACAGCGAGGGCGGGACGGAAACGGGTTTCGTGCCCATCGCCACCTACCGGTTCACCGTCGACGGCGTCGATCATCACGGCACGCGGGTCCGGCAGTCGGGAACATCCTTCGCTACCCGGGCCGAAGCGGAGCGCTGGCGCGACGCCCACCCCGCCGGCACGGCGGTGGAGGTCCACTACGATCCGGCAAATCCCGCGGACTGTGCGCTCGAAGTCGATCTTGTCGCCCCCTGGCGGAGCCTGGCCGTCCTGGGCCTCTGCGTCGCTGTCGGGGTCTGGTTCATCATCATCGGGGTTTCGATCTGACGGCCAGCCGGTCCTCCCGGCCCGCAGCTCCCCTTCCGGAGACCATCATGAAATACTTTCTCGCGGCCGCCGTGGCCCTGACCTTCGTCCACCTGCCCCGCCCGGCGCAGGCGGAAATGTTCAGTTCGGCCTATGCCCAGGGCGTCTGCATCACCAACGAGGGCGGATCGGCGAGGATCCGGGGATGCGTCGAGGGCGCGGCCAACCAGAACATCGTCATGACGTGGATCGCCCGCGAGAATGTTTTCTACGGACCGCTCCGTATCAACGGATACTGCCTTCAGGACAACGGCGTCGGGCGCGTCCTCACCTTCGCCGGCTGCAACGGCTCGAAGGCGCAGGAATGGAAGCTGAGCGGCTCGGGCGTCCTCAACAACGGCCTGAACCAGTGCGCTGACATCGAACGCGGCGCCCGTACCGAAGGCACGCCCATCATCGCATGGTCCTGCACGCGGGCGGCCAACCAGCTCTGGTGGAACGAAAGCTATCGCCGCGCCAAGGTCCTCCGTGTTCCGGGGATGCTCCCTGTAGCGCCGGGCACCCGGCTTGCCATCAGTGGGCGCAGCCTTGTCATCGCCGGTACCCGGACGGTCGTCGCGCCGGACGCCAGCCGCATCATTGCGGCGGGCGGAGGCAACATCATCGCCGCGGGCGCTGGCAACGTCATCGCCTCTGGCGCGCTCAACTGAGGGCGGATCCGGCGGGCGACCGGCCAAGCGCCGCCAGAGTGGCGGCGCGGTAGCTCGGTCCCACCGGGACAGTGGCCCCGTCATCGAGTTCGAGCAGCAGCGTCTTGCCGCTGCGCCTCAGGCTCCTGACGCACGACGGCCGGACGAACGCCGAGCGATGCACGCGCAGCAGACCGACAGCGGCCAGCCGGCCTTCCAGTTCGGTCATCGTGATGCGGTGCAGGTAGGCGCGGTCCGCGGTGTGGAGGTAGACGTGGTCGCGGGCGGCCTCCACCCGCACGAGGGTCTCCAGGGCGACCCGCGTGGCGCCTCGCCGATGCGAAATCCAGATCGCGTCATCGCGAACCGAACAGTCCTGCGCCCCCCCGGACGGCGCAGCGTTGTCCCCGACCTGCAGCCGCCCAGCCCGCCGCCGCCGCGCCCGTTCGATTGCGAGGGCGAGCCGTACGCGGCGGACGGGCTTGAGGACGTAGTCGATCGCGCCGAGTTCGAAGGCGTCGACAGCATGTTCCTCGTGAGCCGTGACGAAGATGACGTCAGTCTCTCCCGCTGCAAGGTCGAGCGCGGCCTGGATCCCGTTGCGCAGAGGCATGTCGATGTCGAGAAACAGGACGTCGGGCCGGTAGCGACGCGTCGCCACCGCCGCCTCGAGTCCGTCCGCGACCTCGGCTACGACTTCAATGTCTCCGGCCTCCTCAAGCAAGGTCCGCAGCAGAACACGGGCCAGGGGTTCGTCATCAGCAATGATCACCTTCATGCGGCCTGCGTCCCGTCTTGGGGCGACACCACCAGGGGCAGGCGCAGTTCGGCGCGAAACCCGCCCGGGATCCGGCCCGTGGCAAATCCCGCCCTTCCGCCGTACAGCCGTTGCAGACGATGCCGGGTGTTCGCCAGACCCAGTTGGCCGCCTCCGGTCCGCGTCATGCGGGCCGCCTCCGCTGTTTCGCCCGCACTGTTCTCGATGCTGACGATGGCCTCGTCCCCGGACGTCCTGGCGGTGATCGACAGCCGCAGCCGCCCGTCCGGCCCGGACGCGCCGTGCTTCATGGCGTTCTCGACGAGGGGTTGAAGCAGGAAGTTCGGCACAGCCAGGTTGGCAAGGGCCGGATCGACATCCAGCGACACCGCCAGGCGATCCCCGAATCGCGCCTCCTCGATATGCAGGTAGGCGCGAACGGTGGCGAGTTCCTGGTCCAGCGCGATCAGGGCGGAGGGATCACTGGACAGCGACGACCGCAGAAAGTCCGCCAGGCGGCCGATCATCTCCTCCGCTTGCGCCTTGCGGCCGCTGACAACCAGACTCTCGATGCTGTTCAGGGTGTTGAACAGGAAATGCGGATTGAGCTGCAGCCGCAGCGCGGCGAGTTCCGCCCGGGCGGAGGCTGCCTCGAACATCGCCGCCCGCGCCTCGTTCCGTCGCGCGGCGTCGCCGGAGCGGCCGGCCCAGGCGAGACCGAGTAGCATCAGCATCGACCAGCCGTACAACATGAACACGATGAACACGCGGCCCGGCGCCAGCGACAGCGCCCACCGCCAGTCGGGCACGACGGTCAGCGCCAGCAGGCGCAGCCACGCCAGGTCGGCGGCGGTCTGCACGGCGCCTGCGGCGACGCCGGCCGCCCCGGCGGCTATCCACCGCGTCACCGGCGGCTGGTCATGGAGACGGTCGAAAGCAAGGCTCAGCAACGTCGACAGAATCAGGCCGAGGACCCAGAGCGGCAGGCTCGCGGCCATCATCGAAAGAAAACCGCTGCGTCCCTCAGCCATCGCCGTCAGCGAGACCAGAGTGTAGCCAAACGTCCACACCACGGCCGAAACCCGCAGAGCCGACCCGCGAAGGACCTCCCCCACCACTTCACGCATGAAACCGAGCGCCCCCGCCCACAGCACTGAGCCGCGACCGCTATGGCAGGCCAGGCCGCTTGGCAAGATTCCTGCCGGCCGGCCTCGCTCCCATCCGCAAGGTCAGGCCATGGCCGGGAACGGTCGGGGGAGGGCAGTCAGGGGCGATGGCGGTGTGGGCAGTTGCGAGGACGGTCGTCTCCCGCATTGGCGCCGCCCTCAGAAAGGTACTGGCGGTTCGCGAGAGACTGCCCGGGGTGCTGTCAGTCTAACGCTAACCCTTCTCCACTAAGGCTTTGGCGGCCAAAGCGGAGGCTGCGTTGAGACCGATATCCTACAAGCGGCACCGGTTTCCGCCGGAGGTGATCCGGCATGCGGTCTGGCTGTACTTCCGGTTCACGTTGAGCCTTCGCGACGTCGAAGAATTGATGGCTCAGCGAGGTGTCGAGGTCAGCTACGAGACGATCCGCTGCTGGACACTGAAGTTCGGCCGGTTGTTCGCGTACAATCTCAGACGGTCACGACCAAGGCCGACTGGTCGATGGCATCTCGACGAGATGGTGGTGAAGATCAGCGGCAGGAGGATGTTCCTCTGGCGGGCCGTGGATGACGAGGGCGAGGTCCTCGACATGCTTGTCCAGGAGCGTCGCAACAAGGGCGCAGCCCTTAAGCTGCTTCGGAAACTGCTGAGGAACCAGGGTGTCCGACCCGAGTCGATCGTCACCGACAAGCTCGCCTCGTACCGCGCCGCAGCCCGAGATCTGGGTCTGACGGATCGACATCGACCCGGCGGAATGCGGGAGAACAACCGGGCGGAAAACTCACATCTTCCGATCCGCAGGCGGGAGCGAAAGCAACAGAAGTTCAAGTCTAGGGCGTCGGCCCAGAAGTTCCTGGCCACCCACGCCGCCGTCTACAATGTGTTCAACCTCCAGCCCCATCTGATCCGCCGGCCGACCCTTCGCCACCTCCGGGCCGCTGCTCACCAGACGTGGGCGGCTGCGACCGCCGCTGCCTGATCAGCCGGTCGGGTAGGGCGCTATGCGGCCCGCTACCGTCAACCTGACAAAACCCTGTCGCCTATTCCCAACTGTCACCCAACGCCTTTTCAGCCATGCAGTCGATCCACACGGGCTTACTCGCCGCCAAAACTCTGCGCCTACGCCTAGTTATCAAGACCCCAGCCGATCCTACTCTGCAATTCTTGGGAAGAAACTCATTCCTGAAATCCATTTTATAAAATATTCACACGCAGCATCTTCTGTAGAGAAATTCACGATCTTAGATTTCACGCCTCTTTCAATGTAATATACCAGCCATTCTCCACCCTCATAGTTTAATACGTGAGAATCGGCACCACTATGAGACGCTTCGCCAATCGAAACGAAGCGATTATCGATTCTCTCTCGCTCTACGAACTCTCGGACATTGTTTATATTCACGGCACCACTCTTAAGTATCCCATGCTGACAAGTTCGGCAGCGGACATCGTTGACTCATATTGAACACCTCCTCCGGGCGCCCCGAAAGCACTACGAACTGTGCTGGCTGTCACATTGAACTCGCTAGTCACCATAAAAGTACGAACTGGAAAATCGCGCTGATACGGTTTGAGCCCCCGGGCACCAAACGACGTACCGGCCGGGGCAAAATAGCTACCGGTGTCGGAGCCGTACCGACTAATCATTTGCCCCGGCTTAAGGGTAACCTGATAGGAAAAACCTACCGCCCCTCGATTTGTGGGCCACCCATTGCCGCCGTACGCAGGCAGTCCAAAGTTGCCAACACCGGGGGCGAAACCACTACCGGGGGGAGTTGTGGCTCCCTTTCCAATG
>CALKHU010000190.1 GCA_937991555.1 uncultured Caulobacter sp.
GCTCTTCCTCGTCGATGTAGGTGTCGTAGATGCGGTCGATGTAGTTGTCGCGCAGGACGTTGTCGTCGACCGGACCCGCGGCCTGGTAGTGCTTGAAGCCGAGCGCCTCGAAGAAGTCCATGTCGACGATCGAGGCGCCGGTGGCGACCACGGCGTCGATCATGCCGAGCTTCACCATGTCGCGGTAGACATGCATGCAGCCGCCGGCCGAGGTCGAACCGGCCAGGATGAGCCAGGTCGAGCAGGTCTTGTCCTCGAGCGCCATGTTGAAGATGTCGGCGGCGCGGGCGGTGTCGCGCGAGCTGAACGACATCTTGCGCATGCCGTCGATGATCGGGCGCGCGTCGAAGCTGGCGATGTCGATGTGTTCGACCGTCCTCGAGAGAAGTTCGGCCTTCATGTTGGTCGGAGCGTTCATCGCTTCGGTTTCCCTGACAGTGAGCGCCCGTCCAATGAAAACAGGCTCCAGCCCGGACGGAGCGACGGGCTGGAGCTTCTAACGCGTGAGCCGCGAATTATCTCCGGCGGCGCTTCCTGCTCTTCGGACGCTGCAGTTTCACGACATTCTCGATCGCCGTGCGCGGGGCCGGGATCGAGCGACGGGCGAGGCCGAACATCGAGGCCATCGGCGCATCGCCGACCTCGACCTCTTCCACCGCGCCGAAGCCGTTGAAGCGGGTCTGCATCGCGACGCCGTAGGCGCCCAGCATGCCGATCTCCACGAAGTCGCCCTCGCGGATGTCTTCCGGCAGCCAGAAGGGGCCGGGCATGTAGTCGATCGAGTCGCAGGTCGGGCCGTAGAACTCGAACGGCTTCAGACCGCCCTCGAGCTCGCAGGCGCCGGCGCCGCCGCGGTAGCCCTTCACCGGGAAGGGCCACTTGGCGTGGGCGGCGTCGAACAGCGAACCATAGGCCCCGTCGTTGAGGTACAGCGCGTTGCCCTTGCGCAGCTCGACGCGCGTCAGCAGCGAGGTCGATTCGGCGACGAGGGCCCGGCCAGGCTCGCACCACAGCTCGGTCGTCTCCGACACCGGCATCTCGTTGAAGCCGCGGTCGATGGCGGCGATGTAGTCGCTCATGTCCGGCGGGATCATGCCCGGATAGACCGACGGGAAGCCCCCGCCGACGTCGATGACGTCGGCGAACACGCCCGCGCGGATCAGGGCCCGGCCGGTCTGGGCCATCGCCGCCTGAAAGGCGGTCGGCCGCATGCACTGGCTGCCGACATGGAACGACACGCCCATCAGGTCCTGGGTCGCGCGGCGGGCGGCCAGCATCAGGGCCGGAGCCCGGTCGCTGTCGACGCCGAACTTACCGGACAGGCTGTAGGCCGCGCCGTCCGCCGACACGCCCATGCGGACGATCAGGTTCAGGTCCTTCGCCCCGCCGGTGGCGTCGAGAATCTTCTCGAGCTCCTCATGCGTGTCGAAAGAGAACGTCTTCACGCCGTGGTCGAAGTAGGCGGCCGAAATCGCCGCGCGCGCCTTCACCGGGTGCATGAACGCCATGCGGGATCCCGGCGCGTGCTTCGCAACCAGCTCGACCTCGTTCAGCGAGGCCACGTCAAACCCGGTGACGCCATTCGCGGCGAGGGTCTCGATGACCCACGGCGAAGGGTTCGCCTTCACGGCGTAGAGGACGTCACCCTTGAAATTCGTCTGGAACCAGCGCGCTGCGGCGGCTACGGCATCGCGTCGCACGAGGGCGACGGGACGTTCCGGAGACCGCTCACGGACCAGGTCCAGGGGCATATGGTACGTGCGCAATTCACGTAACCCCCTGCAGATTGTTAAACCCAGACCGGCGTTAGCGGCGCAGCGTGTAGACCTACGGGGTCCGCCGGAGCGCGCGATGTAGGGTCGATTGACCCCCGTGTAAAGCGCAATTTTCCCCTTGCCGGATCAGGGCCCGCGCGCGGTCTCGCCGATGACGCGGCGACACTCGCAGCACACGGAACTTTCGTGTAAGCCGCGCAAGGCCGCGACGGCTTTCCCTGCAAGGCGGGGAGACAAATGCCTCGCGTCATGAAAGTTTCGCACGCCCCTTCCATGACAGACGGGCATCTGTGTTAAGGACTCTTCCCGAAAAGCCATGACGTCGGAAGCCGTTCTCTCCATTCGCCAGGTCTCCAAGACCTTCGGCGCCCGCCGCGCGCTCGACGGGGTGTCGCTCGACGTCGCCCGCGGCGAGATGGTCGCGCTCATCGGCCCGTCCGGGTCCGGCAAGTCCACCCTGCTGCGCTCGATCGACGGCCTCCAGACGATCGACGGCGGCGACGGGGTCATCGAGGCCTTCGGCGTGAAGACCCAGGCCCGGGGCAAGGTCGGCGACAAGGTGCGCGACGCGCGCATCCGGATCGGCTTCATCGCCCAGCAGTTCAACCTGGTCGGGCGGCTGAGCCTCTACACCAACGTGGCCCTCGGCTCGCTGGGACGGATCCCCTTCGCGCGCGGGGTTCTCGGCCGCTGGCCGCAGGAGACGCAGCAGGCGGCCATGGCGGCGCTGCAACGGGTCGGCGTCGCCGACTATGCCGGCCAGCGGGCCAACACCCTTTCGGGCGGCCAGCAGCAACGCGGCGCGATCGCCCGCGCCCTGGTCCAGAAGGCCAAGATCATCCTCGCGGACGAACCTGTCGCCTCGCTGGACCCGGTGTCCGCGCGCAAGGTCATGGAGATCCTGCGCGAGCTGAACACCAAGGACGGCCTGACCGTCATCGTCACGCTGCACCAGGTGGACTACGCCCTGCGCTACTGCGACCGGGTCGTGGCGCTGAAGGCCGGCAAGAAGGTCTACGACGGCCCGGCCAGCGAACTGAAGCGCGACAAGCTGATCGAAATCTACGGCCCGGAATTCGAGGACGTCTTCTGGGAAGGAGCTCCCCAATGATTCTCCGTCGCTCGCTGCTGGCGCTGGGCGCCGTCGCGACCCTCGCCCTCGCCGGTTGCGGCGGGAAGGACGAGTCCGCCGGCAAGACGCCGGACACCATCACCTTCTCGATCCTGTCGACCGAAGACGCCCAGAACATGGAGTCCTACTGGACGCCGATCCTGGCCGACATGGAGAAACAGACCGGCCTGAAGGTGAAGCCGTTCTTCTCCAGCAACTACAGCGCCCTGATCGAGGCGATGCGGTTCAAGCAGACCGACCTGGGCTGGTTCTCGAACCAGTCGGGCCTTGAAGCGGTGCGCCGCTCGAACGGCGAGGTCTTCGCGCGCACCTTCGACCCGTCGGGCACCGACGGCTACAAGTCGGTGATCATCGTCCCGGTGAACAGCCCGATCAAAACGCTCGGCGACCTGCTCAAATGCGACGGCTCGCTGAACTTCGGCATGGGCGACAAGAAGTCGACCTCCGGCACCCTGGCCCCGATGACCTACGTGTTCATCCCGGCCGGCAAGAAGCCCGAGACCTGCTTCAAGACCGTGCTGACCGCCAACCACCAGGCCAACCTGTTCGCGGTGGCGGCCGGGCGCCTCGACGCGGCGACCAACAACTCGACCGCCATCCGCCTGAACGCCGAGCGCAAGGAAGGCCAGGCCGAGAAGGTGCGGGTGATCTGGGAATCGCCGACGCTGCCCGAGGATCCGATCGTCTGGCGCAAGGACCTCGACCCGGCGGTCAAGGAGAAGGTGCGCCAGTTCTTCCTGACCTATGGCCAGGGCGAGGGCCCCGAGGCCGCCCGCCAGCGGGCGAACCTCGTCAAGCTCAGCATCGGCGGCTTCCTGCCGGCCGACGACACCCATCTGCTGGTGGTCCGCGAAATGGAGGCGACCGAAGCGCTTCTGATCGCGCGAGACGGCGGAGACGCAGGCAAGATCGCCGCCGCCGAAAAGGACCTCGCGGGCATCCAGGCGGAACGGGCCGCCGCCGCCGCCAAGGCCGGCGTGGCCCCGGCGCCGAAGGCCGAGTGACGAGCCCCTCCATGACCGCCATCGAAGCGACCCTGACGCCGCCGCAGCGCCCGCTGTCGGCCCGTGTCTTCGACCTGCTGATCTGGGGCGGCGTCGCGCTGCTGCTGGTGATCAGCTTCGCACCGGCCGAGATCAACAAGTTCCCCATGCTGTTCAGCAAGGACAGCGGCATGGGCGCCTTCGTCAGCGACTTCCTGGCGCCGTTCAAGTTCCTGTCGCCCGAGTGGTCGCCCGCCGACTTCACCGGCCGCGACTGGGGGCTCTACATCGGCAAGATGTGGCAGACGATCCAGATGGCGCTGTGGGGCACCTTCCTGGCCATCATCGTCGCCATACCGCTCGGCCTGCTCGGGGCCAGCAACATCACCCCGGCCTGGATCCAGCAGCCGATCCGCCGGGTTCTGGACCTGATCCGCTCGATCCCCGACCTCGTGGTCGCCGTCATCTTCATCACCGCGGTGGGTCTGGGACCGTTCGCGGGTGTGATGGCGATGATGTTCAACACCGGCGGCGTCCTGGCCAAGCTGTTTTCGGAAGCGGTCGAGGCCATCGACAAGGGCCCGGTCGAGGGTGTCCGCGCGACCGGCGCCGGCCGGCTGCAGGAGATCATCTGGGGGGTCATCCCGCAGGTGGCCCCGCTCTGGACCAGCTATGCGCTCTACCGCTTCGAATCGAACAGCCGCGCTGCGACGGTGCTCGGCCTCATCGGCGCCGGCGGCATCGGCCAGGTGCTGATCGATTCGACCAACACCTTCCGCTACGGCGAGACCGGCTGCATCGTCCTCGTGATCGTCGTCGCGGTGTCCGGCATCGACCTCCTGTCCCAGGCCATCCGCAGCCGCCTCCTGTAGCGGCCGCGTCGCCAGAGCGAATTCAGCAAGCGCCCCGTGGCCGGATCGGTCCCGGGGCGTTCTCCGTTCGGGGCCGCCGGATCCGCTTCAGGGTGGGCGCGGACCGCGGTGCGTCACGGAACTGACACCATAGTGTCGCGGAACCTTCCGCATGCTGTCGCCGGACCGTCGCCACCGCGCCCTAGAGGGTGAACCCGCCCCGAACGCGCGGGGCGTGGGGATACTCGACAAGGATCCGACGATGAAGACGAAGACGGGGCTCGTGTGCGGGTCCGCGCTGGGCGCGCTGATGGCGATCGCCATGGCGTCCGGGGCGCAGGCGCAGGAGACGACGACGGCCTGGAAAGGTGCGCCGCAGTTCCAGAACGACAGCCTGACGTTCAAGGTGCGCGGCCGCGTCTACATGGACATGATCAACCAGGAAGTCGACCGCGAGGCGGGGGCGGACTTCAGCTCGCAGGTGAGCCGCATCCGCACGGCCCGGCTGGGCGTGGAAGGCACCTGGAACCAGAACTGGGCCTACAAGGCCGAGGCCGCCATCTCGAGCGCCGGGGGCTCCACCCAGTGGGAAGACCTCATCCTCGAGTACAAGCCGAACGACAACACCTCGATCATGGTCGGCAACTTCAAGACCATCTCGCTCGAGAATATCTCGTCGTCCCGCTACACGACCTTCATGGAACGCGGGGCCTTCAACGACGTCATCGACGCCGGCCGCGTGATGAACATCTCGGCCAAGGTCAATGGCGAGACCTGGACCGCGCAGGTCGCCCTCTCCGGCGACTCGCTCAATTCCGCCGATCCGACCGTCGTCGGCAATGACGGCGGCTCCGAATCGGCCAGCGTGAATGGCCGGTTCACCTGGGCGCCGATCAACGACGATGTGCAGACCCTGCATCTGGGTGTCTGGGGCCGCAAGCGGGACCGCGGCGACGCCGCCGCTTTCACCTACCAGGTCCGCAACAACACCAACTATGGCGGCCGCTACACCAGCTCCGGCGCGGTGGGCGACGGCGACACCATGATCGGCCTCGAGGCCCTCTGGATCTACGGTCCTGTCTCCCTGCAGGGCGAATGGGCCGACATCCAGGTCGACCGCACCAACGGCCTCGACCAGGACGCCCGGGCTTATTACGCGGCCGCGAGCTGGTTCGTGACCGGCGAGCGCCGCAACATGGAAGTGAAGAAGGGCGAACTCGGCCGCACCAAGATCCTGAACCCGGTGACCGCCGGCGGCTGGGGCGCGCTGGAACTGGCCGTGCGGTACGACAGCGTCGACCTCACCGACTTCAGCGGCGCGCCGACCACCCAGGGCGAGTACGCCGCCTGGACCCTCGGGGCGACCTGGTACCCGTTCCCGTACGTCCGGTTCATGGCCAACTACAGCCAGTCGCAGAACGACAACCCGGCCATCGGCGCCGACGTCGACGTTGACACCCTCCAGTTCCGCGCCCAGTTCGACTTCTAAGAACGGCCAGCTAGGGAATACTCCTCATGAAGAAACTCCTCGGTATGGCCGCCGCGATCGCGGTCATGGCCCTTGCCTCCCAGGCTCATGCCGCCCGGGACTACGTCTGGGCCGCCGGCTCCTCGACCGTCTTCCCGTTCACCACCCGCGTGTCCGAGAACTACGCCAGGAAGGCCGGGGCCAAGGCGCCCAAGGTCGAGTCGCTCGGCACCGGCGGCGGCATCAAGCTGTTCTGCGGCGGGACCGGCGACGGCTTCCCTGACATCGCCAACGCCTCGCGCCCGATGAAAAAGTCGGAGTTCGACGCCTGCGCCGCCAAGGGCGTCAAGGACATCATCGCCCTGAAGATCGGCTTTGACGGCATCGTCATCGCGGTCGACAAGGACGGGGCCGACTACAACTTCAAGCTCGAGCACCTGTACCTCGGCCTGTCCTCCAAGGTCCTGCGCTACGGCAAATTCGTGCCCAACCCCTACAAGACCTGGGACGAGATCGGCACGGGCCTGCCGGGCAACCGGATCCTGGTCTACGGGCCGCCGCCGACCTCGGGCACCCGCGACGCTTGGCTCGAGCTCGGCATCGAGGCGGGCGCCCGGAAGTTCCCGGTGCTCGACGAGATGCGGTCGAACAATGAAAAGGGCTTCAAGTCCCTGGTCGATCCGATGCGGTCGGACGGCTGGGTCGATGCCGGCGAGAACGACAACGCCATCGTCCAGACCCTGACCAAGACCCCGGGCGCTCTGGGCGTCTTCGGCTTCTCCTTCCTCGAGGAGAACGGCGACAAGGTGAAGGGCGCCCGCATCAACGGCGTCGAGCCGACTCCGCAGACCATCGCCAACGGTTCCTATCCGCTGTCGCGGTCGCTCTACGTCTACGTGAAGAAGTCCCGCCTCGGCGTCACGCCCGGTCTCCAGGAATTCGTCACCGAGTACCTGTCCGACGCAGCGACCGGCCGGGGCGGCTACCTGCAGAGCCGGGGCCTGATCCCGCTGCCGCCCGCCCAGCACGAGGCCGCCAAGGCCGCGTTCAAGGCCGGCACGGTAATGACCCGTCCGGCGTCGTAACGATAAGGCCAGAATGCGTACCGGGCGCCGCGGAGGAGACTCCGCGGCGCTCTTCCTTTGTGCGCTGCGCCCTCCCTCCATTCAGAGGGGCGGAGGCGCAGCGCCTACGCCGCCGGCTTGCGACGCAGGCGGGCGAGGCGGCGGAGGCGGCGCCAGAAGCGCGTCTTCTCGGGCTCGGGATAGGGCTCGAGGTTCTTCACGAACTGCTCGGCGCAGGCGCGCCAGCTGAACCCCTCGGCGAACCGGCGCACCACGGCGCGGTCGATGTCGAGGCAGGCGATGCACGCCTCGCGAAGGCCGTCGGTGCGGCCCGGCGCCAGCACGCCGGCTCCGGAGCCCGGGATGATGTCGGCCGGTCCCGGGGCGTTGAAGCCGGCGACCGGCGAGCCGGTGGCCATGGCTTCCAGGATCACCAGCCCGAAGGTGTCGGTCAGCGAGGGGAAGACGAAGACGTCGGCGCTGTTGAAGTGCGCGGCCAGCTCCTCGCCGAACTTGGCGCCGGTGAAGACCACGTCGGGATACTTCGCCTCGAGCTCCGCCCGCTGGGGGCCGTCGCCGACGACGACCTTGGTGCCGGGCAGGTCGAGGCAGGCGAACGCCTCGATGTTCTTCTCCACGGCCACGCGCCCGACATTGAGGAAGATCGGCTTCTTCAGATGCGCGAACACGTCCGGCTCGTCCGGCCGGCGGGGATGGAACAGCTCGGTGTCGACGCCGCGCGACCAGGCCGAGATGTTGCGGAACCCGTGGCTCTCCAGCTCCTCGCGCATGGTGTCGGTGGCGACCATCATCCGGCCGGACGGCTTGTGGAACCACTTCATGTAGGCGTAGCCGGCCGCCAGCGGCACCGGCAGGCGGGCGGAGACATATTCCGGGAAGCGGGTGTGGTAGCTGGTCGTGAACGGCAGCTTCCACTCCAGGCAGACGCGGCGCGCGGCGAGGCCCACCGGACCCTCCGTGGCGATATGGATCGCCTCGGGCTCGAACGACTTGAACCGCTCCTGCACCGGCTCGTAGGCCCCGACCGCGAGCTTGATCTCGGAATAGGTCGGCAAGGGCACGGTGTTGAACTGGTCGGGACTGATGATCTCGACCTCGTGTCCCATGGCGCGCATCTCGTCGACGACGCGCGTCAGGGTCCGGACGACGCCGTTGACCTGGGGCTCCCAGGCGTCCGTGGCCAGCAGAATACGCATCAGGCCGCGACGGGCTCCAGGTCGAGGGACCGCGCCTGAAGGATGCGGGCCCGCGCCGCGCGCTGGCCCCAGTCGATGATCTCGAGGCTGCCGTCGTGGCGTTCGACCACGGCCGTGCAGCTCTCCACCCAATCGCCGTCGTTCACGTACAGGACCCCGCCCATGTCGCGCATCTCAGCCTTGTGGATGTGCCCGCAGATGACCCCGTCCACGCCGCGGCGACGCGCTTCGTCGGTCACGGCCTGTTCGAAGTTTTCGATGAACTGCAGGGCGTTCTTCACCTTGACCTTCAGGTAGGCCGAAAAGCTCCAGTACCCCAAACCCATCCGGTGCCGGATACGCGCCACCAGAGTGTTCAGCATCAGGAGGGTTCTATAGGACCAATCGCCGAGGAAGGCGAGCCAGCGCGCGTGCTGGACGATGCCGTCGAACTCGTCGCCGTGGACGACCAGGAACCGGCGGCCGTCGGCGGTCTCGTGGATGGCGTCACGCACCACCACGACGCCCCCGAAGTGCACGCCGCAGAAGTCGCGGGCGACCTCGTCGTGGTTGCCCGGCACATAGGTCACCTTCACGCCCTTGCGGGCCATGCGCAGCACCTTCTGGACCACGTCGTTGTGGGCCTGCGGCCAGTGCCAGCCGCTCTTCAGCTTCCAGCCGTCGATAATGTCGCCGACGAGATAGAGCTGCTCGCAGTCCAGGTGGCGGATGAAGTCGAGCAGCAGGTCCGCCTGGCACCCGCGCGTGCCCAGGTGCACGTCGCTGATGAACACGGCGCGGCAGCTCAAAATCTGGGCTTCGGCGGTCATCGTCGCTCCCCCGCAAGGCGCCGGACCGCATCGAGCTATGATGATTGCGTGTCAGTCTCGTGAAGCGGGGCAAAGCTCTGTTGCGGCGCAACATCGCAGTGCCTAGATCAGCGGTGTGATGGCCGATGTAACCACCGTACCGCGTGACACCCCCAAGTCGCGGCGCACCCGCGCCCGGATCCTGGACGAAGCCGTCCGGGTGATCGCCCGGAAGGGCTACGCGGCGACCACCAACGCCGCCGTCGCGGAGGCCGCCGGCATCACGCGCGGGGCGATGCTGTACCACTTCCCGACCCGCGAGGACCTGCTCGAGGCCGCGATCGGCCACATCCAGGCCCAGCGCGCCGCCCTGTTCAGGCAGGCGACCGACAGCCTCCCGGCCGGCGGCGACGTCACCGAGCACGCCATCGAGAGCTACTGGGAGCTGCTCCATACCGAGCCGTTCATGGCGTTCGCCGAGCTGGAGGCGGCCGCGCGGACCGACCCGACGATCGCCGAACTGCTCGCGCCGGCCCAGGCCGAGTTCGACCGCGCCCAGATCGGCGATCACTTCCTGAAGATGCTGCACGCCGGCGCCGGCCCGCGCTTCCAGGCCAGCCGCGACCTCGCCCGCTTCATGCTCGAGGGGATGGCGAGGGCCAACGTCACCTACGACCGCGACCAGCGCGTCGAGCGGCTGCTGGCCGTGATCAAGCGCGCCACCCACATGCTCAACCGCAAGGGCGGCGTCACCGACATCTGGGCGGAGTAGGTCGCCGGCGGTTCCCTGGCGAAGGCCAGGTGAGTTGACCCTCCGGCAGCGGTAGGCGAAGCCTGCTCCCATCCCTGCGTCCGGAGCGTCCCGATGAACCCCTTCACCCGCCATCCTGCTTCCGTCGGCGAGAGCTACGGCGAGCACTTCGGCGTGGCGACGCGGTTCGGCGCGACCATGATCCTCGGCGGCATCGGCGCGATCCTGCACGGCGTGTTCCCGTGGATGTTCGAGACCACGGGCAGTCGCACGGTGACGCGGCTCTACCAGCAGATCAGCGGCCGGAGTCCGAAGGCGGGGGAGCTTCTGAATCGCTAGCGCCCCTTCTCCGCCGCGATCCAGCGGTCGATCCTCGCCTCCAGCAGGTCCATCGGCAGCGGCCCGGCCAGCAGCACCGCGTCGTGGAAGCGGCGGATGTCGAACGTCTCGCCCAGCGCCGCCTCGGCGCGCGCGCGGACCTCGACGATCTTCATCTCGCCGATCTTGTAGGCCAGCGCCTGGCCGGGCCAGGAGATGTAGCGGTCAAGCTCGACCTTGATGTTCAGCGGCGACAGCGCGCTGTTCTCGGTGAAGCACTTCTCCGCCTGCTCGCGGCTCCAGCCCTTCCAGTGGATGCCGGTGTCGGCCACCAGCCGGCAGGCGCGCCACATCTCGTAGCTGAGACGGCCGAAGCGTTCGTAGGGGTTGCGGTAGATGCCCATCTCGACGCCGAGCTTCTCGGAATAGAGGCCCCAGCCTTCGGTGAAGGCGGTCATGTCGGCGTCGCGGCGGAAGGCGGGCACGTCCTCCAGCTCCTGCGACAGGGCGATCTGCAGGTGGTGGCCGGGCACCGCCTCGTGCAGCGTCAGCGACGGCAGCTCGTAGAGGCCGCGCTGGTCGAGGTGGCTGGTGTTGACCATGTAGCCGCCCGCCACCCCCAGCCGGGGACTGCCCGGGAAGTAGCGGCCGGTGGTGTAGTTCTCGGCGATCTCGGCGGGCACCGGGCGCACGCCGTAGGGGAGGCGCGGCAGCGTGCCGAAGAAGCGCGGCAGCTGGTCGTCGATCCGCTTGGAGATCTCGCTGGCCTTCTCCAGCAGGTCCTCCGGCGTCTGGGCGTAGAACCTCGGGTCCTTGCGCAGGAAGGCCAGGAACTCGGCATGCGTGCCGGTGAACCCGGTCTGGGCGCGGATCGCGTCCATTTCCGCGCGGATGCGCGCGACCTCCTTCTGGCCGATGGTGTGGATCTCGTCCGGCGTCAGGCTGGTGGTCGTGTAACGGCGCGCCAGCCAGGCGTAGTAGGCCTTGCCGTCCGGCAGGGTGGCGGCGCCGAGGGCGGGCCGGGCGGCGGGCAGGTACTCGGTCTCGAGGAAGGCGACGAAACGCTTCTGCGCAGGCCGCAGTCCGTCGCGGACCAGCGCGGTCGCGCGGGCCTTGAGCGCGGCCTTGTCAGCGTCCGGGACGCTGCCCGGCAGCCGGTCGAGCGCCGCGATCGAGGGGTCAGCCTCCACCGGCGCGGCGGCGGCCTTGCGGGCCTGGTTCAGCACGATCTCGGCGATCGGCCGCGGCTGGGTGAAGCCGGTCCTCACACCCCGCCGGGCGTTCTCGGTGTTGTTGGCGTAGAAGGCCGGCAGCTGCTCCAGCCGCGCCAGCCAGGCCTCGGCGTCGGCCTTCGAGGTCATCGGCGCGACCTGGGCCATGTAGGCGATGTAGCCGTCCCACGAATCGTCGCTGGAGAAGGCGAGGCGGCCGGTGTCGAAGCGGATCGCCTGCAGTTGGTCGCCGACCACCCGCTTCAGGAAGGCGTGGTTGAGCTTGCCGTCCTCGGTCAATCCCGCGGGATCGATCGCCTCGATCCGCTTTGCGAAGCCTTCCAGCGCGACCTTGCGGCGGGCGTCGGCGGCGAGGGTGACGTCCGGCAGCTTCGACAGGGCCTCCTGGTCGCCGTTCTGGCCGGCCGACAGCGGGTCCTCCTGCAGCCGCCAGGCCTCGTAGTCGGCCATCAGGGTCGCCAGCATCGCCTGGTCCCTCGAAGCGCCGGGCGGCGGCGTCAGGGCGGCGGGCGGCGCGGCTGCCTCGCGGGCCGTCGACGCTGAACCCGGCGCCAGGACGCTGGCGGCCATCACCAGGGCGGCGGCGGTGCGGTTGATCATCGGTACTCTCCCCACGGAACGGCCGGCACGCTGACCCAGCCGCACCGCGATCGCAAGCGGGGGGCTTGGCGAAACCGTCCGGCGCGGTCCATGGTCCGGCGCCGAGAGTGACCCTGGGGGAGGGACCCATGAGCTTCCTGACGCGCCGCATCGCCATCGACGGCGAGACCGGCCATGCCGAAGGCGCGAAGCTGAAGGCGACCCTCGGCTGGCCGCACCTGGTGGCGCTGGGGGTCGGCGCCATCGTCGGCACCGGCATCTACACCCTGACCGGCACCGGCGCCGGCATGGCGGGCCCCGCTGTGATGCTGTCGTTCGCAATCGCCGGCGCGGTCTGCGCCGCCGCCGCCCTCTGTTACGCCGAGATGGCTACCCTGATGCCCCGCGCGGGCAGCGCCTACACCTACAGCTATGCGGTGATGGGCGAGACCGTGGCCTGGATCATCGGCTGGAGCCTGATCCTCGAATACACCCTGGTCTGTGCGGCGGTCTCCGTCGGCTGGGCCGGCTACGCCGCCGGGATGATCCGCGACGTGGCCCCCGGTTTCCCGGAGGCCCTGCTGAACGGCCCCCATGTGGCGGGCGGGCTCGTCAACCTGCCGGCCGTGTTCATCGCGCTCGTGGTCGGCGGTCTTCTCAGCCTCGGCACCCGCGAGAGCGCCACGGTCAACTTCATCCTGGTGATCGTGAAGCTGGTCGCGCTGGCCATCTTCGTGGCGCTCGCCCTGCCGGCCTTCGACGCGTCGCACTTCGAGCCCTTCTCGCCCAACGGCTGGGCGTCGCTGGGACCGGACGGCGCGAAGCTGGGCATCCTGCCGGCCGCGTCGCTGATCTTCTTCGCCTTCTACGGCTTCGACGCCATCTCGACCGCGGCCGAGGAGGCCAAGCGTCCGGAACGCGACCTGACCATCGGCATCGTCGGCTCGATGGTGCTGTGCACGGCGATCTACATGGTCGTCGCCGCCGCCGCGATCGGCGCCTCGGCCCCGGCCGAGTTCAGCAAGAGCACGGAACCGCTCGCCTTCGTGCTCAAGTCCCTCGACCAGGACTTCGCGGCCTGGCTGATCGCCGGCGCCGCCGTCATCGCCCTGCCCACGGTGATCATGGTCTTCATGTTCGGCCAGAGCCGCGTCTTCTACGCGATGGCCCGCGACGGGCTGCTGCCGGGCGTGCTGGCGAAGGTCAACAGCAGGACCGGCACGCCGGTGCTGGTGACCATGTTCACCGCCGCCATCTCGGCCGTTCTCGGCGGCTTCCTGACGCTGAAGGAGATCGCCGAACTGGCCAACGCCGGCACCCTGGCGGCCTTCATCGCCGTGGCCCTGTCGGTGATCGTGCTGCGCATCCAGCAGCCGGCCCGCCCGCGCCGGTTCAAGACGCCGCTCTGGCAGGTGGTCGCGCCGCTGGCCATCGTCGGCTGCGCCTACCTGTTCTGGAACCTGCCGGAGAAGACCAAGCTCTGGTTCCTCTACTGGAACCTCGGCGGGCTGGCGCTCTACCTGGTCTGGGCGCGCACCCAGAGCAGGCTGGCGAAGCTGTAGGCCGGGCGTCCGGCGCTTCAGGGATCGCTGAAGCGTCTTCAGTGTCTCGATCACGTTTACGTCGCCATCGCCGGTCGCTGAGCGCGCGGGCGGATGCGGGGAAAGGTCCGCGCCGCGGGCCTCGCGACGCCGGGCGCGGGCGCCCTCCGCCGCGCCGGCCGGGCCTTGCGGGACCTGGCCTTGCGGCGGCTCGTCTCGAGGTGCGGACTGCGTCATCCAGCCAGTATGGGGCCGCGGGCCGCGGCGTGGACGCGATGGTCGCCCGGCGAGGGCCGCCTTGTCTCCGGAAGGGGCGAAATGTCCCGCCTTGTCCCGGGAATATATGTCCCGGGAGTCTCGCCCTTGTCCGATCCTCCGCCTCGCCGCGCTCCGGGGAGGAAAGGCGCTTCAGTCCTCCAGCAGGTCGCCCAGCGCGTCGAGGGCGGCTTCCATGGCGCTTTCCAGAACCGGGCGCAGCCGGGCCGCCCTGGCCGGATCGATGCTGCGCGTCGCCTCGTCGAGGTGGGTCGACTTGGCCAGTTCCATCTGGATGGCGTGGACGCCCTTCGCCGGCGCGCCGTAGTGGCGGGTGATGAAGCCGCCCTTGAAGCGGCCGTCGAGCACGGCGGTGTAGCCGCTCACCTGGCAGACGCCGAACGCCGCCGCGCGGGCTTCTTCACCGCAGGCCTCGCCAGAGGCCGTGCCCATGTTCAGGTCCGGGAGCACGCCGTCGAACAGCTTCGGGACCACGGCGCTGATTGAGTGGGCGTCCCACAGCAGCGCGAAGCCGTGCGTCTCGACGGCGGCGTCGACCGCGGCGCGCAGGGCGTCGTGGTAGGGCTTCCAGTAGCGGTCGCGACGGGCGGCGATCTCGGCTTCGTCGGGCGGGGCGCCGAGGTAGACCGGCTCGCCGAGGAAGGTCTCGGTCGGGACCAGGCCCGCGCCCCACTGGCCCGGGTACAGCGGCCTGTTGTCCGGCGGGCGGTTGACGTCGATGACCAGCCGCGACCAGCGCGCCTGGACCGTCGAGGCTTCCAGCTCGGCGACGAAGTCGTAGAGGGCGGGTTGCTCGAAGTCGGTGTCGTCGAGGCGCAGGGCGGCGGGCGTCATGCGGGCGGCGACGCCGTCGGGGACGTCTGTTCCGACGTGCGGGAAGCTGACGACCAGCGGGCTGGAGCCGCGGGTGACGATGACGTCGGTCATGAGCATTGCGTCCTTCGACACGCGGCTTCGCCGCTGCTCAGGATGACTGAGTCAGAAGCGCATCCAAAAACAGTCATCCTGAGCAGGGCCGAAGGCCCGTGTCGAAGGACGCAAAACCTCACTGCACGATCCCGTCGAAAGCCCCGCCCAGCACCAGCGCCGTGACGGCGGCGATGTCGGGGGCGAAGTAGCGGTCGCGATCGTAGGCGGCGGCGACCGAGCGGACCCGCGCGTGGGCCTTTTCCAGCGTCTCCGACGTCCGCAGCGGCCGCCGGAACTCGATGCCCTGCGCCGCCGCCAGCAGCTCGATGGCGACGATGGCGGCGCTGTTCTCGGCCATCTGGGTCAGGCGGCGGGCCGCGTAGGTGGCCATGGAGACGTGGTCTTCCTGGTTGGCGCTGGTCGGCAGGCTGTCGGTGCTGGACGGGTGGCTGAGGCCCTTGTTCTCGCTGGCCAGGGCGGCGGCGGTGACCTGGGCGATCATGAAGCCGGAGTTGACCCCGGGCTCGGCGACCAGGAAGGCCGGCAGGCTGCTCATGGCCGGATCGACCATCAGGGCCGTGCGCCGCTCGCTGAGGGAGCCGATCTCGGCCAGCGCCAGCGCCAGGGTGTCGGCGGCGAAGGCCACCGGCTCGGCGTGGAAGTTGCCGCCCGACAGCGCCTCGCCGGTCTCGGCGAAGACCAGCGGATTGTCGGTGACCGCGGCGGCCTCGATCAGCAGGGTGCGCTGGGCGTTGTCGATCAGGTCGAGCACGGCGCCCATCACCTGCGGCTGGCAGCGCAGGCTGTAGGGGTCCTGCACCCGGTCGCAGTCGTCGTGGCTGTGACGGATCTGGCTGCCGTCCAGCAGGCCGCGCAGGGCGGCGGCGACGGCGATCTGGCCCGGCTGGCCGCGCGCGGCGTGGATGCGGGGATCGAAGGGCGTGTCGCTGCCCAGCAGGGCGTCGGTGCTGAGGGCTCCGGCCACCAGCGCCGCCTCGAAGATGCTCCGCGTCAGGATCAGCCCCTTCAGCGCCAGCGCGGTTGAGGCCTGGGTGCCGTTGATCAGCGCCAGGCCTTCCTTGGCGCGCAGCTCGATCGGCTCCAGACCGGCGGCCTTCAGGCCGTCGAGCGCGGGCACGGCCTCGCCTTTCACGCGCAGCTCCCCGACGCCGAGCAGGGTCGAGGCGAGGTGCGCCAGCGGCGCGAGGTCGCCCGAGGCGCCGACCGAACCCTTCGACGGGATCACCGGCAGGATGTCGGTCTCCAGCAGCCGCAGCATCATGTCGATCAGCTGCGGCCGCACGCCGGACAGCCCACGCGCCAGGCCCGCCGCCTTCAGCAGCAGGATCAGCCGCACCACGTCGTCCGGCAGCGGCTCGCCGACGCCGCAGCAGTGCGACAGGATCAGGTTGCGCTGCAGCTCCGCCAGCTGGTCCGGACCGATGGACCGCTTCGCGAGCAGGCCGAAGCCGGTGTTGACGCCGTAGACGGTCTTGCCGGTCTTCAGGATGTCGTCGATGGTCGCCCGCGAGGCGGCCACGGCCTGCGCGGCCTCCGCCGTCAGGGTCGCCCGCACCGGGGCGGCGAAGGCGGCCGCGATAACCTCCAGGGCGATAGCGGGACCGCCGAGGGTGACCGTGCGCATCAGCGATCCCCCAGCGACGGCAGGTCGAGGCCCTGCTCGCGGGCGCAGTCGACGGCGATGTCGTAGCCGGCGTCGGCGTGGCGCATGACGCCCGTGCCGGGGTCGTTCCACAGGACGCGCTCGAGGCGCCTGGCCGCCTCCGGCGTGCCGTCGGCGACGATGACCACGCCCGAGTGCTGGCTGTAGCCCATGCCGACGCCCCCGCCGTGGTGCAGCGACACCCAGGTCGCGCCGCCGGCGGTGTTGAGCAGGGCGTTGAGCAGCGGCCAGTCGCTGACGGCGTCGCTGCCGTCCAGCATCGCCTCCGTCTCGCGGTTCGGGCTGGCGACGGAGCCGCTGTCGAGATGGTCGCGGCCGATCACGACCGGAGCCTTCAGCTCGCCGCTGGCGACCATGTCGTTGAACATCAGCCCGGCCCGGTGGCGGTCGCCCAGGCCGATCCAGCAGATGCGGGCGGGCAGGCCCTGGAAGGCGATCCGCTCCCTCGCCATGTCGAGCCAGCGGTGCAGGTGGACGTTGTCCGGGAACAGCCGCTTCATCGCCTCGTCCGTGCGATGGATGTCCTCCGGATACCCGGACAGGGCGGCCCAGCGGAACGGGCCCACGCCCCTGCAGAACAGCGGCCGGATGTAGGCCGGCACGAAGCCCGGGAAGGCGAAGGCGTTCTCCAGCCCTTCGTCGAAGGCGACCTGGCGGATGTTGTTGCCGTAGTCGACGGTGGGCACGCCCATGGCGTGGAAGTCGAGCATCGCCTGCACATGCTCGACGATCGAGGCGCGGGCGGCGCGGTCGACCGAGGCCGGGTCGGAGACGCGGGCCTTCTCCCACTGCTCGACGGTCCAGCCCTTCGGCAGGTAGCCGTTGACGGTGTCGTGGGCGCTGGTCTGGTCGGTGACGATATCCGGCCGCACGCCGCGACGGACCAGTTCGGGGAAGACGTCGGCGGCGTTGCCGAGCAGGCCGACCGAGACGGCGCGGCCCTCTGCCTTCGCCCGGTTGATACGGACGAGGGCGTCGTCGAGGTCCTCGGTCGCCTCGTCCAGGTAGCGGGTCTCCAGCCGGCGCTCGATGCGGCTGCGCTGGCATTCGACGGCCAGCATCGAGGCGCCGGCCATGGTCGCGGCCAGCGGCTGGGCGCCGCCCATGCCGCCGAGCCCGCCGGTCAGGATCCACTTGCCGGCCAGGTCGCCGCCGTAGTGCTGGCGGCCGGCCTCGGCGAAGGTCTCGTAGGTGCCCTGCACGATCCCCTGGGTGCCGATGTAGATCCAGCTGCCGGCGGTCATCTGGCCGTACATGGCGAGGCCCTTGCGATCGAGCTCGTGGAAGTGCTCCCAGGTCGCCCACTTCGGGACCAGGTTGGAGTTGGCGATCAGCACCCGCGGCGCGTCGGCGTGGGTGCGGAACACGCCGACCGGCTTGCCGGACTGGACCAGCAGGGTCTCGTCGTCCTCGAGCCGGCGAAGGGTGGCGACGATGCGGTCGAAGCTGTCCCAGTCGCGGGCCGCCTTGCCGATGCCGCCGTAGACGACGAGGTCCTCGGGACGCTCGGCCACCTCGGGGTCGAGGTTGTTCATCAGCATGCGGACGGCGGCCTCCGTCAGCCAGGATCTGGCGGTCTTCACCGGGCCGCGGTCGGCGCGGACGATACGGCTGTTGCTGGCCATCAGGCGATGTCTCCGAAGCGACCGGCCAGCTGGAAGGCGTGGCCGGGATGGATGAGGCGGGCGGCGGAGGCGACCTGCCCCCGGCTCCAGGTGCGGCGGGCGACGGTCAGGACCGGCGCGGACGGCTCCAGCCGCAGCAGGGCGGCGGTGCGCGGATCGACCGCCTCGGCGCGGACGATCTGCTCGCCGGCCTCGATCGGCGCGGCGGCGAGCAGGTGGGCGGCGGGCGTGCCGGCCGTGAAGTCCTGCGCCAGGTAGTCGGGGAAGATCTGAGGCGAGACCCAGCGCCGCTCCAGCTGGATCGGCGTCTCGCCCTCGAAATGGACGACCTCGGAGCGGAAGAGCTTCGCGCCGGGCGGCACGGCGAACCCGCGGGCGAGATCGTCGTCTGCGCCGACGGCTTCCAGCGCGAGCACCTCGGCCCGCCAGACGTGGCCGCGCGAGGCGACCTCCTCGGCGATGTCGCGAATCTCCAGCGGATGGCTTTCGGCGAGCGGCTCGCCGGCCACGAAGGCCCCGACGCCGGCGCGGCGCACGATCAGGCCCTCGCGGGTCAGTTCGTCGAGCGCCCGGCGGACGGTCATGCGGGCGACGCCCAGTTCGCGGACCAGCTCGTGCTCCGAGGCGATGCGGTCGCCGGCGCGCCAGCGGCCGGTGCGGATGGCGCCCAGGACATGGCGTTTCACGGACTGGTAGCGGGCGGCGCGGGCGGCGGTCATGCGGTCAGCTCGGCCACGGCCCTGCGGTAGGCGGCGGCGATCGTGTCGCGATGGATGTGGCGGCCGCCCTCGACGATGCGCCTGCCGCCGGACCAGACCTCGCGGATTGCGCCGGAGCCGGAGAAGACCAGGCTGTCGAGGATCAGGTCGCCCTCGCGGCCGGCGAGCACCGGGTGGTCGGCATCGAGCACGACCAGATCGCAGCGCGCGCCAACAGCAATCTCCCCGGTCTTGCGGCCGGTCGGATTGGCGCCGTTGCGGGCGGCCGACAGCCACAGGCCCGCGCCGACATGCTCGCCCGTGCCGCCGCTCAGGGTGCGCTTGCGCAGCTGCAGACGGCGGCCGTACTCGAACCAGCGTAGCTCCTCGGCGGCGTTGGTGGTGACGTGGCTGTCCGAGCCGACGCCGAACTTGCCGCCAGCCCCGAGGAAGGCGTCCGCGTTGAAGAAGCCGTCGCCGAGGTTGCCCTCCGTTGACGGACACAGGGCGACGGTCGCGCCCGCGCGCGCCAGGCCCGACGCCTCGGCGTCGGTCATGTGGGTGGCGTGGACGAGCGTCCATCGGTCCGACATCGGCGCGTTGTCCAGCAGCCATTCGACCGGGCGCCGGCCCGACCAGGCCAGGCAGTCCTCCACCTCGCCGGTCTGTTCGGCGGCGTGGATGTGGATCGGCATCGCCGGATCGACGGCGGCCAGCACGTCGCGGATCTGCCCGGGCGTCACGGCGCGCAGGCTATGGAACGCGAAGGCCTCGGCGCCGCTCAGCTCCAGCAGGCGCAGGAATGCGTCCGTGGTCTTGATGAAGCGCCGCTGGCCGTGTTTCGGCGGCAGGCCGCCGAAGCCGGAGTGGCTGTAGAGTACAGGGGCCAGGGTCAGGCCGAAACCGGCCGTCTCCGCCGCGCGGCGGTGTGCGTGGGCGGTCTCTGCCGGGTCGGCGTAGGCGACGCCGTCCGGGTCGTTGTGCAGGTAGTGGAACTCGACGATGCCGCTGTACCCGCCCTCGGCCAGCTCGGCGTAGAGCATGGCGGCGATGGCCTCCATCTGGGGCGGCGTGATCCGGTCTAAGAAGCGGTACATGGCCTCGCGCCAGGCCCAGAAGTCCTCGACCCCGGCCTTCGCCCGCTCGGCGAGGCCCGCCATCGCGCGCTGGAAGGCGTGGCTGTGCAGGTTGGTGATGGCCGGGACGACGGCGCCCTTCAGCCGGTCCGCGCCCTCGGCAGCGACGCCGGTCTCGATGGCGGTGATCACGCCATCGGCGACGGTGAGCCGGACGTCGCGCGCCCAGCCGTCCGGCAGGCGGGCCTGGTCGAGATGAAGGGCGCTGATCACTTGTCTAATCCTGTCTAGACAGCGTCACACTATCCACGAACCGCTTCGGGTGGCAAGACAGGGAGCCATGCAGCAGGTCGACCTCCTCCTCACCGACTGCCGCGCCGCCACCATGGTCGCGGGCGAGACGCCCTACGGCGCCATTGAGGACGCGATGATCGCGATCCGCGACGGCCGCATCGCCTGGATCGGACCGCGCGCCGAGGACCCCGGCTTCCGGCCGGCCGCGGTGACCCGGCTGGGCGGCCGCTGGGTGACGCCGGGCCTGATCGACTGCCACACCCACCTGGTCTTCGGCGGCGACCGTATCGGCGAGTTCGAGGCGCGGCTGGGCGGCGCCACTTACGAGGAGATCGCCCTGGCCGGCGGCGGCATCCGCTCGTCGGTCGCGGCCACGCGCGAGGCGTCCGAGGCCGAACTGATACGGCGCGGCCGCCGGCGACTGGAGAACTTCGTCGCCGAGGGCGTGACGACCATCGAGATCAAGTCCGGCTACGGCCTCGACCTCGAGACCGAGCTGAAGATGCTGCGGGCCGCCCGCTACCTCGACGGCGACGTGCGGGTGGTGACCAGCTTCCTCGGCCTGCACGCGGCGCCCAAGGACCGGCCGCGCGAGGCCTGGATCGACATGATCGTCGACGAGGCGCTGCCGAGAGCGAAGGCCGAGGGGCTGGTCGACATCGTCGACGCCTATCTCGAGAGCATTGCCTTCACGCCGGCGGAGGTCTCGCGGCTGTTCGACAAGGCCATGGCGCTCGGCCTGCCGGTGCGGCTGCACGCCGACCAGCTCAGCGACGGCGGCGGCGCGGCGCTGGCGGCGAGTCACGGCGCCCTGTCGGCCGACCACCTGGAGTTCACCTCCCAGGCCGGCGTCGAGGCGATGGCGAAGGCGGGCACGGTCGCCGTCCTGCTGCCGGGCGCCTTCGTGGCCCTGGCCGAGACGCAGAAGCCGCCGGTCGCGGCGCTGCGCGCGGCAGGGGTCGACATCGCGGTGGCCAGCGACTGCAACCCCGGCACCTCGCCGCTGCTGTCGCTGCGCGCGGCGATGATGATGGCCTGCGCCCAGTTCCGGCTGACGCCGGAGGAGGCGCTCGCGGGCGTCACCCGCAACGCCGCCAGGGCGCTGGGCCTCGGCGCGGAGACCGGCACGCTGGAGGCCGGCAAGCTGGCCGATCTCGCCTGCTGGGACATCGAGCGCCCGGCGGAGCTTAGCTACTGGCTGGGCGGCAAGCTGCTCAGCCGCTCCTGGCGCGCGGGCGTGCCGGTGGTGGCCTAGGTCCAGCGCCGGTCCGTCGGACGGCCGCCCGGCGTGGGTGTGGCCGGGACCGCCGTCGAGGATCCCGAAAGCACGCCTGCCGTTGGGCCGAGCCGCGCCGCGACCGCCTTGCGATCCTCCACCGTCAGCGCCGCGAACGCCGCCCGCAGGTCCGCAAGGCAACGGGCGCGGTAGGGCGAGGGCGGCAGCCGCCAGCGGGCCCGGCGATGGCTGAAGACGACCGCTTTCCGGCCGGCGGCGACAGCCTCGGCGTTGACGGCGAGTTCCACGAGGTGGTCGCGCGCAGCCAGCCTGAGCAGAGGGTCGAGGTCGGCGGGGGCGGCGAGCGGTTGCAGCCCGACGCGGTCAGGCGTCGTCGCCCATAGCCGCGCCGTCCAGGCCAGCACGTTCGGGGCTGCCTCACGCATGATCGAGGCCGGGGTCGGGTCCGAAGCGAAGTGCCGGAACATCGGCCCGAACAGACCGAAGTCGGCCGCCACCGGCCGCTCGCCGAACAGGAACGGCCGAGAGGCGAGGACCGGTTCGAGCACCGCCAGCACTTCGGGATAGAGCCGCTCGATCAGCGGCGCCGTCTCGTCGGTGACGCCGTCCTCCTTCAGGAAGACCCGCTGCTGCCGCCGGCGGATGACGGCGGCGCGGAGCCAGAGCGGGCCGGGCAGGTCGCGCATCATCGTCCGGGCGATCTGGCTGCCCATCAGCGCCGCGTCCTCGTTGAAGGCCCAGCGGTAGTAGAGCGCCGGCCGCCACAGCCACTCGTCGAAGGCGTCCTCGAGGAACAGGCTCAGGAAGGCCGCCGCCGGCTCGGCCGGCTGGTAGGGCAGGTCGGGATGGTCGGCCTCGAACCGGCGGATGATCGCCGTGGTGTCCGTCAGCCAGGTCCCGTCCGGCGCCTGCAGCTGCGGCATCTGGTAGACGCCCGTCGCCCGGCCGCAGGCGCGGAAGTCGGCCATGTCCATTTCGACGTAGCGGAACGGCACGCCCCGGGCGCGCAAGTAGGCTTCCAGCTTGCCCGTGAAGTAGGAGAGCTTCAGTCCGTGGAGGACGAAGGCTCCGCTCACGTCGCGCGCCTCCGCCCGCGGCGGAGCAATACGACGCCGCCGCCGACCAGGGTAAGGACGATCGCCAGCAGAACGACGCCGCTGAGGATCAACTGCCCGCGCTGTTTGGCCATGGCGTTGTTCATCAGCTGCTTCTGGGTCGTGTAGCCCTCGGGCAACGGCTGCACCCCGACGCGCTTCTCGTAGGCGGCGTAGTCCGCGAGCATCTGGCGGAACAGCGCCGGCTCGGCGGTCGCCAGGTCCGTCGTCTCGCCCGGGTCGCGGGCGAGGTTGTACAGCCGCCACTGGCCGTCGCCGACCGGCGGCATGTCGCGCGTGATCTTGAAGTCGCCGCGGAACAGCGCGGCGTTGCCCGAGACCTCGAGGCCGACGGGCTTGTCTTCGGCATGGGTCCGGTCCGCGGCGCCCGTCAGGACCGGCCGCAGGCTGGCGCCGTCCATGGCCGCCGCGCCTGGCTGGTCGCCGGCGCCGGCATAGTCGACCAGGGTCGGGACGATGTCGGTGACGAAGGCCGGCGAGGCGACCCGCACGCCCGGGTTCACGCCCGGTCCGGAGATCACCAGCGGCACGCGGACGCCGCCCTCGGAGGCGTAGAACTTGTAGCGGTTGCCGGGCGCCGACAGGGCCGAGGCCCACTCCTTGCCGATGAAGGCCAGGCTGCCCTCCTCGCCGAGGCCCCGCAGGCGCCAGTGGTAGCCGTTGCGGAGCATCCACAGGTTCATGCCGGGCGCGTGGACCGGATCGCTCGGCTCCGGCCCGTTGTCGGAGGTGACGACGAACAGGGTGTCATCCAGTTCTCCACGCGCCTCCAGGTGCGCCATCAGCCGGCCGATGTTGGCGTCCATCGCCTCGATCATGCCGGAGTAGACCTCCATCGAGCGGGCGTAGATGGCGCGCTCCTTCGGGGTCAGGGCGTCCCAGGCGCGCGCGTCGGCCGGCAGCGGCCGGGCGGCGGCGTC
>CALKHU010000191.1 GCA_937991555.1 uncultured Caulobacter sp.
CGGGCCGACTTCCCGACGCCCGCTGGCGCGCGGGTGCTCGTCGCCGCCAGCGACCGCGGACGGATGGGCGCGGCCCTCTATCTGCTCGATCCGGACAGCCTGGAGACCACGCCCTGGGGCGTCGCGGCGCTCGATCTGGCCGAACCCTACGGCCTGTGCATGGGCCGTCGCGGCGACGCCTTCATCGTGATCGTCAACGGGACCGACGGCCAGGTGCGCCAACTGCGCGTCGAGGCGCGGGCGGACGGCGGGTTCACGGCCACCGAGGAACGCCGCTTCGCCCTGACCAGCCAGACCGAAGGGTGCGTGGTCGACGATGTGGCGGGGCGGCTCTACATCGGCGAGGAGGCGAAGGGCGTCTGGCGCTTCGAGCTCGATCCCGCCCGGGCCGGCCCGGGAGACCTGATCGCCGCCGCGCCTTCCGTCATGCTGAAGCCCGACGTCGAGGGTCTGACCCTGATCCGGGATGGCGGGCGCACCTACCTTATCGCGTCGAGCCAGGGCGACAGCGCCTTCGCCGTGTGGCGCATCGATGAGGCGGAGCCCGCCTATGTCGGGCGGTTCTCGCCGGTGGCCGGCCGGGGGATCGACGCCGTCACGGGCACCGACGGCGTTGCGGCGCTGGGCGGCGTGGTCGGCCCGTTCGCCGAGGGCCTGATCGTCGTCCAGGATGACGTCGATTCCGACGGCGAAGCGGCGAGCACGACCCGCATGACCCAGAATTTCAAGCTGATCGACTGGCGCGAAGTTAAGGCCGCGCTCGGCCTCTGAGCCGCCGCAGCGAACCGCCGCACCCGCCTCAGCGGGGGCGGACCGGCATGGCTATTTCGCCGGGGGCGCCATCGGAGACAGGGCGGCCAGGGCCGCCTTCTGAGCCGCGCGCTCCTCGGCCGTCAGCGGAATGAGACCGCGGCCGGCGAGGTAGCCGCCCCGGCCGGCGGCCGCGTCCGACGTGAACTCCTGGACGTAGGCCTTCAGACCCGGGGTCACGTCGAGGTTCTTCTTCTTCACGTAGATGAACAGCGACCGCGAGAGCGGATAGCTGCCGTCCGAGATGGTCGCGATCGACGGCTCAACCCCGCCAATGGTGATCGGCTTGATCTGGTCGCGGTTCTCGTCGAGGAACGAGAAACCGAGCACGCCGACGGATCCCGGCGTCTTGGTCAGGGTGCCGACGATGGCGTTGTCGTTCTCGCCCGAGTCGATCCAGGCGCCGTCGCCGCGCAGGACGTTCGCGCGCTTCTTGAACTCGTCCTCGTTGCTGGCCTTCAGCGCCTTCAGCGTCGGATCGGCGAGCGCGCCGGCCTCCATCGCCAGTTCGAGGAAGGCGTCGCGCGTGCCGGAGGTCGGGGGCGGACCGTAGACCTGGATGCGGGTCGCGGGCAGGCCGGACGCGACATCGCGCCAGGTCGTGAAGGCGTTCGGCGCAAAGGCGCCGCCGGCGGCCGGCAGTTCGGCGGCCAGGGCCCGGTGGATATCCGCCAGCGAGACGTCGAAGCCCTGCCCCGACTTCGCCGTGGCGACGACGACGCCGTCATAGCCGATCTTGATCTCGAGGATTTCGGTCACGCCGTTGGCGGCGCACTTCTCGAACTCCGACTTCTTCATCGGGCGGGAGGCGTTGGCGATGTCCGGATAGTCCGGGCCGGCGCCGCCGCAGAACAGCTTGAACCCGCCGCCGGTGCCCAGCGACTCGACCTTCGCGACCGCGCCGCCCGTGGTCCGCGAGACGTTCTCGGCGACCCGCGAAGCGAACGGGAACACCGTCGATGACCCGGCCGCCCAGGGACCGGACCGGTCGCTCTTCGCCGGCTGCGACGACGACGACGGCCGGTCGCAGGCGCCGGCGGCGAGGACGGCCGTCGCGGCGGCGAGACAAAGGGCGAGGCGCATGGCGATCTCCTGGAGTGAAGGGTGGGCGCGTCGACCCGCCTGGCCGTCCGCCACGCGGGGGTATTGGCAGCTTTGAATGACAGTTTTCTGACAATCGATCCAGCGGCCCGCCCGCTGTTCCCTTCCCGACTCCGCTGTCGTAGGAGCGGCCCGTGACCCAAGACCTGCCCTGGCGCCTGGCGGCGATCCTGCTCTCACCGGTCCTCGGCGCCATCGCCGCAGAGATCACAGTCCGCCTGCCGGCGACGGCCGGCGAAAGGGTCAGGTCAAGCGGCCGCCGGACGATCGCCATGGCGACGGCGTGCCTCGCCGTGGGCGCCTGGGCGGCCTGGGCGCTGGAGGGGCCGACGGCGCCCGTCGGCGCGGCTCTGGGCGCGGCCCTGCTGCTGATCGCCGTCGTCGACGCCGAGCATCTGTGGCTGCCGAACCTGTTCACCTATCCGCTCGGCCTGGCGGGCCTCGCGCTCGCCCCGCTGGTCGGGATCGGCCGGATGACCGACCACCTGATCGGGGCGGCCGCCGGCTTCCTCGTGCTCGCCGGCCTCGCGGCGGCGTACCGGCGCGTGCGGGGCCGGGACGGCCTGGGCGGCGGCGACGCGCGGTTGCTGGCGGCGCTGGGGGCCTGGGTCGGCTGGGCAGGCCTGCCCACCGTTCTCGTCTGGGCCTCGGCGGCGGGGCTCAGCTGGGTGCTGGCGCGCCGACTGTCCGGCCGCGCCATGAGACGGGACGACCCCCTGCCCTTCGGCGTTTGCCTCGCCGTGGGCGGCTGGCTGACCTGGCTCTACGGACCGCTGGGACGCGCCGGCTGGTGAACCGGAGCCGAACGCCGCGTCAGGACTGACAGCCTACGATGCCGGCCGCCGGCACCACGGTCTCCCACCCGCCTTCGGCGCGGTACTCGATCGTCGCTCGGGGCGCCACCGCGCCGCCGACGAGGCCGGAGCGGACATCCGTCTCGATCCTCACCGTCAGCTCGAGACCGTCTCCGGCGTAGCGCTGGACGGCCGGATGCCCGAACACCGCCGCGCCTTCCCAGCCGACGCGGGGCAGGTCGACCACCCGGCCCGCCACCCTGACCCTGGCGATCGCCGGGGCCTGCAGCGCCATGAACACCCGGCGCGGCGGCGAGTCTCGCGTCCACAGGAACAGCGTGCACTGGCCGGGCTCCAGACGCTGGACAGGAATCTCCTCCAGCTGAAGGGCGGCCGGCGAGGCAGCGAGGGTGAAGGCGGCGGCGAGAGCCGCGACGATCCGGGTGGCGCTCATCGCAGATGTCCTTCGGTGATCTTTCGGAAG
>CALKHU010000192.1 GCA_937991555.1 uncultured Caulobacter sp.
TGGCGCTTCACCTCCGCCGCCAACCTCGCGAAGTTCCGGGCCAATCCGGCGGCCTACGCTCCCCAGTACGGCGGCTACTGCGCCTGGGCCGTGGCCAACGGCTACACCGCCAGCGGCGATCCCCGGCAGTGGAAGATCGTCGGCGGCCGCCTCTACCTGAACTACAACGCCGAGATCCAGAGCCGCTGGTCGAAGGACATCCCGGGCTTCATCCGCAAGGGCGACGCCAACTGGCCCGCCGTGCTGGGCAAGTGAGGACCGGCCGATGAAACGCTTCCTGAAACTCGTCCCCGACGCCATGGCCGTCTTCATGGCCGTGATCTTCCTCGACAGCCTGCGCTACAAGTTCACCGACCACTCCAACACGCAGGAGATCTTCGGCCGGCTCGACGGCTGGGCGGGGACGCTCGGCCTGCCCGGCCTGTTCGCCCATGAAGGGCTCTTCTCGCAGTATGTGATCGGCTCGATCGAACTGCTGGCGTCAGCGCTGCTGCTGGCCGGACTGCATCCACGGTTCAGGCATCTGCAGGCCGGCGGCGCACTGGCAGGCCTGCTGGTGATGACCGGCGCGGTGAGCTTTCACCTGTTCACGCCGCTCGGGATCGACCCCAACCGCGACGGCGGCGGCCTGTTCGCGGCCGCCTGCCTGAACCTCGCCTTCGCCGTGTTGTTGCTGGCGGGGTTCCGGCGCGAGGCGCTGCTGGAACTGGTCCGCCGCATCATGGGCGTGGTCGCGCCCGCCCCTGCAAGGCTCTAGGCCTGGTTCGACAGGTCCAGGGTCGTGGCGAGGAACATGTTCTTTGACTCCACCGACTGCAGGGGCTCGCCGTTGCGGTAGAGCTTGAAGGTCGCGGGAGCCACAAAGGTTTTCTCGAACCTCGCGAAGCCCCTTTGCGACGGCGGACCGGCTCGCACGCGCAGCGCCGGGGCGCCGTCGGGCCCGGTCACGTGTTCGGCGATCACATTCACGCCCGCCAGGGTGAAGGAAGCGGGCTCCGACACCTGGAGCTGGCCGTCGATCACCGTCTCGACGAACACGGTGAAGGTCACATCCTGGAACGCCATTCCTGCTCTCTCCCCTAGACGACCGCGGCCAGGCGGCCGAGCGCGGCTTCCAGCTTGGCCTTGGCGGCTTGCGCCTCGGCCAGCTTCTCACGGTTCTCCTCGATGACCTCCTCCTTGGCCTTGGCCAGGAAGTCCGGATTGCCGAGCTTCTTGTTCACGCGTTCGATGTCGCCGGTCTGGATGGCGATTTCCTTGGTCAGGCGCGCGCGCTCGGCGGCGAGGTCGATGAAATCGGCGATCGCAAGCGAGGCCGTGGCCTCGCCCGCGACAAACGGAACCGAACCGGCGGGCGCCTCGCCCTCCGACACGCTGTCAAGGCGCGCAAGGGTCAGAAGCAGATCACGATGGCGGGCCATGCGGGCGCGGGTTTCATCACCCGCGCCGCTGATCGTGAGCGGCACCTTCGCGCCCGGCGGCACGTTCATCTCGGCGCGGATGGATCGGATCTCGGTGACCAGGTCGACCAGCCAGCCGATCTCGGCTTCGGCTGTGGCTTCGATCCAGGCGGTCGGGTAGTCGGGCCAGCGCTCGGCGATCAGCATGCGCGCACGCGGCGCGCCGCCCTCCTCCGCCGTCTTCGCCCAGAGCTCCTCGGTGATGAACGGCATCACCGGGTGCAGCAGGATCAGGATCTGGTCCAGCACCCAGGCGACCATGGCGCGGGTCTCGGCCCTCGCCGCCTCATCCGTCCCGTTCAGGATCGGCTTGGCCAGTTCGAGGTACCAGTCGCAGTAGACGTTCCAGATGAAGCGGTAGAGGGCGTTGGCGGCCTCGTCGAAGCCGCAGTCCTCAAGCGCCGCGGTCACCGCCGTGGCCGTCTTCACCGTCTCGCCGCGGATCCACTTGTTGATCGTCTGGCCGACGCCCGCGGGATCGAAGCCCTCGACGCGGCGACACTCGTTCATCTGGGTGAAGCGGGTGGCGTTCCACAGCTTCGTGCCGAAATTGCGATAACCTTCAATGCGCTGCGGCGCGAGCTTGATATCCCTTGCCTGGCCGGACATGGCGGTGAGAGTGAACCGGACCGCGTCGCAGCCGTACTGGTCGATGAGCTCCAGCGGGTCCATGACATTGCCCTTGGACTTGCTCATCTTCTGGCCCTTGGCGTCGCGGACCAGGGCGTTGATGAACACCCGCTTGAACGGAACCTCGCCGGTGAAGTGCAGGCCCATCATCATCATCCGGGCGACCCAGAAGAAGATGATGTCGAAGCCGGTGACCAGGGTATGGGTCGGGTAGAAGCGCTCCAGGTCGGCGGTCTTCTCGGGCCAGCCGAGCGTCGAGAACGGCCACAGGCCCGACGAGAACCAGGTGTCGAGGACGTCCTCGTCCTGGGTCAGCGGCTTGCCGCCGGCGGCGGCGCGCGCGGCCTCCTCCGACTCCTCGACATAGACGTTGCCGTCGGCGTCGTACCAGGCGGGAATGCGATGCCCCCACCACAGCTGGCGCGAGACGCACCACGGCTGGATGTTCCGCATCCACTCGAAGTAGGTCTTCTCCCAGTTCTTCGGCTCGAAGACGGTGTCGCCGTTCTCCACCGCCCCGATGGCCGGCTTCGCAAGGGTGACCGCGTCCACGTACCACTGGTCGGTCAGCCACGGCTCGATGACGACGCCGGAGCGGTCGCCGTGCGGGACCATGTGGCGGGTCTTCTCGATGCCCTTCAGCAGGTCGAGTTGCTCGAAACGCTCGATGATCATCTTGCGCGCGACGAAGCGGTCCTGGCCGACGAACTCCGCCGGGGCGCTTTCGTTGATCCTCCCGAAAGCGTCGAGGATATTGATCTGCGCAAGACCGTGGCGCTTGCCGACCTCGAAGTCGTTGAAGTCGTGCGCCGGGGTGATCTTCACCGCGCCGGAGCCCTTGGTGGGGTCGGCGTACTCGTCGGCGACGATCGGGATCGAGCGGCCGACGATGGGCAGCTTCACGGTCTTGCCGACCAGGCCCTTGTAGCGCTCGTCATCCGGGTGGACGGCGACCGCCGTGTCGCCCAGCATGGTCTCGGGCCGGGTGGTCGCGACCACGATGTAGTCGCGGGTCTCGAACTCGACGGCCTTGCCGTCCTGGTCGAACGCCACCGGGTACTGGTAGGTGACGCCGTTCTCGAGCGGATAGGCGAAGTGCCAGTAGGCGCCGTCGACCTCCTTCTGCTCGACCTCGAGGTCGGAGATGGCGGTCTGGAAGTGCGGGTCCCAGTTCACCAGCCGCTTGTCGCGGTAGATGAGGCCCTGCTTGTAGAGCTGGACGAAGACCTTGCGGACGGCCGCGGACAGCCCCTCGTCCAGCGTGAAACGCTCGCGGGACCAGTCGCAGCTGGCGCCCAGCCGGCGCAGCTGGTTGACGATCGTGCCGCCGCTCTCCGCCTTCCACTCCCAGATCTTCTCGACGAAGGCCTCGCGGCCCATCTCGCGACGGCCCACGTTGCCCTGCTGGGCCAGCTGGCGCTCGACGACCATCTGGGTCGCGATGCCGGCGTGGTCGGTCCCCGGCAGCCACAGGGCCGCCTTGCCCCGCATGCGCTGGAAGCGGATCAGCACGTCCTGCAGGGTGTTGTTCAGCGCGTGCCCGATATGCAGGCTGCCGGTGACGTTGGGGGGCGGGATGACGATGCTGAACGGCTCGGCGTTCGGGTCGTCGGTCGGCGCGAACGCGCCGGACTCTTCCCAGGCCGCGTAGAGGCGCGGCTCGACGGTCTTGGGATCGAAGGTCTTTTCAAGCATCGGAATGTCGCAAACGAAAACGGCGGCGCCGCGAGAGCGGGCCGCCGGTCTCTATCAGGGGTGATCGGGATCGCGAAGCGGCAAGGCCGCTCCCTTCGGAACGGCCTGTATGGCTTAGCGGAATACTCGCTCCAGCTTCTCGCGCAGGACCGACCTGACGATCTCGTCGAGGTTCTCGTCCGCCCACTGCTTCAGCTGCGGCTCGAGGATGACCCGCACCAGCTCGGTGATGGTCATGTCGCCGTGGATGCGGGTGTCGCCCGACGGGACGTAGGCCGGAGCCGGCTCGGCGGCGAACGCCGGTTCGGGCTCGGGCTCCCAGGCCGGTTCCGGCTCGGGCTCGGCACGGGCCGGGGTATAGACGTCGAGGTCGCCGACGGTCTGGACGTCGCCGGGGGCGTCAACCGGATCGGTGAGCTCCAGCACATCGTCATCGTCGTCCGGCGCGACCGGGGCCGGCGCGGGCGCGGCGACCATCTCGACCTCCGGCTCGGGTTCCGGCGCCGCGGCGGGCGCAGGCGGGGCGTCGTCCTCGGAAATGATGCGCCGGATGGAGGCGAGAATCTCCTCCATCGTCGGTTCCTGGGCGGTCTGTTCGGACATGGGCGAGCCGTACCTGAGCGAGGCGATTCCAGTCGCCTAGCCTAAGCGCGCGCTCGCGATCCTGCAAACGCGCATCGTGGTGAACATGGCGACCATCGAGGCCGCCGGACGGGCCTACTTCGCCGTCGCGACGGGGGCGTCGGCGGGCGGGGCCGGGACGGCCGGGCCGCCGACGCGATCCACCGCCTCGAGCACCGGCTCCCACGGCACCCAGCCCCAGGCGGCGCCGACGCGCTTGCTGTTGGCGGCCGCGTCATAGACGGCGACGTCGGGGGTCAGGTAGCGGGCCTCGAGCTTGCCCATGGCGGCCAGCAGCGCGGCCGAGGCGACGTACTCGTCGCGGCGGGCGTTGACCAGCGCGAGCTCGGCGTTGCGCAGCTCCTGCTCGGCGTTCAGCACGTCGAGCGTGGTGCGCAGGCCGACCTGGGCCTCCTGCCGGACGCCCTCGAAGGCGATGCGGGTGGCCCGGACCTGTTCCTCGTTGGCGGCGAGGTTGGCGCGCGCGCCGACGAGGCTGTTCCAGGCCTGGGAGACAGTGCGCAGGGCGTCGCGGCGCGCTTCCTCGATGCCGAGCTGGTCAGCCCGGTTGCGCTCGTTCGCCGCGCGGACGCCCGAACTGATGAGGCCGCCGGTGAAGATCGGCACGCGGACGGTGACCGAGCCGGTGACGCTGTCGGTGTAGTTCTCGAACTGCCCGCCGGGGCCCGAGTCGTAGCCGAAGGCGCCGGTGGCCGAGATCGTGGGCCGGCGCTCGGCGCGGGCGGCGGCGAGCCGCGCGGCGCTGGCGCGCTCGGCGTACTCGGCGGCCAGAACCTGCGGGTTGGCCTGCTCGGCGGCGGTGAAGGCCTCATCGACGCTGGCCGGCAGCAGCCCGCCCAGCGACGGCTCGGGAGCGAGGTCGCCGGGGTTCTGGCCGACCACGGCGGCGTAGGAGGCGCGGCTGATGGCCAGCTGGGCCTGGGAGCTGGCGTAGGAAGCGCGGGCGGCGGCGAGCCGGGCCTCGGCCTGGGCCACGTCGGTGCGGGTGATCTCGCCGACCTCGAAGCGGGCCTTCGCTTCATCGAGCTGGCGCTGCAGCACGGCGACGTTGTCGGTGGCGATCCGCAGGCGTTCCTGGTCGCGGCGGACGTCGACATAGGCGGTGATCACCGCCTGGAGCACCTGGGCCTCGACGCTGCGCAGGCCTTCGCGGCCGGTCAGGACATCGGCCCGGGCCGCGGAAATGTCGGAGGCGACGCGGCCGCCGGTATACAGCGGCTGGCTGACCGACAGGCCGGCGCCGCTGGTACGGCTGGTCGCGGTGCCGGCGTCGCTGTCGGTGACCTTCGTGTCGCGCCAGCTGCCGTCGGCCGACAGGCTGACCGTCGGGCGCAGTCCGGTGCGGGCCTGGACCACGGTCTCGTCGAGCGCGCGCTGGCTGGCCCGCTGGCCCTGCAGGGTCGGGTTGGTCTGGTAGGCCAGCGCTATGGCGTCGGCCAGGGTCTCGGCGGACGCCGGCGCGGCGAGGACGGCCAGAAGGCCAGCGCTGCAGACGGCGGCGAGCAGCCCCGCCCGATGACTCTTCGACATGAATTATCCCCGAGGGCTCTCACACGGATGACGAGCCCCTATATGATCGCCTGTAATGTCTCCCGCCAGAGGCGGCGAGTTAAGCTTTTTTCACGCGCCCTTTGCCGTCGTGTTTCAGCAACACAGGGCTAGAAGGCGAAACCGTGGACCGGTTCGTGACCGGCCAGATAGGGCGGCGTCGCCTCGAACACAGGCCGCGAGCCGACACCGTCCTCGGCGCGGACGTAAACGACGGCCTTGCCGGCCGGCCCCGTGCGCTCGACCACGCCGAGCCGTCCGCCCTGGCCGAGGGCGTCGATCCAGGCCTGCGACGCCCTCGCGACCGCGCCTTCGACGATGATCACGTCGTACTCGGATCCGGAAACCGCCGTCAGGTCGTCGCCGTCGACCCGGTCCACCGACAGACCCACGGCCTCGAGCACCAGCGCGGCGTAGGGCGCGGCGATGGCCAGCGCCTTCTCGCCGGCCTGCGGGCGCAGCACCTGGAGAAGCTTGGCGACGTCGCGGGGACGCAGCAGCCAACGTCCCGGCGCATACTCGACCTCGGCGTCGGCGTAGGCGGCGAACAGCTTGCCGGCGGGGACCAGGGTCTCGCGGGCGACCGAACCGATCGCGTCCTGCAGCGCCCAGTCGGTGACGTCGGCGGGACGCACCTGGCTATCCAGCATGTTCAGCCGGGCGGCGGCGAAGTCGGCGCTCATGCGTTCCTCGAGATTCCTGAAGGCGCGAATACGTCGCGGCTTATAGGTCCGCGGCCGGTCTTCGCCAAGGCTGCGCAGGACAGGCGCGCGCAGATCATGAGGCGGGACTTGTCCTGCGAAGCGCCGAAGCCGCGAAGCGGGATGGAGGCCTGGCCCGGAATCGAACCGGGGTGCAAGGATTTGCAGTCCTCTGCGTAACCACTCCGCCACCAGGCCTCACGCTCGCACGGCGCTGGCGGCGCGCCGGGAGGGGCGGATGTCTAGCGGAGAGGTTGTCGCGATTCAATGGCGAACAAACCGCTTGCGGCTTTCGCAGCGGAAGCGGCCATGCTGGGAAAAACGCGAGGACGCCCAGGAGCGCGCCATGGAAGCCAGCAATCCCCCGGTCCGGGACGTGGTCCCCGCGCACCGCTTCGACGAGGACGGTCTGCGCCGCTGGCTGGAGGCCCGGATCGACGGGTTCGGCGCTGGCATGCGCGTGCAGCAGTTCCAGGGCGGGGCGTCCAACCCGACCTTCCTGCTGACTACCGACACGCCGGACGGGCCGCGACGTTATGTCCTGCGCAAGAAGCCGCCCGGCCAGCTGCTGGCCAGCGCCCACCAGGTCGACCGCGAGTTCCGCGCCATGAAGGCGCTGCAGGGCCATGTTCCGGTCCCCAACATGCGGGTGCTCTGCGAGGACGACAGCGTCATCGGCGCGACCTTCTATGTGATGGACTACCTGGAGGGGCGCATCTTCCGGGACGCCACCCTGCCCGGCCTGACGCCGGCCGAGCGCGCCGCCGTCTACGACGAGCTCAACGCCACCCTCGCCAAGCTGCACCAGGTCGACCACGAGGCCGTGGGCCTGGGCGACTACGGCCGGCCGGGCGGCTACTTCGAGCGGCAGGTGGCCCGCTGGATCAAGCAGTACCGGGGCGCCGAGTCGGAGCACATCCCCGAGATGGAGGCGCTGATCGAGCGGCTGCCGGCGCTGATCCCGGCTGATGATTCCGTCTCGATCGCCCACGGCGACTACCGGCTCGAGAACGTCATGTTCCATCCGACCGAGCCGAGGTTGATCGCGGTGCTCGACTGGGAGCTCTCGACCATCGGCCATCCGCTGGCGGACCTGGGCTACAACGCCTTCCTCTGGCGCTCCCACTCCCCGTCCTGGGGCAGCCTCGACGGCGTCGACTTCGCGACCAGCGGCATCCCGACCGAGGAGGACTATGTCGCGGCCTACTGCCGTCGCACGGGCCGCGACGGGATCGAGGGCTGGACCTTCTACGTCGCCTTCGGCGTCTTCAGGCTCGCCTCGATCTCGCAGGGCGTCTACCGCCGCGTTCTGGCCGGCAACGCCGCCAGCGACCGCCCGGCCGAGAACGGCACGCCCCATCTGGCCCGCCAGGCGCTGGAGATCCTGGAAGGACGGTAGGGGCCGGTTAGCGTCGCGTTAACCATGTCGGCGCAGCCTTTCCTCGCCCCATTTGCGGGTCACCCATCTTGTCTTGACTGTCCAGGCCCGGCGTCTCCCGCCGGGCTCTTTTTTGTCGGAGTTGGCGCTTGCGTCCCCCGGCGACCACGGCTATAGCCCCCGCTCTCTGAGAGGCCTGATCCGCGGTAGCTCAGTGGTAGAGCAGCCGGCTGTTAACCGGCTGGTCGTAGGTTCGAATCCTACCCGCGGAGCCACTCCCCTTCCCTTCATCGCCGCCTTGCGTCCGGACCATGGGCCGGCGTCGTCGACGTCCGGAATCCGCGAGACGACCCGCGGGCGGCGTCCTAGGCTGACGCGGCCATGGTCGCCCACGCCTACGCCCTGTTCGACACCGCCATCGGTCGTTGCGGCATCTGCTGGGGCGAGCGCGGCATCGTGGGCGCCGCCCTGCCCGGTCCGGGCGACGGGCAGATGCGCGGCAGGTTCGCCGAGCGGTTCCCGGGCGCGGTCGAGGCCAATCCTCCGGCCGAGTACGCGGCGGTGATCGAGGACGTCGTGGCCCTGCTGGCCGGCGAGAGGCTGGACCTGTCGGCCGCGCCGCTGGACCTGTCGGCCTGCCCGCCGTTCCATCAGCGGGTCTATGCCGTGGCGCGGAAGATCCCGGCCGGCGAGACCATGACCTACGGCGAGATCGCCCGGGCGCTCGGCGCCGGCCCGGAGGCCGCCCGGGCGGTCGGCGAGGCGATGGGCCGCAATCCGGTCCCCATCCTGATGCCCTGCCATCGCGTGCTGGGCGCGAACGGCAGACCGGGCGGATTCTCCGCGCCGGGCGGGGTCGCGACCAAGCTGAAGATGCTGCAGATCGAAGGCGCCAGGATCGGCGCGACGCCGACGCTGTTCGACTCGCTGCCCCTGGCCGTGAAGCCTGCGAAGTAGCGGCCCGAGCGGCCCCGCGAGCCCCACCTCGCCGCCACGAACCCGGCGGCGTCGCGCGGCGGCGTTCAATCGAAAGGCATTCTCATTCTCATAGATCATTCCGGTTTTCGGAGCGACCTATACAGTTCACTCTCATATTCGGAGCAGTTGATAAGGATCAACGAGGCAATCCGTACACTCATCGATTTCTCTCGCGTCCGACGTTTACATGAAACGTCCAGATCGCACTTCTCGGCGGAATCCCGTCGCAGAGGACTGAGGGGAAATGCCATGATCTCTACTGTCACAAGACATAGTCGCCTGTCCGCGAGTGTTTCTGCACTTGCGCTGATCGTCGCCTCGCCCGTGCTGGCCCAGGCCGTGGTCAGTCCCGGCCAGGACGTCGGCCCCGAGTTCGTCATCACCGCCGACCAGGTGCTCACGCAGGGCGTCACCGACACGAGTTCGCCCGCGGCGACGGCCGTCGTCGCCTCGACCGCCCAGGGCACGATCGTCCAGCGCCTCCAGGTCGAGGAAACGGAGCCGGCGGCTCCGGTCTCCGGCGCGGCGGCGGCGCCGGCCGCGCCAGGCGGCGTGGACGCGACCATCTCGATCAGCAACGCCGGATCGCTGTCGATCAAGGCCCTCGCGACCGCGAACAATCCCGAGGGACACGCCGTCGCCAACGCCCAGCTGGTGGACGCGGTCTCCCAGATCGCCACGACCCCGAACGCCAACGCCACCGTGACCCTGACCAACACCGGCCGCCTCGACTTCGGGGCCGTCGCCAGCGCGACGGGCGCCGACTTCCCCGGCGACGTCGCCGCGCGGGCGCATGCGACCGCCAACGGCGGCCTGCACCAGGAGGCCACGGTCGAGGCCGGCGGCACCGGAACCGCCACGACGTCGATCTCCAACAATGGCGTGATCCTGTTCGGCGGCTCCGCCACCGCAAACGCAGCGGGCGATGCGCTCGCCCGGACCACGGCGGAGGAAGCCGTGTTCATGCGCGCCCAGGCCAACGGCGGCGGCGCCGGGGTGACCACGACGACCTTCACCAACAACGCCACCCTGACGGCGACGGCCGGCGCGACCGCCGCCTCGAGCGCCGGCGGCGCCGTGGCCGAGTCCACGCTCGGCGGCGGCGAACACGGCCTGTTCCATATCCGGGCCTCGTCGAACGGGGGCGGCGACGACAGCTCCACAGTCACCTTCAGCAACGCGGCCGCCGGGCGGATCTCCGCGACCACCGCCGCGACCGCCGAGGGCCTGACCGGAGCGACCTCCAGCGCGACGGCGAGCAACGTCCTCGTGACCAAGGTCCAGTCCAGCGGCCAGGACGGCGGCCTCGCCAGCGCCACCGCCTCCAACAGCGGCCGGATGGATATCGGCGCGACCAGTTCGGCGATCGCCCACGGCGAAGGCGCCAAGGCCGAAGCCAACGCCAACGTCGAGGCCGCTGTCCAGCAGGTGGCCGAGGCCGAAGGCTCGCCGCAGATCGAGAACCGCCTCGCCTCGGTGACCTTCACCAACGCCGCGGCGGGCGCGCTCAATGTCACCGGCTCGGCCACCGCCCTGGGCGACAATGCCTATGCCGGTTCGATGCTGGACGGCGCCGTGCTGCAGCAGGCGACCACGACGGGCGCGGCTCGCGCCAGCTTCACCAACGCCGGCACGTTCCTGGCCAGCAGCTCCGCTTCCGCAACCGGCCTCTCGGGGACGGCGGAAGCCGTCGCCCTGGGCGTCGAACAGGAGGTCGTCGGCAACACCGCCGAAGCCCGCTTCGCCAATACCGGCGGCTTCACGGTCAGCTCCGCGGCCGGCGTGTTCGGCGAGGAGACCGGCACGGCCATGGCCGGGGCGGTCGGCTATACGGCGTTCGGCGATCCCCTCACCCTGGCGGTGACGAACGGCGGAACGATCACGGTTTCGTCCAGCGCCCAGGCTGCGGGTCCGGCGAGCGCGGGCGCGCTCGGCATGGGCTTCTATGGCACCTTCGACCCGACCGCCGTCACCGAAGGCGAGGAAGGCGGCGGCCACGGCGGCACGGAAGGACACGGCGGCCCGACCAACGGCGGCCATGGCGGCGGCGAGGAAGGCCCCGTGGTCTGGGAGGAAGAGGCGACCAACACCATCGCCGGGGCGGTGACCAACAGCGGGACGCTCTCCGTCACCGCCACCGCCTCCGGTGTGGCGACGCCGAGCGACGCCATGGCCCTGATCGAGCCGGTGGACCTGCCCGTCGGCGCCACGGCGGTGGGCCTGGACTTCATGTCCGCCTCCAACACGGCCACCCTGACCAACACCGGCGTCATCCGCGTCTCCGCGGTCTCGAACGTGGGCGTCGCCTCGTCGACCGGCATCCTGGTCCGTGACTTCCCGGAGTCGCCGATCGTGGCGCCCGAAGGCTCGGTGTTCACCATCGTCAACGACGGCGGCTCGATCATCGCCCGGGAGAGCACCGACGGCGGGGCCACCTGGCGGCACGGGACGGCGATCGACACGACCGGGGCTCCCAACGCGGTGACCATCCGGTTCCTCGGCGCGAGCTCCGTCTATGGCGACATCGACATCTCGGCCGACGATTCGATCACCATCGCCGCCGGAACGACCCAGCTGGACGGCCTGATCAACCCCGGCGGTGAACGCGAGGGCTCGCTGACCATCGGGTCGGGCGGCGTGCTGCACCTGCGGGATCCCCGTCTGGGCAACCCGGCCTACTCCGGACCGGCGGGGGGCTATGTCGACAGCTTCACCCTCGCTTCCGGCGGCGTCCTGGCGATCGACCTGGCGGTGTCCTCCAACCCGTCCGGCATCGCCGCGCTGGCGGCCCCCACCCCGCCGCCGGTGATCGTGACCAACACCGCCAACCTGGCGGGCACGCTGCGGGTGCACCTGACGTCCCCGAACGGGCTGTTTGGCGACGCCTACAGCTTCGACGACGTCATCGACGCGACCACGATCATCGGCAACTTCAGCAGCGTGGTCTCCAGCACCGGCTCGCCGCTGCTGGCCGTCACGGCGACCAAGGACGCCTTCGCCAACATCGACATCACCGTGCAGCGGGTGAGTTTCGGCGCCGTGCCCGGCCTGACCTTCAACCAGGGCGCGGTCGGCGACGGCATCGAGCAGGTCTATGACCCCTCGCAGACCGGTCCGTTCGGCGATCTGCTGGCGAACCTGTTCCTGCTCGACGCGGCGGACTATCCGCTGGCGCTCGAGCAACTGACGGGCGCCCAGACCGCGGGCTACCTCCAGGCCGTGCGCAATGGCGACCAGACGCTGAACTCCGTCATTACCGAGCAGGGTTCCTGTCTGTTCAGCGAAGGCGGGTTCGACGCCTGCCGTTCGCCCGGCGACGGCCTGCGCATGTGGGCGACGGCGGGCCAGCAGAGCGCCAGCGTCGACAGCGACGGCAACGCGCCGGGACATGAGGCCGAGCACGGCTTCGGCGTCATCGGTCTCGACTATGTGTCGGGCCAGGCGATGTTCGGCGGCTACGTCGGCTACAGGACCATGGACGTCGACTTCGACCGCCAGGACGGCCGGATCGAGTCCGACGGCTGGCTGCTGGGCGCGAGGGCGGGCTACGACCGCGGCGACTTCTATGTCCGCGGCAACGCCAGCTACGCCAACCTCGACGGCGACAGCGAGCGCAGCATCAGCATCCTGACCACCGCCGGCGTCGCCGCCGGCAAGCCGGAGGTCAAGACCCTCTCCCTGTATGGAGAGGCCGGCGCCCGCTTCATGGTCGGCAAGACCTGGCTGTCGCCGTTCGTCGCGGTCGACTACGACAATGTCGAGTTGAACGGCTTCACCGAGACCGGCGTGCCGGGCGCGAACCTCGAGTACGGCAACCAGTCCGACTCGCACGCCTCGATGGTGGCGGGCGTGCGGTGGTCGGGTCGCCTCGGGCCGGTCGTGCCGGAGGCCCGCCTCGCCTACCGCTACGACCTCGGGGACCGCTCGTTCGAAGCCCGGGCCCGGTTCGACGACGCCCCGGCCGGGAGCGACTTCACGGTCCGCTCGCCCGCGGTCGACAGAGGCGCGTTCCAGGCGGGCCTCAGCCTGTCGGGCGCCTTCTCCGACCGGATCACCGGACGGCTCGGCTATGCCGGCCGCTTCGGCGACGGCATCGATGACCAGGCCGTCTACGGCAGCCTGGTGATCACCTTCGGCGGATCGTGATCGTCAGCGCAACGGTCCGTCAGGATCTTGCGCAAGGCGTCGGGGCCGGTGGAAACACCGGCCCCGAAGCTGTTCTACGAGACGGGTCGGGGCGCTTCCGGGCCCGTCGCCGCGCCGTCGCGTGAGCGGCCGTTGGCCACGTCATGCGCCCAGTCCCGGAACAGATCGCGGGCCGCGTCGAGCATCTCCCGCGCGCCGGCGGAGATCGAGTACCGGGCCAGCCGGCCATCGCTTGAGTCCCGCTCGGAAATGATCAGTCCCTTCGCGTGGAGGCGCTTCAAAGCAGCGTAAAAAGTGCTGCTGGCCGAATGATGCATACTGAGAATCTCGGCCGGATTCATCCGACCGTGTTCGTAAAGTATGGAAAGAATTTCATACTCTGGACATAAGACCCGGAGCTTGAACTTGTTCTCAATCCGACGAACGACCTTGGTCAGTTCCACCATCGCCATCGTTTTCCTCCCGGTTCTTTTGTTCCGTGCAAGCTAGGGACGAGCTGAACTGGCAGACAGGCGTCATCTTGACGCCCCCATTTTGGGTGTTGGCAGGGTGTGGGCGGCATGGACGAGGCCGCACGGCGGCCAGCCGTCGTTGCCGGAGAGGTGCGTCCCGATGGCGAACCGACGGTTGCGAACAACCGCCATCCCTGCCGGCGACGGCTACTGGACCGTATAGTTCAGCGCCAGGCGGCCGCCGTCGGGGTAGAGGGTCTGGCCGGTCATGTAGCTGCTGTCGTCGCTGGCCAGGAACACGGCCACGCGGCCGATCTCCTCCGGTTCGCCGATGCGCCCGAGCGGGGTGCGGGCCAGGACGCCCCTTTTCGCCGCCTCGTCCTTGAACACGCCCTTCAGGATCTCGGTGGCGATGGTGCCCGGGCCGATGGCGTTCACGCGGACGCCGTGCCCGGCCAGCCCCAGCGCCATGGTCTTGGTCAGCTGGTTGATGGCGCCCTTGCTGGTCACGTAGGGGACCTGGCCCGGGATCGCGAGCACGGCGTTGACCGAGCTCATGTTGATGATCGAACCCGGCTTGCCGGCGGCGACCAGCGCCTGGGCGACCGCCTGGCCGATCACGAACGCGGCGCGGACATTGACCGCCATGACGGCGTCGAAGTCCTCCAGCGTCGTGGTCAGGATGTCCCCCGGCTTCAGGATGCCGGCGTTGTTGACCAGGATGTCGATGACGCCCAGCGCTCCGGACGCCTGGGCCACGGCCGCGCGGGCCGCGTCCGCGTCGGCGACATCGCAGGCCAGGCCGATGGCGCGGCGGCCGGTCTCGGCGGCGATGGCGGTCGCGGCGTCGCGCACGCCATCGGCGTTGACGTCGAGCAGGGCGACGTCCGCGCCCTCCTTCGCCAGCTCGCGCGCGCAGGCCAGGCCGATCCCGCCGGCCGCTCCGGTGACCAGCGCGATGCGCCCTTCCAGCTTCATCACCAGACGCCCGTGTTCGGCATCGAGGCCCAGGGCTCGGCGGGCGGCAGGTTGGGGCCCTTCTGGAGCAGCTCGATCGAGATGTTGTCCGGCGAGCGGACGAAGGCCATGTGCCCGTCGCGCGGCGGGCGGTTGATCGTGACGCCGCCGTCCATCAGCCGCTGGCAGACGGCGTAGATGTCATCGACCGCATAGGCGAGGTGGCCGAAGTTGCGACCGCCCTGGTAGTCCTCGGTATCCCAGTTGTACGTCAGCTCCACGGTCGGGGCGCGCTTCTCGCGGGCCGCCTCGACGTCTTCCGGCGCGGCCAGGAAGACCAGGGTGAAGCGGCCGCCCTCGTTGTCGTAGCGGGACACCTCGGCGAGGCCGAGCTTGTTCACGTAGAAGTCCAGCGAGGCGTCGAGGTCCTTCACCCGGACCATGGTGTGCAGGTAGCGCATGTCGGAACTCCTCAGGTGACCTTGGCGCGGATCCGGAATTTCGGGTCGTCTTAGGCCCGCGTCTCGACGACTTCCACCAGCAGATCGGCCGCTCGGGCGACCTCGGCGAACGACAAAGGAAGCGCCGAGAAGCCGAAGCGCATGACGTCGGGCGCGCGGAAGTCGCCGACCACGCCGCGCGCCATCAAGGCCTGGACGATGGCGTAGGCGTCCGGATGGCGGAAGGCGACATGGCCGCCGCGCCGGTCCGGCTCGGCCGAGCTGGCGAGCTCGAGTCCGCCTCCGGCGCGCTCGAGGAACAGGGCGACCAGCGCCCGCGTCTTGGCCGCGATCGCGGCGGCGCCGGCCTCGGCGACGACGGCCGCGCCGCACTCCAGCGCCGTCAGGCTGAGGATCGGCGGGGTGCCGCAGGCGAAGCGGTCGATTCCCGCGGCCGGACTGTAGGTGTCTGCGAAGGCGAACGGCGCGGCGTGTCCCATCCAGC
>CALKHU010000193.1 GCA_937991555.1 uncultured Caulobacter sp.
CGGCGTGGTCCTGGGTCGAGAAGATGTTGCAGCTGGCCCAGCGCACGTCGGCGCCCAGGCTCTTCAGCGTCTCGATCAGCACCGCCGTCTGGATGGTCATGTGCAGCGATCCGGCGATCCGGGCGCCCTTCAGCGGCTGCGCCGCCGCGAATTCCTCGCGCACGGCCATCAGGCCCGGCATTTCGGTCTCGGCGATCTCGATTTCCTTGCGGCCCCAGCCGGCCAGGGAAAGGTCGCGCACGATGCTGTCGGTCACGCAGAGGCTCCTTTTGCGGGTCACGGGTCTATAGCCGCCCGCCGCACAAAGAACAACGTGGATATAAAGATATCCTTATGTCTCGCGCAGCAGACGATAGCCGCGCTCGGCCTTGGTCACCGAACTCGGCGTCAGTGGGGCGACGGCCGCCAGCCTCTTCGCCAGCGCATGCAGCGCCGCCGGGTTCCCGGCCTTCAGTTCGAGCTCCAGTTCCAGCAGCGGCTCGACGCGGCCGCCCGCGCGCACCTCGCCATCGTCTATGACCAGCTCGATGACAGATCCGGCTTCCTCGACCATCCGCAAGGTCCGCCGGCTGGTCACCGTGAACAGTGGAACCAGGGCGGCGCCGTCGGGCAGGGCGGCCGGGGTGGCGGCGATCAGCGAGAGATCGGGGGTATCGCCGTCGATCCGCCATTCCCACTCGTCGCGGCCGCCGTCGTCGCCGGCGGCGGACTTGAGCGTCTGGATGCGCCTGTCGCCTGAACGCCGCACGCGCAGGCCGAAGCCCCGCCGGCTCAGCGTGTGGTCTGCGGTGTCGAAGTAGGTGGCGTGCAGCGCCTGCACGGTCGTGTCGCCCGGCGGCAGCGCGGCCAGCACCGCCGTCGCGCCGGCGGCGTCCAGAAGGAACTTCAGCTCGATCTCGCGGGCGGGCGCGGTCATGGTCGAGGGATCGCGCGTCATGCGTCTTTCCGCAAGCGGCGACGCCGCCTAGGGTGCCGCGCCGTTCAGTATGGGGAGCTTTCCGATGATCCCGAGACGAGGTCTCTTCGCCGCCGCCGCGGTCGCCTGCGCGACGCTGCTGTCTCTCTCCGCCGTCGCCCGCCAGGCGCCGGCCGAGGTGGTCATCGTCCATGCGGGGACGCTGCTCGATCGCCCGGGCCAGGCTCCGCGCCGGAACGCCAGCATGATCATCCGCGGCGGCCGCATCGAGGCGGTCCGCGACGGGTTCGTGCCGGCCTCCGAGATCCCCGGCGCGAGGATCGTCGACCTGTCGGGCAAGTTCGTGCTGCCGGGCCTGATCGACAGCCATGTCCATCTCACCAGCGACCGCGCCGGTGTCGAGGGGCAGCTCGCCGGAGTCACCGACTCCCAGGCCGACTTCGCCTACGAAGCCGCCTGGAACGCCCGCAAGACCCTGAACGCCGGCTTCACCACGGTTCGCAACCTCGGCGACGACGACGGGATCACCCTGGCCCTGCGCGACGCGATCAGCGCCGGCCGCGTCGACGGCCCGCGCATCGTCGACGCCGGCAGCTCGATCTCGACGACCTCCGGACACATGGACGGGCGGCTGGGCTTCAACGACGTCTTTGCCGAAGCAGTCCCTCACGAGAACGTCTGCGACGGCCCCGAGTCCTGCCGCGAGGCGGTGCGCCGCCAGATCGGCCGGGGCGCCGACGTCATCAAGATCGCCACCACCGGCGGGGTGAACAGCCGCATCGGCGCCGGCCTGGGCGCCCAGATGTTCGACGACGAGGCGAAGGCGCTGATCGAGACCGCCCATCTCTACGGCAAGAAGGTCGCCGTCCACGCCCACGGCTCCGACGGCATCAAGCTGGCGCTGCGCTACGGGGCCGACTCGATCGAGCACGGCACGATCATGGACGAGGAGACGATCCAGCTCTTCGTGAAGACAAAGGCCTACTACGTGCCGACCCTGTCGACCGTGAACGGCTATCTGGAGCGGATCGCGAAGGATCCCAACGCCTACTCGCCGGAGGTCCGGGCCAAGATCGACTGGCGCATCTCGATCACCGGCGAGTCCCTGAAGAAGGCCTTTCCTCGCGGCGTCCGCATCGCCTTCGGCACCGACGCCGGGGTCTCCAAGCACGGCCGCAACGCCGACGAGTTCGAGCTCCTTGTGAAGTACGGCCTCAGCCCTATGGACGCGATCAAGGCGGCGACGGTCAACGCCGCCGACCTGCTCGGCCTGTCGGACGTCATCGGCGCTCTCGAGCCTGGCAAGCAGGCCGACCTGATCGCCGTCGACGGCGACCCGCTGGCGGACGTCACCGAGCTCAAGCGCGTCAGCTTCGTGATGAAGGGCGGGAAGGTCGTCAAGGGCGGCTGAGCTTCCGTTCCCGATCATGCCGTCATGGCCCGACGTCTTCGGGCGCCCCTGCGCGGTGAGCCAGCCCGGGCCCTGTGTGCTTCGACACGCACCCTGCGCGTGCTGCCCAGCATGACTATGGAGGGAAGCCTTCCAGCTCAGTCATCCTGAGCAGCCGCGAAGCGGCGTGTCGAAGGACGCACGGCCCAGGCGGTGATCACGGGTTGCCCGATCGCGCCGTCATGGCCGGGGTGGCGAGCGGCCTGCGGGATGACACTCAAACTGGGGGCTGCTAGAGCGCAGAGCATCCGCAAGGAGAGACGCTCCATGAACGCCCCCGTCCGCTTCATCGACCCGGCCGAGCCGCGCCATGACTGGACGCGGGACGAGGTCGAGGCGCTGTTCGACCTGCCGTTCATGGACCTGGTCTTCCAGGCGGCCCAGGTGCACCGCCGCTGGTTCGACCCCAACGAGCTGCAGCTTTCCCAGCTGCTGTCGATCAAGACCGGCGGCTGCGCCGAGAACTGCGGCTACTGCAGCCAGTCGGCCTCGTTCAACACGGGGCTGAAGGCCGAGAAGCTGATGGATCTCGACACGGTCGTGGTCGCGGCGAAGGCCGCCAAGGCGGGAGGCGCGCAGCGCTTCTGCATGGGCGCCGCCTGGCGCGACCTGAAGGACCGCGACCTGCCGAAGGTCGCCGAGATGATCACCGAGGTGAAGGCGCTGGGCCTCGAGACCTGCGTGACCCTGGGCATGCTCAAGGCCGAGCAGGCGGTGGCGCTGAAGGAAGCCGGGCTCGACTACTACAACCACAACCTCGACACCTCGCCGGAGTACTACGACAAGGTCGTCACCACCCGGACCTACGACGACCGGCTGGAGACGCTGCAGCACGTGCGTGACGCCGGCATCTCGACCTGCTGCGGCGGCATCGTCGGCATGGGCGAGAGTCGCCAGGACCGCGCCAGCTTCCTGCACCAGCTGGCCACCCTGCCGGTCCACCCCGACAGCCTGCCGGTCAATGCCCTGGTGCCGGTGGCCGGCACGCCGCTGGGCGACAAGATCCGCCGGGAAGGCGAGATCGACGGGCTGGAGTTCGTGCGCACGGTCGCCGTGGCGCGGCTGGTCTGCCCGAAGTCGATGGTCCGCCTCTCCGCCGGTCGCGACGACATGTCGAGGGAGCTGCAGGCCCTCTGCTTCCTGGCCGGCGCCAACTCGATCTTCGTCGGCGGCAAGCTGCTGACCACCCCGCTGCCGGGCATGGACCAGGACAGCGTCCTGCTCCGCGACCTCGGCATGCGGCCGTTCGGGACGGGCGCGGAGGCGTAGGCGCATGAGCCGCGTCTTCGGGAAGGTCTGCCAGAACGGCTACGTCGTCCGCGATATCGAGGCGGCGATGAAGCACTGGATCGAGGTCATGGGCGTCGGTCCGTGGTTCTACATCGAGGACGTGAAGACCGACTGGTTCACGCACCGCGGCGTGGCTTCGGACGTGAAGATGTCGATCGCGCTGGCCAACTCCGGCGACCTGCAGATCGAGCTGATCCAGCAGCGCAACGACGCGCCGTCGATGTACAGGGAGTTCATCGACGCGGGCCTCGAGGGCCTGCAGCACATGTCCTACTGGACCACCGACTACCAGGGCCTCTATGAGAAGGCGCTGTCGCTGGGCTACCGCGTCGGCCACGAGGGCCAGATCGGCGGCGAGCAGGGCCGCTTCGCCTATTTCGACACGCAAGGCCACCCCGGCACCGTCATCGAGATCTCCGACATCAGCGGGACGAAGGGCCGGACCTTCGCGCATATCCGCAAGGCGGCGGAGGGCTGGGATGGGAGCGAGCCGGTGCGGTACTTCAGGTGACCAGTCTCCCTCCCCATGCAGGGAGGGAGAAGGCTCAGCGCTCCTCGTCGAACTTCCGGCTGACCAGCTCGCAGAGCGCTTCCAGGGCGGCTTCCGCCTCCGCGCCCTCGGCGCTGATCTCGATGGTCGAGCCGATGCCGGCGGCCAGCATCATCAGGCCCATGATCGAGCGGGCGTCGACGCTGGACCCGTCGCGCGCGACCTGGACCTCGGCGTCGAAGCTCGCGGCCAGCTTCACGAACTTCGCCGAGGCCCGCGCGTGCAGGCCCCGCTCGTTCACGATCTCGACCGTCCGCTTCAGGCTCACTTTTCGCCGGCCAGCACGTAGGAGGCGACGGAAATGTACTTGCGCCCGGCTTCCTGGGCGTGGTGCACGCACTCTTCCAGGCTCATGCGGGTGCGCAGGGACGCCAGCTTGATCAGCATCGGCAGGTTCAGGCCGGCGATCACCTCGGCCCGGGTCTGTTCCATGACGCTGATGGCCAGGTTGCTCGGCGTGCCGCCGAACATGTCGGTCAGCAGGATGACGCCCTTGCCGGAATCGACGTCGGCGCACGCCTTCAGGATGTCCCTGCGGCGCTTCTCCATGTCGTCGTCGGGACCGATGCAGATGGCCGCGACCGCGTCCTGCGGGCCGACCACGTGCTCCATGGCGAAGATGAACTCCTCCGCCAGCCGACCGTGGGTTACGATCACGAGCCCAATCATCCGTGGGCCCAACGCCTTGTCATGATCAAACCGGGTATCCCCTGCCCGACAGCCCCGCGGCGGGAGTGGCCGCGAAGGCGCCTAGATACGCCCGTTAATGTTCCCGTCCAAGATGCTCGATGATGCGGCGCAGTTTCGCGGGGGCGGCGCGGTCAAAAGGCCACAGGGAACGGATCGGGACCGGTCCGGCCGGCAGGTCGAGCGTTTCGTCCGGCGGCATCCGCTCGACCGCATCGGGCGAGGGTTCGCAACGGACGGCGGCGACGATCGCCGCGAACGGAAGCGCCGGCAGGGGCAGCACGCCGGCGCCGCGGCTCTCGTGCAGGCCCGCCAGCGCGTCCGGCGACCGGCCCCAGGTCCGTCCGCCGGAGGCCCAGACCAGCACGCGATCGTCGGCGACCAGCCTGAAGCCCTCATCCAGGCAGCGCAGCGCGAGGTCGCTCTTGCCCGACCCGGCCGGTCCTTCGATGAGGACGCCGCGCCAGTCGCGGCCGTGGCGAAGGGCGATCAGCCCGGCGTGGCGGACCGCGGTCACGGCCGTCGCTCGGGCAGGCTGACGACGAACCTCGCGCCCTTCACGCCCTCGTCGCGGGTCTCGGCGGATTGCGCCGCCTGCCGCCCGCGGCCGCGGCGTTTCTCGCCGGATGTCTCGCTGGTTCCGTAGCGGTTCTCGGCGTGGATCACGCCGCCGTGCGCCTGGACGATCTGCCGGGCGATGGACAGGCCGAGGCCGGAGTTGCCGCCGAACGCCGCCCCCTTCGGCCGCGAGGTGTAGAACCGCTCGAACACGGTCTCGAGGTTGTCGGGCGGGATGCCCGGCCCGTCGTCGTCGACCACCACGCGAACCTGGCCGCGGTCGTGGCTGAGGGTCACCCGCACGACGCCGCCTTCGGGGCTGAACGAGCGGGCGTTGTCGATCAGGTTGCGGAACACCTGGCCCAGCGGGCCGTCGCGGCCCATCACCACCGCGCCCTCCGCGCCGTCGACGGCCAGGGCCACGCGCGCCTCGCCCGGCTTGGCCCCGGCCTCGTAGAGGGCGACGATGTCGGACAGCAGGCCGGCCACGTCGACCGGCCGCGGCGCATCGCGCGACAGCTCCGCGTCCAGTCTGGACGCGTTGGAGATGTCGGTGACGAGGCGATCGAGCCGTCCGACGTCCTGCTTGAGGATCGCCATCAACCGCGCCCGGGCCGGGCCCTCGCCGACCAGATCCAGGGTCTCGACCGCCGACCGGATCGAGGTCAGCGGGTTGCGGATCTCGTGGGCGACGTCGGCGGCGAAGCTCTCGATGGCGTCCATCCGTTGCGACAGGGTGTCGGTCATCGACTCGAGAGAGCGGGAGAGGTCGCCGATCTCGTCGTCACGCCGGGCAAGGTCCGGCAGGGAGATGGACCGGGCCCGGGCGGCCTTGACCCGGTCCGCGGCGCTCGCCAGCCGCAGCACCGGCCGCGCCACCAGCACCGTCAGCAGGACTGACGACAGCAGGGTCACGCCGACCGCGATCAGGATGAACGGGATGAGGTTGGTGCGCTCGCGGGCGATGATCTCATCGACGTCGCCCGCCTCGAGGGTCAGCACGCCGACCACCGCGCGGACCCGCTTGATGGGCAGGGAGACGCTGATGACCTGCTCGCCGTTCTCGGCGATGCGGCGGCCCTTCACGGTCTCCCCGGCGCGCGCGAGCGCCAGCTCCGCCTCCAGGGCCCGGGTGGCCCGTTGCTCGGCGCGGCTGGGGCCGGCTTCCTTCGGCTTCTGGTCGCGGCGCCGGGCGGGCGGCAGCGGGGCCCATTCGACACGGTCGGCGACGAAGTAGGAGTCGGTGATCAGCCGGCCGGTCCTGTCGAACAGCCGCACCCGCGCGTCGCGCGGCAGGTGCAGCAGTTGCAGGAGCTGCGCGGCCCGCTCAGGCTGAAGGGCGGGCTCGGGTTCGCCGACCGTCGCGGCGTCGTCGATCAGTCGCGCGATCCACTCGCCCTGGGTGATCAGGCTGTCGACCCGGGCGTTGACCAGGCCGCGTCGCATCTCGTTCAGGGTCAGCGCCCCGCCGACCAGGATGGCCAGGCTGAGCAGGTTCAGCGCGATGATCAGCCGGCCGAGGCGTGATCCCTGCGGCCACCAGCGCCTGGGAAGCGCCTCGGGCTCAGGATTCGCGGTAGCGGTATCCGACGCCATACAGGGTCTCGATCGCGTCGAAGCTGGGGTCCACCTGACGGAACTTCTTCCGCATGCGCTTGATGTGGCTGTCGATCGTGCGGTCGTCGACGTAGACCTGATCGTCGTAGGCGGCGTCCATCAGGTTGTCGCGGCTCTTCACGAAGCCGGGGCGCTGGGCCAGCGACTGCAGCAGCAGGAATTCTGTGACCGTCAGGCGCACCGGCTTGCCGTCCCACAGGCTGTCGTGGCGCTCGGGGTCGAGGGTCAGCTTGCCGCGCCGCATCGCCTTGGCGCCCGGCTCCGCCGCCGGTCCGCCCGGCGCGGCCGGGGCCCCGTCCTCGTCCTGTACGTCGGCCCGGCGCAGCACGGCCTTGACCCGCTCCAGCAGCAGCCGCTGGCTGAACGGCTTGTGGATGTAGTCATCCGCCCCGAGGTTGAAGCCGAGGATCTCGTCGATCTCCTCGTCCTTGGACGTCAGCATGATGACCGGCAGATTCGAGGTCTGCCGCAGCCGGCGCAGCAGTTCCATGCCGTCCATGCGCGGCATCTTCACGTCGAGAATAGCGAGGTCCGGCGGATTGGCCGTCAGGGACTCGAGTCCCGCCACGCCGTCGTGGCAGGCGGTCACGACATGACCATGGCTTTCCAGCGCCAGCGAAACCGAAGCGACGATGTTCTCGTCGTCGTCCACCAGGGTGATTCTAGCCATGGATTTCCTTCATCTTGACTGGCCCCGACGGCCCCTGCCGACAAGGAATTCCCGCGACAGCGTGGCGTCAATGGGGCGGAAGCATCGTAAACGTCGCCTTAGTGCCTTGGCTCCTATAACGCCGTCATGGGAGGCAAGGTCCACTACGAACTCTTCGTGCGCCGCCAGCCGGGGTCCGGCTGGACGCTCGATCTCGCGACCGAGGACCGCAAGCGCGCCCTCGAGGTCGCCGAGGAGCAGCTGGCCGAGGGGCGGGTCGCCGCAGTCAGGGTGACCAAGGAAGTCCTCGACGAGGAGACGCGGGAGTTCACCTCCGTCACCATCCTCAACAAGGGGGCGCCGGAGCGGGCCAAGCCGAAGAAACCGCGCGAGGACAACGAGCCGCTCTGCGTCACGCCGTCGGACCTCTACACCATCCACGCCCGCGAGCGGATCGGGCGGCTGCTCGACAACTGGCTGACGCGCCACAAGGCGACGCCGTTCGAGCTGCTGCACCGCCCCGACCTGGTCGAACGCCTCGAGGCCTCGGGCGTCGAGCTGCAGCACGCCATCCAGAAGGTCGCCATTCCCGAGGCCCAGGCCCGCGGCATCGGCGTCCACGAGATCATCCGCTCCTTCCAGGCCCTGGCCGAGCGCGCCATCGAGCGGCTGCTGAAGGACCACAAGCGCGGCCAGCTGCCCAACCTCGACAAGGAAGGGTTCGCCGCCGCGGCCGAGCGGCTCGTGTCCGAGCCGGACCGGGCCTACCTGCTGGGGGCCGGCGTGGCCGCGTCGATCGCCTCGGCCCGGGGCTGGGCCGACAAGGTGGGTCTGCTGCTCGACCTCGCCGACGCCGCGCCGACCAACCCGCAGGCGCGGGCGCAGGCGCTGCAGGTGCTGGAGCAGCCGCTGACCGAAATCCTCGGCTCGCGCGCGGGGCTGGCGGACCTGCTCGGCGCCGACCTCGACCTCGGGAGCCAGCTGGCGGCGATGACCCGGCTGGCCGGCGCGGACGCGGTCGAGGCCCTGATCGGCATCGAGCCCTCGGTGGCGAAGGTCATGCCGCCGATCGACGGCGCGGCCGCGCGGCTCGCCAACTGGCTCGGCGGGCCGAACTTCGAGGCCTGCCGGGCGGCGATCGCCCAGCGGGTGCTGCGCGAACTCACCGGCCCGCGCCGGCTCAAGCCGGGGGACGCCGAGGCCGAGATCGACCTGCTGCGCGGCCTGGCCATGGCCCTCACCGCCGCCGGCGGCCGGGTGCTGTCCATCGAGAACATCCACGAGGCGTTCTCGGAACGGTCCAAGACGCTGGTCACCAGCGACTTCGTCGACGCCCTGCTGGGCAAGGACAAGGGCGCCCGGGAGGAGATCGAGCTGCTGATCCGGCTGGCCGAGAACGTCACCGGCGGCGCGAACAAGCGCCAGGCGGCGCGCTGGCTGAACGCCAACATCGCGGCGCTCAGGTTCGAGAAGGAGATGCGGTTCGGCCCGGATTCGCCGGCCCAGAAGCTCGCCACCCTGGCGGTCATCCAGAAGTCCATCGCCCGTGCCGGCCTCGCGCCCGAAGAGGCGGGACCGATCCAGGCGAGGATCGGCGAGGTCGGCGGCCTGATCGAGGCGGACTCGAAGCTGGTCGGCACCGTGGCCAAGGCGCCGGCCCCCGCGGTGCATCGGCTGAGCCTGCTGCTGAAGCTGGCCACCGGCGAGGCGGCCCCGACCGGTCCGGTCAGCGAACGGGCCCGCGCCGAGGCGGCCCGGCTGATGCGCGCGCCGGAAGTGCGCGACGAACTGGTCAAGTCGCCCGAGATGCTCGACCGCGTCCGGGGCCTGGCCCAGGCCTGCGGGCTGGCGGCCTAGAGCCGCAGCACCGCCCGAAGGGCGTCCGCCACCCGTGCGACGTCGCCGTCGTCCATCGCCGGATAGAGCGGCAGGCTCAGGCAGCGGGCGTACCAGGCCTCCGCGCCGGGCAGCGACAAGTCGCCGTTGCGGGCGCGCCACCAGGGCTGGGTGTGGACCGGGATGTAGTGGACCTGCGAGCCGACGCCCCTGACCGCCAGACCGTCAACGACCTCGCGCCGGGAAACCCCTGCGGCCCCGAAGTCGATCAGCGCGACCAGCAGGTGCAGCACCGGGTCCGACCAGGGCAGGGGCGGCGGCAGGGTCACGACCGGGGCCAGAGGGGCCAGCGCCTCGCGGTAGAGGGCGGCCAGCCGCCGGCGTCGCGCCGAAAACCGCTCGAGCTTGCCCAGCTGCGAGATGCCGAGGGCGCAGGCGACGTCCGGCAGCCGGTAGTTGAAGCCCGGCCGGGCCATTTCGTAGATCCAGGGGTCGGCGCCCGGCGGACGGGTCATGCCGTGGCTGCGGAAGCGCCGCAGGCTTTCGGCGAGGCCGGCGTCATTGGTGGTCAGCATGCCGCCCTCGCCGGTGGCGATCGTCTTCACCGGATGGAACGAGAAACTGGCCATCGCGCCGTAGCGGCAGTCGCCCACCCGGCCCTCGGCTCCGTCGAACCGCGTCCGCGAGCCGAGCGCATGGGGCGCGTCCTCGACCAGCACCGCCCCCGCGTCATCGGCCAGCGCCCTCAGCGCGGGCAGGTCGCAGACCTCGCCCCGCATGTGCACCGGCAGCACGACGCGGACGCGCCGGCCACGGGCGCGGTCGAGCGCCTCCGCGAGCGTCCCGGGGGTCATCAGCGCCGTGTCCGGATCGACGTCGGCGAACACCACGTCCGCGCCGACGTAGGCCGCGCAGTTGGCCGTGGCCAGGAAGGTGATCGACGGCGCGATGCAGACATCGCCCGGGCCGACGTCGAGGGCCATCATCGCCAGATGCAGCGTCGCGGTGCCGTTGCTGGCGGCGACCGCGTGGTCCGCGCCGACCGCCTCGGCGAACAGCTGCTCGAACCGTGCGACGGTCGGGCCGGTGGTCAGGAAATCCGCCCGCAGCGCCTCGGCGACCGCGGCGACGTCGTCATCCTCGATGGTCTGGCGGCCGTAGGGGAGGAAGCCCTCCGTCAAACGCCGGTCTCCTCGAGCATGGCCCGGAGGCGGTCGGCGGTCAGCCAGTCGGCGTTGTTGTCGCTGGCGTAGAAGAAGCTCTCGTCAACCGGGGCGCCGCCCTCCGCCGCGAACGGCGTCCTCGCATACTCGACGAAGGCCGGTTCGATGACGTAGCGGTCGTGAAGCTCGGCCGTCTGGCGGGCGTCGTCGGCGCCGACCATGATCTCGTGCAGCTTCTCCCCGGGGCGGATGCCGATGATCTTCATCCCGGCCCCGGGGGCCATGGCCTGGACCAGGTCCGGCATCGACATCGAGGGGATCTTCGGCACGAAGATCTCGCCGCCCCGCATGATCTCCAGCGACGACAGGACGAACTCGACGCCCTCATTCAGCGTGATCCAGAACCGCGTCATGCGCGGATCGGTGATCGGCAGCTCGGCCGCGCCCTGGGCCAGCAGGCGGCGGAACAGCGGCACGACGCTGCCTCGCGAGCCGACGACGTTGCCGTAGCGCACGACCGTGAACTTGGTGCCGATGTCGCCCGACAGGTTGTTGGCGGCGACGAAGGTCTTGTCCGAGGCCAGCTTGGTGGCGCCGTAGAGGTTGACCGGATTGCAGGCCTTGTCGGTCGACAGGGCGACCACCTGCTGCACGCGGTTGGTGAGGCTGGCCCAGACGACGTTCTCGGCGCCCATCACGTTGGTGTGGATGCACTCGGACGGATTGTACTCGGCGGCCGGCACCTGCTTGAGCGCGGCGGCGTGGATCACGATGTCGACGCCGCGCAGGGCCAGGGTCAGGCGCGACCGGTCGCGCACGTCGCCGAGGAAGAACCGCATGCGCGACATGGTCTCGCCGTCGAAGCGCTCGCGCAGCTCCTGCTGCATCTCGCTCTGTTTCAGCTCGTCGCGCGAATAGACGATCAGCTTGCGGGGGGCGTAGCGGGTCAGCACGGTCTCGACGAAGCGCCGGCCGAACGAGCCGGTGCCGCCGGTGACCAGGATCACCTTGCCGTCGAGGTCGAGGTTCGCGGGCGCGAAACGGCCCATGGCGACTCCTTGCGCGAATCCGGTGCGAGTCTCCGATGAGTCGCGCCCGGGGTCACGCGTCGCCGGCGGGCCGGCGACCGGCGGTAAACCGGGCGTCAACCCTGATGCGGCAGGAGAGAGCTCATGGACCGCCGTCTCGCCCTCGCCGCCGCCCTCAGCCTCGCCCCCGCCGTCGCCGCGGCCGCCGGTGGCGAGAAGAAGAAGGGCGGGGGCGTCACCTTCGTGCCGGTAAAGGCCGCCGTCGCCACCATCATCCGCCGGGACGGCAGCCGGGGCGTGATCACCGTCGAATGCGGCATCGACGTCGTCGACGACGCGCTGCGGATGAAGGCCAACGAGATCCAGCCGCGCCTGCGCGACGCCTACGCCGGCTTCCTGCAGACCTACGCCGGCGGGCTGCCCAAGGCGGCGCTGCCCGACGCCGACTACATCGCCGCCGAGCTGCAGAAGGCGACCGACCGCGTGCTGGGCAAGAAGGGCGGCAAGCTGCTGATCGGGACGATCCTGATCAACTGACCGCCCTAGTCGAAGATCAGGTCGGTGGCGGCCGACAGCTCGGCGAGGGCCTGGTCGACGTCCGAGACCTTGATCGCGCGCATGCCGAGCATCGCCGCCGGCTTGCAGTTGATCCCGAGGTCGTCGAGGTAGACGCAGCGGGCGGGATCGACCGCCAGCAGTTCGCACATCATCTCGTAGATGCGCGGGTCAGGCTTGCGCACCCCGGCCTTGGAGCTCTCGATCACCGCGTCGAACAGGGCCATGACGGCGCTGACCTGCGCGGCCTTCTCGCTCGTGCCCGACATGCCGGCGCCGTGGCCGGTCTGGACGTTGTTGGTGATGCAGCCGACCTTGAAGTGCTGCTTGCACTGCTTCAGCGCCGCGACCATGCGCGGTCGGACGTCGCCCGACAGGCGCGGCAGGATGTCGGCCCCGCGCACCGGATGGCCCAGCGCCGTCGCCTCCTCGTGGAACTTGATGTCGAAGGCGGCGGCGTCGATCTCGTTGCGCTCGAAAAGCGCCCAGGCGTTGTCGTGAGGATTGGTGGCGTTGATCCGTCGGATGAAGTCCCGCGGAAGACCCCTCTCCTCCTCGTAGCGGTTGAACGCCTCGAACGGCGAAGAGGTGATCACTCCGCCGAAGTCCCAGATAACCGCCGCTACCGCCACTGATCGCTCCCCGTGATTTTCCGGCGCGGACGCTAGACAGCGGGGGAGGGCGGTGCAACCCGTCAGGCCATGATCCCGCGTCCCTTGCGCCTCGCCGCCTTCCTCGCCGCCTGCGCGACCGTCGTCTGGCTGTCCGTGGCCCCGACCGCCGCCGTGCCGGACGTGAACCTGTGGGACAAGCTGGAGCATGCCGGCGCCTACCTCGGCCTCGCCCTGCTCGGGGCGTGGGCCGTCCGCGCGCGGTCGTGGACCCTGGCCGCCGGACTGTTCGCGCTCGGCGTCGGGGTCGAGATCGCCCAGGGAACCATGGGCTGGGGGCGGCAGGGCGACGCGCTCGACGCGCTCGCCAACAGCATCGGCATCGCCCTGGGCCTCGGCATCGCGCGCCTGGTCGGCGAATGGCGCATGGTTAAATCTCCCGCTCGCGGTGAATGACCGCCGGCGCCCGGCGCGCCGGCGCTATCGTCTTGGTCTCGTTAAGGAATTCGAGGCCGCCATGAACGACTTCATCCGCGTTCCGCTGTTCTCCGCCGTCGCCGCGTTGACTCTGACCGGGTGCAACATGTCGTCGAACTGCAAGGACGCAGAGGCCGGCAAGACCACCACGGCCGCCGCGACCTCGACCACCGGCACGACCGGCGGCCAGGCGACCGCCACGGGCGGGGCGACCACCAAGGTCACCCGCACCGTGGTCACCCGCACCTACAAGCCGGGCCGTCGTGAGCGCGTCGGCGGCGGCTACCGCTACAGCGAGACCAGGTACGCGGGCGGCTATTCCGGCGGCTATCGCGGCGACCGCTACAGCGGGACCAGCGTGTCGGTCAGCGAGACCGAGACCTCGAGCAGCAGCTACCGCTACGCCGAGTCGGAAGAGCGCTACGGCGGGGGCGGCGGCTACTACGCGTCCGGCGCGACCTCGAGCGGCGGCTACGCGCAGTCCGGAGCGGTCTACGCCGCGCCGGCGCCGGCGGCGGCCTATCCGGTGCATCACCGCGGCTATCGCCTCGCCGCGACCGACGAGCGCGGCTACCTGACCTGGCCCGGCAAGGTCGAGTAGGCGGTTCAGCGCCGGGCGATGCCGTAGAGACGCCAAACGGTCGCGAGTGTCTTCATCGCGTTTTCGTCGCCTCGCCGAGGCCGTCAGCCGGTCGCGATAGGGGGACAGACATACGCCGGGAGCAGCTCGCTGAGGCGCACGCACGGGAGGCGCGCGCCCGTCGCGTGATCGCCTCGCGCCTTGCAGCGTTTGTCCTGACGGTGTTCCCGCCCATCGCGTCGAAGACCTCATGACACCAGTATGGGCGCTGGCCGACAGGCGGGGACCGGCCAGTCTGCCGACACCTCCCGATCTGTCGCGCAATGGGGCTGGATGTCCCGCATTGTCCCGACAGTATACGTCCCGAGAGTCTCACATCCGGAGCCCTGCCTTGCGCGCGCTGATCCTGTCCGCCGCCGTTCGCCGCTGACGACGCCTGTCGTCGCCCAGAGCCTGTCGCTGGAAGGTCCCGCGGGGGCGAAGGTCGAGCTGTCGGCGGCCGACGTGGGGGCGCTGCCGCGCGTGAAGTTCGTGTTCGACGCCCACGGCGACAAGCCCGCCGCCGAGCCGCACAAGCACTAGTTCGGGCGACCCAGCACGCCGAAACCCCGGGCCTTGAAGACGGCGCCCGCCTGCGGCCCCTGGAGCCAGCCGAGCAAGGACGCCGCCGCGCCGTTGCGTGAGGCGGCGGTGAGCGCGGCCGGGTAGACGATCGCCGGGTGGCTGGAGGCGGGGAAGGTCCCCACCACCCGCACCTTCGGGTCGGCCCTGGCGTCGGTGGCGTAGACGATGCCGAGCGGCGCCTCGCCGCGCGAGACGTAGGCCAGAGCCGCGCGCACGCTCTCGGCCGGCAGCAGCCGCCGTTCGACCGACGCCCAGACGCCCAGGCTGGTCAGCGCCGCCCGCGCATAGCGGCCGGCCGGAACCGCGTTGACGTCGGCGATCGCCAGGCGACCGCTCCCGAGCGCGCGGGCGAGCGGCATGCCGCGGCCCACCGGCAGGACGACCCGGGAGCCGGCCGGCGCGACCAGCACCAGGCTGTTCGACAGCAGATTCCGGCGCGAGGCGGCGACGATCAGCCGCCGCTCGGCCAGCCAGTCCATCCATTCGAGGTCGGCCGACAGGAACAGGTCGGCGGGAGCGCCCTGGGAGATCTGGCGCGCCATCGCCGAGGAGGCGCCGAAACTGAACGTGGTCCGGGTCCCGGAGCCCCGGCTCCAGAGCGCGCCGGCCTCGGTCAGCGACTCCTGCAGCGACGCCGCGGCGAAGACCGTCACCGTCCCGGCGGCGGAGGCCGGTCCCGAGGCGGCGAGCGCGCCGGCGCCGAGGATGAAGCCTCGCCGGTCCATGGTTGCAGTCTCCCGTGCGGCGTGGCGCGCGCCTTGCCGTTCACCCTGTCTGTTGAACCAAAACGGCACAGAGGAGAAGGCCATGCGTTCGCCGAACGGTCCGCTTTTCAAGGGCTACGAGATCATCGCCATCGTCGCGTTCGTGACGCTGGCCGCCGGGCTGGCCGCCCTCAAGCTCGTCTATTGAGGCCGGCGCGGGCGCGGAACGCATCCGCGCGGATCGCGCTTAATCCGGCGGGGCGGGCCGGAGATCTTCGAGCTTGCCCACGCGGATTCCCGACATCCGACATCTGACCGCCCGCGCCCGCGACGGCTGGCGCGAGATACCCCCTGCGCGTCAGCGGGCGCTGGCGGCGATCACCGTCCTGCTCGGAGCGTCGGCGGTCTTCCTCCTCGTCTTCGACTGGAACTGGTTCCGCGGTCCGGTCGCGGCGGCCGCCTCGGCGCGGCTGAACCGGCCGGTGGTCATCGAGGGCGACCTCGACGTGCACCCCTTCTCCTGGACGCCGCGCGCGGACGTCCACGGCCTGCGCATCGGCCAGCCGCGCTGGGCCAAGGGCGACATGGCGCGGATCGAGCGCCTGTCCGTGAAACTGGACCTGCCGGCCCTGCTGACCGGCCGCACCATCCTGCCCTATGTCGGGATCAAGCGGCCGACCGTCACCCTGCTGCGGCTGGCCGACGGGCGCGCCAACTGGCAGTTCGGCTCCGGCGGCAAGGGTGGCGCGAAGCTGCCGGCGATCCAGCGCTTCGTCATCGACGAGGGCCGGCTGCGACTCGAGGACCGCAAGCGGAAGTCGACCTTCGTCGGCACGGTCTACACCGATGAAGGGGCTGCCGGCGCCCAGCGCGGGGTGTTCGCGCTGCGGGGCGAGGGCCGGCTGAACGGGGAACGGTTCGACGCCGTCGTCACCGGTGCGCCCCTGCTCAACGTCTCGCCATCTCGGCCCTATCCGTTCGAGGCCGACGTGCGGGCGGGCGCGACGCGCATCCTCGCCCGGGGGCGGATCACCCGCCCCTTCGACCTCGGCCGCTTCGAGACCCGCCTGACCCTGAGCGGGGCCGACCTGAACGACCTCTACGGCCTTACCGGCCTCGCCCTGCCCAATACGCCGCCCTACAGGATCAACGGCCAGCTGACCCGTCAGCGGACGCGGTGGCTGTTCCGGGAGGCGAGCGGCCGGGTCGGAGACAGCGATATCGGCGGCGACCTCGGCGTCGAGACGCGCGGCGAGAGGCCGTACCTCGAAGCCGACCTGCGCTCGCGCCGGCTCGATTTCGACGACCTGGCCTCGATTTTCGGCGGCGCGCCCGGCCGCGGCCGGGGCGAGGCGGTCTCGGCCGAGCAGCAGGCCGTCGGGGGCCGAATGGCCGCGGAGGGCCGCCTGTTCCCGGCGGCCACCCTGCAGGTCGACCGCATCCGGGCCATGGACGCGGAGGTCAAATACCGCGCCGAGACCGTGAACGCGCCCCGCATGCCGCTGCGCAAGGTGGCGCTCGACCTGACCCTGAAGGACGGCGTGCTGACCGGCGATCCGGTTTCGCTGACGCTGTCGCGGGGCACCATCTCCGGCATGGCGCGGCTGGACGCCAGCAAGGCCGTGCCCCGTACGGACATCGACCTGAAGCTGACCAACGCGCGGCTCGAGGACTGGATCACCGCCCGGATCCAGGGGCGGCCCGTGATCGAGGGGCAGATGGCGGCGCGCGCGCGGCTCACCGGCCACGGCGATTCGGTGCGCAAGGCGGCCGCGAGCGCCGATGGAACCCTGACCTTCGTGGTCCCGCGCGGCGAGGTGCGCCAGGCCTTCGCCGAACTGCTCGGGGTAAACATCTCCAAGGGCCTGATCATGCTGCTGTCGGAGGACCCCAAGCAGAGCCCGATCCGCTGCGCGGTGGCCGATTTCAAGGTCACAGACGGGATCGCGCGGTCGACGACGATCATCGCCGACACCGACGTCGTGCTGGTCAAGGGCTCCGGTTCGGTGAACCTGCGCGAGGAGCGGCTCAACCTGCGCATCGAGGGCGATTCCAAGAAGCCGCGCCTGCTGCGCCTGTTCGTGCCGATCAAGATCGACGGCCGCCTGACCCGGCCCGACGTCGATCTCGAGACCGGCGGCGCCGTCGCCCAGGGCGGCGTCGCGGCGGCATTGGGGTCGCTGCTCAGCCCCCTGGCGGCGGTGCTGCCCTTCGTCGAGCCCGGCCTCGCCGACGACGCCGACTGCGCCGGGCTGGTGGCGACCGGCAAGGCCAGGGGCGCGCCGGTGAAAGGCGCGGCCGGAAGGCGTTAGTCCGACCTGCGGCCGGCGGGCTTGTGCACGCGGGTCATCGGATCGGGACGGGCGGGGCGGACCCAGCCCTCCGGCGGCTCGCGGCCCTGGCTGTCGGCGTCCTGGCCCAGTTCGCCCGGCTGCAGCCGCCGCAGCAGCGAGCCGGTCGGCCGGCCCTCGCGCATGGCCGCCAGACGTTCACGCAGGATGTCGGCGAACGCCTCGTCGCCGTCGGCGACGGCGCGGGCGATCTCGCTTTCCAGCGCCTCGATCACGTCCCGGGTCATGTGCGGCGAAACCCGCGGCGTGGCGATCGGTTGCCGGGATCGAAGTCGGCCGAACCGGCGTTGAGGGCGAAAGAGGAGATCCGCCATGTCCACCGATACGTCCCCCTACACCTTCCCCGACAACCGTCGCGGCGCCTGGAGCGGCCTGGTCGACGCCGCCCGGGCCATGCTGGCGTCCAGCGGCGAGCCGCCGGCCCTCCGCCAGCGCCATCGGCAGGACCTGGCCGACAACGCCCGCTCCCTCGCCTCCAACGTGGCGACCCGGGTCAAGGCGCGGCCCGTTCCGCCGGCCCTGATCGCGGCCGGTCTCGGGATCGGGCTGGTGTTCCTGCTCAGCAAGCGGGCCCGCGGCGCGGCGCTCAGCGCGGGCGGCCATGCGCTCGACCTGTACCGCCGGCGCATGCGCTAGGCCCCCTTGGCGATCCGGTTGCCGAAGGCGTGGCGGCGGGGGCTCGAGGCGGTCTCCCGCCTCGGCTACGCCGCGCGCGGGGTGGTCTATCTGACCGTCGGCGCGTTCGCCCTCATGACCGCGCTCGATCTGACCCCCAAGCCGACCGGCGCGACCGAGGCGCTGGCCGCCTGGGCGGACTGGCCCCCGGGACTGGTGCTGGTCGGGCTGCTGGCCGTCGGCCTGTGCGGCTTCACGGCCTGGCGCGTGCTGCAGACCGTGTTCGACGCCGACCATCACGGGGACGATCCCAAGGCCTGGGCGGTCCGCGCGGGCCAGGCGGTCAGCGGCGTCGTCTACGGTCTCCTGGCCTGGTCCGCGCTCGAGCTGCTGGACGGCTTCGAGGACGTGGGCGAGGCCGACGAGACGCCGGAATCGGCCGCCGAGGTGCTGGCCCTGCCCCATGGGGACCTGCTCCTCCTGGCGGCGGGGCTGGCCCTCCTCGGCGTCGGCGTCGGCAACCTGCTGCAGGGCCTCATGCAGGACTTCGCCAAGCGGCTGACCTGTCCGGACGGCGTCCGCCGCTGGGCGGTGCCGCTGGCGCGGGCGGGATACATCGGCCGCGGACTGGCGACCTTTCCGCTGGGCGTCTTCATCTTCCGCGCCGGGGTGGAGGCCCGCTCGTCCGAGGCGCGGTCCTGGGCCGACGCCCTGCAGGCGGTCGAGGCGCAGCCGTTCGGGTCGCTGATCCTGTCCCTGCTGGCCGGCGGGCTGATCGCCTTCGGCCTGTTCGGCGTCGTCGAGGCGGTCTGGCGGCGAATCGAACCGCCGCGCCGGCTCGAGCCGGCCTGACTCAATCCGGCAGCAGCTCGGCGAGAGCGTTCCAGTCCGGATCCTCGAAGGCCTCGAACTCGAGCGGATACTCGGGATGCGTCTCCAGCGCCGTGTTGAGCGCATCCATGAAGGCGTCCGGCCCGATCGTGTAGAAGCGCCACTCGCGAAGGCCGGCGCCGGTGATCGAGGCGACCAGCACACCGGCGCCGCTGTCCTGCAGCGCGGGCGTCACCGCCTCCTCGAATGCGTCCATCTGCCGGTCAACCGCCTTTGCCGGCAGGCCGTTCTCGTCCGGCTCATAGGTCCAGCCGACGAGGACAAGATGCCGCCACCCCGCCCGCGCGGACGGCTCAGGCAGATGGGCGCGGCAGCGAATGATCAGCCCGCCGTCCTCGTCGTCTTCTTCGGTCTGGCCGACAAGCCACTGGTCGTCGTCGTACGGGCCGGGCATGGCTACTTCCTCTCGGGGGGCCTGGCGTTCTTCACATGGATGTCGAGCCAGCGGGTCATCTCCCACAGGGTGTGCAGGACCGACTCGCGGGCCCGGTAGCCGTGGGCCTCAAGAGGAAGAACCACATACCGGACATTGCCGCCGTTGCCCTTGAGCGCCGCGTAGAAGCGTTCGCTCTGGACCGGGAAGGTGCCGGAGTTGTCGTCCGCCTCGCCGTGGATCAGCAGGATCGGCTCCTTGATCTTCCGCACATGGGTGAAAGGACTCATTTCCGTATAGGTGTCGGTCGCTTCCCAGTACGTACGTTCCTCGGCCTGGAAGCCGAAGGGCGTCAGGGTGCGGTTGTAGGCGCCGGACCGGGCGATGCCAGTGCGGAAGATGTCCGAGTGGGCCAGCAGGTTTGCGGTCATGAAGGCCCCGTAGCTGTGACCGCCGACAGCAAGCCGGTCCGGGTCGGCAACCCCCATCTCGACGACCTTGTCGGCGGCCGCCTGGGCGCTGGACACCAGTTGCTGGACGTAGGTGTCGTTGGCCTGGGCGCCGTTCGCGCCGATGATCGGCATGCTGGGATCGTCAAGGACCGCATAGCCCTGGGTCAGCAGAAACAGGTGGCTGGCGCCGCCCGGACGCACGAAGCGGTTGTCCGACCCGACGACCTCGGCGGCGACCTTGGCGTCTGTGAACTCCGTCGGATAGGCCCACATAACCAGCGGCAACCGACCGTCGCGGGCAGGGTCGTAACCGGCGGGCAGGTAGAGGGTGCCGCTCAGTTCGACGCCGTCAGCGCGCTTGTAGGTGATCAGCTGCTTGGTCACGCCGGCGAACTGCGGGGCCGGGTCCCTGAAAGCGGTGATCTGCTTTGGCGTTCCGCCCCGAAGGCGCCGGACGAAGAGTTGCGGAACCTCGTCACGGCTTTCCCGGCGGGTGAGGAAACGCCCGGCGCTGTCGTCGAGCAGGCCGACCACGTACTCGTAGTATGGCGGCCGGGCCTGCCAGAGACGGGTCTTCTTGCCGCTGGCGAGGTCCATCCGGTCGAGGAACGGGAACTCGCCCTCGCGGCGCGCGCCCGACCCGCTGAGGTAGACGCCCTTGCCATCCGGCGTGAACTGGACGACCTGGCGCCCCTGCGCGTTGGCGCGGGTCAGCACATCGCCCGGATCGTCGTACCGGCCCTGGTAGTTGCGGTCGACGATGACCCGGGCTTCGCCGGGATTGTCGGGATTCACGACATAGCGGGTCTCGTGGCGCGTTCTCCACCAGCTGGAGTAGACCAGGGCGACGTCGCCCCGACCCCACTGTACGCCCGAGAAGCGCTCCTTGAGATCAATCAGCACGCGGGGTTTGGCGTCGAACGGCGCGTCCAGCATGAACACACGGTCCCGCACCTCGACCTGCTTGCGCGGGTCGCCTTCGTCCAGGGCCTCCACCCAGACCAGCGTCGCGGGCTTGTCATCCCGCCACTGGACCGAGCGCGGACCCTTGGCGACCGAGTCGAACGGCGGCGGGATATCGTCGCGCAGGGGCAGGTTGGCGACAGTGTGGACGACCGCGCCGTTCAGGTCGGTGACGACGACGTCGGCCGGAAACAGGCCGGACGGCACGACGTAGCTGAAGGGTCTTTTCAGTCGGGTCTGGAGGAGGAAGCGGCCGTCAGGCGAGACACTGGCCGCGAGGATCAGGCCCGGCGCGCCCACTGGCCGCGCCTCGCCGCCGGCGAGCGGCTGGATGGCCAGCTGCGCGGTGAAGAAGTAGTCGAACCGCGCCTCGTCGACCGGGCCGCCGAGCAGGTCCTGGTAGGTTCGGGTCGGAGCGACGCGGCCGGCGCTCTCCTGGACCAGCGGCGCCTTCGGCGTCGGATCGTCCGCCGGCGGCGCGCCCCGGTCAGCGGCGGTGAGTCGGACCAGCAGCCCGGAGCTGTCGGGCAGCCAGCTGTAGCCGCCGCCGAAAGCGGCGTTGATCCGCGGCCCCGTCAGTCTGCGCGCCGACGCAGTGGCGGCGTCGACGACCCAGAGCTCCAGGCCGGTGGGCGAATCGGCAAGGAAGGCCAGCGTGCGGCCGTCCGGCGACCAGGCCGTCGAAGCGAAACGGAGGCCCGCAGGCAGGGCGACCTCGCGCGGCTTGCCGCCGTCCACCGCCTGCAGGGTGATCGAGGTCAGCCATGTGAGACGGCTGTTGGCGGGACCGTTGTTCCGCGGGTTGATCCGGTAGCCGCCGAGCTTGAGCATCGGCTCCGCAAGTTCGGCGATCGGCGGCAGGTTGCTGCGGCCGAACAGGGCCATCGTCCGGCGCGTCGGATCGATGGAGGTCGACGGCGTCGGCGGAGCATCCAGGATCTGCGCGATCGGGGACGGCGGAGTCTGGTAGCCGTCCGATCCCGTCGGCGCCAGCTGCGCCATCGCCGGCCCCGAAAGGACCAGCAGGCCGGCGGCGAAGACCATCAGAAACAACGAGACCGGACGCATGCCGCCACCCCATGGGCCATTCTGAACTGTCCGGCTTCGTTAGAGGTCGGGCGCCCCCAGGGCAACAGGGTGACGCTACGTCCAAACGGCTGTTCAAATGGCGACCTTCGATTTATTATCAGTGTCAACTTACAAGAAGGCGGGGACGGGAACGACGATGGCCGAGGCGCAGCCGACCGAACATTTCGACGTGGTGATCGTGGGGGCCGGCCTGTCCGGCGTCGGCGCGGGCTACCATCTCCAGGACAAGAGTCCGGGCAAGTCCTACGTCATCCTCGAAGGGCGCGAGTCGATGGGCGGCACCTGGGATCTGTTCCGCTACCCGGGCATCCGGTCCGATTCCGACATGTACACCCTCGGCTACGTCTTCCGCCCCTGGAAGGAGGCCAAGGCCATCGCCGACGGCCCGTCGATCCTGAAGTACGTCAAGGAGACCGCGGCCGAATACGGCATCGACCGCCACATCCGCTACGGCCACTGGGTGAGCAAGGCGTCCTGGTCGACCGAGGACGCGACCTGGACCGTCGAGGCGACGCGGGGCGAGGGCGAGGTCGTCCGCTTCACCTGCAACTTCCTTTTCCTCTGCGGCGGCTACTACAACTACGAGGCCGGCTACACCCCCGACTGGAAGGGCACGGAGCGGTTCAGGGGGCGGATCGTCCACCCGCAGCACTGGCCGCAGGACCTGGACTACGCGGGCAAGAAGGTGGTGGTCATCGGGTCCGGCGCGACGGCGGTGACGCTGGTGCCGGAGATGGCCAAGGACGCCGCCCACGTGACCATGCTGCAGCGGTCGCCGACCTATGTCGTGTCGCGTCCGGCCGAGGACAGCGTCGCCAACTGGCTGCGCAGCAAGCTGAAGCCGATGACGGCCTACCGCATCACCCGCTGGAAGAACGTGCTGCTGGGCATGCTGTTCTACCGCATGGCGCGGAAGAACCCGGAGAAGACCAAGCAACGGATCATCGGCATGGTGCGCGAGCACCTGGGCCCCGACTATGACGTCGAGACCCACTTCACGCCGCGCTACAATCCCTGGGACCAGCGCCTCTGCCTGGTGCCCGACAACGACCTGTTCGACGCCATCAAGGCGGGCGCGGCGTCGGTCGTCACCGACACCATCGAGACCTTCGACGAGACCGGCCTGCAGCTGACCTCCGGCCAGCACCTCGACGCCGACGTCATCGTCACCGCCACCGGCCTGAACCTGCAGGTGCTGAACGGGGTCGAGTTCACCGTCGACGGCGTCCGGGTCGAGCCGGCCAGGACGCTGAACTACAAGGGCATGATGTACAGCGACGTGCCCAACATGGCCTCGTCGTTCGGCTACACCAACGCGTCCTGGACGCTGAAGTGCGACCTGACCTGCGAGTACGTCACCCGGCTGCTCAACCACATGGACCGCACCGGCATGCGCCAGTGCACGCCCCGCAACACCGACCCGGACCTGGGCGCCGAGCCGTGGCTGGACTTCTCGTCGGGCTACGTCCAGCGCTCGATCGACAAGTTCCCCAAGCAGGGCGCGAAGAAGCCCTGGAAGCTGCACCAGAACTACGCGCTCGACATCATGGCGCTGCGCTACGGGGCGGTCGACGACGGCGTCATGGAGTTCTCCAACCCGGCCCCGGCGGCCGCCCGGCCGGCGCTGGCGAAGGCGGCCTGAGCCAGCCGCCGGGCGACGCGGAACGATTCCCGCGCCGGTGATTTCAACCTGCGTCCGGCGGCCTTCGTCCCGGACGCAGGAGTACCCGCGTGCGCATCGCCCAGATCGCCCCCCTCTATGAAGCCGTCCCGCCGCGTCTCTATGGCGGCACGGAGCGTGTCGTCGCCCATCTATCCGACGCCCTCGTCGAGCTCGGCCACGACGTCACCCTTTTCTCCAGCGCCGACGCCCGGACGCTGGCCACCCTGGCGCCGGTGCGCGACCAGGCCATCCGTCTCGACCCGACGCCCCTGAAGTCCGACCTGGCCGCCCATCTGGCCATGCTGTGGGAAGTGCGCCGCCGGGCGCATGAGTTCGACCTGCTGCACTTCCACGTCGACATGATCCATTTCCCGCTGTTCGAGGACATCGCCGGCCGCACGCTGACGACCCTGCACGGGCGACTCGACCTGAAGGACCTGTCGTCGGTCTACGACCGCTGGACCGAGTACCCGCTGGTGTCGATCTCCGACGACCAGCGCCGCGGCCTGCCGCTGGCCAACTGGGCGGGCACGGTGCACCACGGCCTGCCGACGAAGCTCTACGACTTCCATCCGGAGCCGCGAGGCTACCTGGCCTTCCTCGGCCGCATCTCGCCCGAGAAGCGGCCCGATCGCGCCATCCGCATCGCCCAGGCCCTCGGCATGCCGCTGAAGATCGCCGCCAAGGTCGACGCCGCCGACCGGCAGTACTTCGAGGCGGTGATCGAGCCGATGCTCGACAGTCCGCTGATCGAGTTCGTCGGCGAGATCGGCGACGACCGGAAGTCGGCGTTTCTCGGCGGCGCGGCGGCGCTGCTGTTTCCGATCGACTGGCCCGAGCCGTTCGGGCTGGTGATGATCGAAGCCATGGCCTGCGGGACGCCGGTGGTCGCCTGGCGCTGCGGCTCGACGTCCGAGGTCATCGAGCCGGGCGAGACCGGGCGTCTCGTGGGGTCGATGGAGGAGGCCGTCGCGGCGGTCCATGAGGTGATGGCGCTCGACCGGGCCGCGATCCGCGCCCGCTTCGAGCTCCGGTTCTCGGCCCAGGCGATGGCCAGGCGCTATGTCGAGCTCTACGCCGACCGCCTCGCGCGCTGTGAATACGGGGAGGTTCCGCCGGATGCAGACAGGACGCCGGAACCGCTCGACGACACGAAACTGGCCGTCATCGCCTGACGTTGGAGAGGCATGGACGACGCCGCGACCGTCATCGCGCCCGTGACGGATGACCCTCACGAGGAAGGCGCACTGCGTTTCTGGGCGCTGAAGGACGGCGACTGCTTTGTCGTGTCCGATCCGCACGGGGACATCACGGGCGGGCCGGACGGCCTGTTCGACGCCGACACCCGGCTGCTGTCCCGCCTGCGGCTCCTGATCGGCGGCAAGCGGCCGACGATGCTGTCGTCGGGCGTGTCGTCCGACAATGTGATGTTCACCTTCCATGGCGCCAACCGGCCCCTGCCGCCGACCGGCGGGCGGGTGGTGCCGCCGGGCGTCGTGCATGTCGAGCGGCGGCGGCTGATCTGGCGGCGGCGACTGTACGAGCGAATCCGGCTCACCAACCATGGTCTCGACGAGATCCTCGCGCCGGTGACGATCGAGTTCGCGGCCGACTTCCGCGACATGTTCGAGGTGCGCGGCGACAGCCGGCCGAAACGGGGAGCGGCCGACAGTCCGGTCCTGAACGGACGGTCCGCGTCGTTCGGCTACACCGGCGTCGACGAGGTGCGGCGCACCAGCGTCGTCAGCTTCTCCGAAGCGCCGCAGCGGCTGACCGCCGACCGCGCCGAGTTCATGGCCTGGTTCCCGCGCCGGGGCGTCTTCGACCTGTTCGTCGAGGTGGCCGAGGTCGCCGACGACCCGCCCGACGAGCGCCGCTTCCGCCAGGCGGCGGCCGAGGCGCGCCGGGCGATGCGACGACGGGGCCGGCACGGCGCGCGGCCCGCCACCGACGATCCCACCTTCAACCGCTGGCTGGGCCAGTCGCGGGCGGACCTCGCCCTGCTGACCACCGAGCTCGAGGCCGGCCGGTATCCCTACGCCGGCATCCCGTGGTTCTCCACGCCGTTCGGGCGCGACGGGATCATCAGCGCCTGGCAGCTGCTGCTGTTCGATCCCGGGCTGGCGCGCGGGGTGCTGACCTATCTCGCCGGCCGGCAGGCGCGGGAGACATCCGCCTTCCGCGACTCCCAGCCGGGCAAGATCATGCACGAGACGCGGCAGGGCGAGATGGCGGCCCTCGGGGAGGTGCCGTTCGGGCTGTACTACGGCGGGGTCGACACCACGCCCCTGTTCATCGGTCTGGCGGGCGCCTATGCGCGGCGCACCGCCGACCTCGACTTCATCCGCGCCATCTGGCCGGCGCTGGAGGGCGCCGCGGCCTGGCTGAGCGACTTTGGCGACTCCGACGGCGACGGCCTGATCGACTATGCCCGGGCGGCCGACACCGGCCTGGCCAACCAGGGCTGGAAGGACAGCTACGACTCCGTCTTCCACGCCGATGGACGGTTCCCGAAGGGGCCGATCGCCCTCGTCGAGGTGCAGGGCTACGCCTTCGCCGCCTGGCGGACGATGGCCGAGCTGGCGGCGCGGCTGGGGCTGCCCGGCGCGGAGGACTACGCCGGACGGGCGAAACGGCTGCGGATCGCCGTCGAGGACCGCTTCTGGATGGAGGACGAGGGCTACTACGGGCTCGCCGTCGACGGCGACGGTCGCCTGTGCCGGCCGCTGGCCTCCAACGCGGGGCACCTGCTTTTCTGCGGCCTGCCGTCGCCTGAACGCGCCGAGCGGGTGATGCAGCGGCTGGCGGCGGCCGACTTCCGGACCGGCTGGGGTCTGCGCACGCTGGCGCGCGGACAGGCGCGGTACAATCCGATGTCCTATCACAACGGCTCGGTCTGGCCGCACGACACCTCGCTCTGTGTCGCCGGCATGGCCCGCTACGGCGACCGGGACCGGGTGGGCGAGATCCTCCGCGACCTGTTCGAGACCGCCCAGCACATGGAGATGCGGCTGCCGGAACTGTTCTGCGGCTTCCCGCGCCGGCCCGGCGAGCCGCCGGTGCCCTATCCGGTGAGTTGCTCGCCGCAGGCCTGGGCGGCCGGGTCGGCCTTCCTGATGCTGCAGTCGCTGCTCGGCGTGACGGTCGACGCCTTCGAGAAGACCGTCTCCATCGTCCGGCCCCGCCTGCCGGAGGGGGTCGGACGGCTGACTCTGAACGGCCTGCCGATCGGCGACTGCCACGTCGACCTGGCCTTCGAACGCGTGCGCAAGGGGCTCGTCGTGGCGGCGGTGTCCAACTGCTCGCCCGACGTCAGGGTGGCGACGATCTGGTAGGCGTCAGCTCCGCTCGCGGACCTGGCGTGGTTCGTAGATCGCCCAGTGACGGCCGGACATGGCCAGACGGTCGCGACTGGAGACGGTGAAATCGAGGGTCACGATCCGGTGGCCGTTCTTCTCGACGTTCCCGGCCACGGTCGCGCGGGTCTCGAGCCAGTCGCCGTCGCGGATCAGCCCGTGCAGGCGGACGTCGCTCTCGAGGTGGATCCACGGGCCGAGGCGCACGCTCTGGGCCAGTACATAGTTGGCGCGCCGCAGCAGGTAGGCGGGGTTGGCGACGGCGCCGCCCTCGAAGAAGCCGGGGTCCTGGCGGGTGTTGTCGATGTGGGCGCGGCCGACATCGGCGAAGTAGATCTCCTTCAGGGTTCCGAGGACGCGACCGACCGCCAGGCTGTGCGGGGACGCCGGCGGCCGCGCCTCCGGCGCCGGCAGCTCGCCCTCGGCCTGGAGCGGCGGCGGCGCCTCGCCATGCGTCCGCCAGGCCGTTCCGGCGCCGCAGGCCTCGCCCCGCGCCGACAGGACCAGGGACAGGGCGCCGGCATCGTCCGTCGCAGTCAGGGTCGCCGCATCGCCGTCGTAGACCGGGCGGTTGAACCGCGCCCGGATGCGCCCGGCAGTCAGCCAGTCGGCGCCCCACAGGGACAGCGGCGCATGGGTCATGTAGGCGAAGACATCGACGCCGGGGACGAGGCCGCCCGTGAAACCGAACCGGCTCGCGACGTCGTCGGCGTGGATGCGGTTCTCGCTGGCGGTTGCGGTGTTGAAGGCGACGATGGTCCGTTCAAGCGTCACGGCGGCGTCCTTTCCGACGGGCGGAGACGGACGCCGGCGGTCAGCCGGCGGTCGCCTCCTGGTGCTCGATCAGCTTGGCCAGATTGCGGATCAGCTGGGCTTCGCCAGCATCGCCCAGCTCGACGCCGCTCGAAAGCAGTCTCAGCGCATCGATATGGACGTCGACGGCCGGCCAGCGCCAGGCGCCGGTCTCCATGGCCACGTCGAGCAGGTCGCACAGGCAGCGGGCGGCGTCGGCCAGCGCCTTCGGCTCCAGCGGCGCGCAGGCGTCGATGATCCGCAGCGAAATCTCGTAGAGATCCTTCGGGTCGCGTGTTTCGCGCCCCTGGACGTGGGACGAGAAGCCGGCCTCGATCTCCTGCAGGCAGATGCGGACCGCGCCCATGCAGGCCTCCGCCAGTTCGGCGAGGGCGCTGTCGGCCGACGCGACGGCCTCGTCGATGCGGGGACCCGTGCCGTCGAACAGGGCTTCACGAAGCCGGTTCTGGATCCTGAACTTGCGGACGACGCTCATACCGTCACCTTCTGGGGCTTCATGATCGAGTCGATCTGGTCCTGGGACATGTTGGGTTCCTGCGGTTCGCCGACCTCGCCCTTGAGGTCGTCCCGCCGGCGGCCGTCGACGCCCGGCGGCGGGCCTTCGCGGCGGAAGCGCCGGTCCGGGCCGACATAGGTTTCGCATTCGATGCCCATCCGGTCGGTGCGCGCGACCCAGATGATCCGGTCCATCATCGTCTTCGGGGTGATGGGCTTGGCGATGATGAAGTTCGCGCCGCAGTCCCGGGCCTTGGTCACCTCGTTGCGCGGCGTGTGGCCGGTGACGACGATGACCGGGATCATGCGGAGGGGCTCGGGCGCCTCGCGCCGGATCCACCGCGTCAGGTCGTAGCCGTCCATCTCCGGCATGCGGGCGTCGGTGATGACCATGTCGACGTCGCCCAGGGCCAGCACCCGCTGGGCCTCCTGGGCCGACAGACAGCGCGAGATCTTCTTGGCCCCGAAGCCGGTGATCACCTGGACGAGGATATCCAGCGACTGCTGGTTGTCGTCCACGATCACGATCGACAGGGCCTCGAAGTTGATCCGAGACAGGAGGGGCTTCGAGGCCGAGGCTGGGTTCATGGTCGCGCCGGCAAGCAACTGTTGACGTTGATTCGGAACCATGGCCGGGAAGTGGTTCACGGATCGTGAGCGGCCAGCGCCGGGGGAAGATGTCCGAAGGCTTCGACCATATCGTCGTCGGGGCGGGGTCGGCGGGCTGCGTGCTCGCCAACCGCCTGTCGGCTGACCCGCGCCGGCGCGTGCTGGTGCTGGAGGCGGGCGGCCGGGACGACTGGATCTGGTTCCACATCCCGGTCGGCTACCTGTTCTCGATCGGCAACCCCCGCGCCGACTGGATGTTCGAGACCCTGCCGTCCCCGGGACTGAACGGCCGCAGCCTGAAGTACCCGCGCGGCAAGGTGATCGGCGGCTGCTCGGCGATCAACGCCATGATCTACATGCGCGGGCAGGCGGCGGACTACGACGGCTGGCGGCAGCTGGGCCTGGCCGGCTGGGGCTGGGACGACGTGCTGCCGCTGTTCCTGGCCCAGGAGGACCACATCGCCCCGCCGAGCGAGCATCACCGATCGGGCGGCGAGTGGCGCGTCGAGCATCCCCGGATGCGCTGGCGGGTGCTGGACGCTTTCGCCGAGGCGGCGGCGCAGGAAGGCATCCCGACCGTTCCCGACTTCAACGGCGGCGACAACCACGGGGCCGGCTACTTCCAGGTGAACCAGCGGGCCGGCCGGCGCTGGAGCGCGGCGCGGGGTTTCCTCAAGCCGGCGCTCAAGCGCCCCAACCTGCGGCTCGAGACCGGCGTCCATGTGACCCGCGTGATCATCGAGGACGGTCGCGCCGTCGGCGTGGAATGGACACGGGACGGCCAGCGCTTTTCGGCCCGCGCCGCCGGCGAGGTGGTGCTGGCCGCCGGGGCGGTGGGCACGCCGCAGCTGCTGGAGCTGTCCGGCCTGGGGGACGGCGAGCGGCTGCGGGCGCTGGGGATCGCCGCCGTCCGACACCTGCCCGGCGTCGGCGAGAACCTGCAGGACCATCTGCAGATCCGGCCGGTCTACGAGGTGGAGGGCGTGCCGACGATGAACGCGCTCTACGCCTCGGTCTGGCGGCGGCCGTTGATGGCGCTGGAGTACGCGGCGTTGCGCCGGGGGCCGATGTCGATGGCGCCGTCGCAGATGGGGGCGTTCGCGAAGTCCTCGCCCGACCTGGCCACGCCCGACCTGCAGTTCCATGTGCAGCCGCTGTCGCTCGACCGCTTCGGCGAGCCCCTGCACCGTTTTCCCGCCATCACCATCAGCGTCTGCAACCTGCGCCCGACGAGCCGGGGGTCGGTCCACGCCGTCTCGCCGGACCCGCGGGCGGCGCCGGCCATCCAGCCCGACTACCTGTCGACGCCGGAGGACGAGCGGGTGGCCGTCGAGTCGCTGCGGCTAGTGCGGCGGATCGTCGGCCGCCCGCCGCTGGCGCGCTACCGGCCGCGCGAGATGAAGCCGGGACCGGCGGTCGACGACGACGCCGGCCTGCTGGCGGCGGCCCGGGACCTGGGCACGACCATCTTCCATCCGGTCGGCACGGCGAGGATGGGACCGGCGACGGATCCGGGCGCGGTCGTCGACGAGCGGCTGCGGGTGTTCGGCGTCGGAGGCCTGCGGATCGCGGACGCGTCCGTGATGCCGCGCATCACCTCCGGCAACACCAACTCGCCGACGATGATGATCGCCGAGAAGGCCGCGCGGATGATGCTCGAGGACGCGGGCTGAGGCGGCGATGTTCCTGGTCTGCGGTGAAGCCCTGTTCGATGTCTTCCTCACGCCGGAGGGGGCGGCGCCGGCCATGGCGCCGGGCGGCTCGCCCTTCAACGTCGCGATCGGCCTGGCCCGCCTCGGCCGCCCGGTCGCCTTCGCCGCCAGCCTTTCCGGCGACGCACTGGGACGGCGGCTGCGGCGGATGCTGGAGGCGGAAGGGGTCGACCTGTCCCAGGCCCGCGTGCTGGACGGGCCGACGCCGCTGGCGCTCGTCGAGGTCGATGACGCCGGCGTCCCGCGCTATGGCTTCCATGGCCTGCGCGAGATGGAGGTCCATCCGACGCGTCCCGACATCCCGGGGCTGGACGGACTGCATGTCGGCTCGGTCCCGATCGTATCGGCGGCGTCCGCCGGACCGCTGCTCGGCCTGATGGCCGCGGTCGGCGTCGATCGCGTCACCAGCTTCGACCCGAACGTCCGCCTCGCCGTAGAGCCCGACGCCATGCACTGGCGGGCCCAGGCCGACCGCTTCCGCCGCGAGGCCCGGCTGGTCAAGGCGAGCGAGGACGACATGCGGGCGATGCACGGCGCGGACGCCGATGTCGAGGCCGTGGCGCGCGGCTGGCTGGGCGGCCGGACGGCGCTGGTCGTCCTGACGAAGGGCGCGGCGGGCATGGTGCTGTTCGGCGGGGCGGGCGTGCGGGTCGAGGTCGCCGCCGCCGCGAGCGCCGTCGTCGACACGGTCGGGGCGGGAGACGCGGTGCAGGCCGCGCTGATCGCCTGGCTCCAGGAGCGAGGCCTGGCGACGCCGGCGGGACTGGCGGGCCTGGGCGCCGCGGACCTCGACGCCCTCGGGCGGTTCGCGGCCGGGGCGGCGGCCGTCGCCTGTTCGCGGCGAGGGCCGGACCTGCCCAGGCGGGCGGAACTCTCCTGAAGGCCTCGCCCGAGGCCCGCGGGGCCGGCGGCCCGCCGGCCGGGTCAGACGGCGTCAGGCGCCCGGCAGTCCGCCGGTCTGGCGCAGGCCCTCGAACAACCCGATGCCCGCGCTGACCGACAGGTTGGCCGACCGGGCGCCGGCCATGATCGGAATGACGATGCGGGCGTCGGCCAGGGCATGCACCGCCTCGCTGACTCCCGCCGTCTCGCTGCCGAACAGCAGGGTGTCGTCCGGCCGGAAGGCGAAGGCGTCCAGCCGGGTCGCGCCGCGGGTGGTGAACAGCACCAGCCGTCCCGGCGGCCGGTCGCGGAGAAAGCTGTCCCAGTCGGCGTGCCGGGTCATGTGGGCGAGGGGGCCGTAGTCCAGCGCCGCGCGCTTCATGGCCCGGTCGTCGAAGCTGAACCCGGTCGGGCCGATGACGTGCAGATCGACGCCGAGGCAGGCCGACAGCCGGATGCAGGCGCCGACGTTCTGCGGGATCTGGGGCTGGTAGAGGGCGAGGTGCATGGCGGCCCGTTCCCTAGCCGATGTAGCGACGCCCGGACAGGCCGCCGCCGGGCCGTCCGCCGCCGGATGATGATGACGGAACCCG
>CALKHU010000194.1 GCA_937991555.1 uncultured Caulobacter sp.
GGCGGCGGCCCGAAGCGTCCGGCGTCGGGCGGCGGGAGGGGCGTCTGCGCCGAGGCGACGGACGCGATCGCGACGCTCAGGGCGGCGGCGGCGGTCAGGGCTTTTTCCATGGCCAGGTCTCCGGGGACCGGGGCCAGGGGGCGGCCTCGGCGCCGCTACCGTGCTCCCGGAGGCCCCCGAAAGCCTTGACCTGCCTCAAGAGTCTAGGCGGGGACGCCGCTCCGGCCGCGGTTGCGGTTGCGGCGGCGCTTGGGCGGCGCCTCGCCGGCCGCCAGCGGCTCGTAGCCGGCGGGGCGGTGCCGCGCGCGCTGGCCACGATCGGGCTGGGCCTTGCCGGAGGCGTCGAGCGCCTGCGGCGCCTTGCCCTGGGCCTTTCCGCGACCGCCGTTGCGGCCGCCGCCCTTGCCTTGGCCTTGGCCCTGCGGCTGGGGCTTGCGTTGCGGCTCGGTCGCCGCGAGCGCCGCCTGGGCCTGGCCCAGCGCCTTGTCGTTGCGGCGATCCCAGCTGGGGATGCGCTGGCGCGTGACCTTCTCGATGTCCTTGAGCAGGCCGCGCTCGTCGTCGCTGACGAGGCTGATCGCCGCCCCGTCCGCGCCCGCGCGCGCCGTGCGGCCGATGCGGTGGACGTAGGCCTCCGGCACGTTCGGCAGCTCGTACTGGATGACATGGGTGACGCCATCGACGTCGATGCCGCGGGCGGCGATGTCCGTCGCCACCAGCACCCGCATGTCGCCGGCCTTGAACGCGGCCAGGGCCCGTTCGCGCTGGCCCTGGGTCTTGTCGCCATGGATCGAGGCCGCCTCGACGCCGATGGCGTTCAGTCCCTTGGCGACGCGGTCGGCGCCGCGCTTGGTGCGGGTGAAGACCAGCGCGCGCCGGATGGCCTGGTCGTCGAACAGCTCGGCCAGCAGGGCGCGCTTGCGCGGCGCCTCCACGAACAGGATCTGCTGGGCGATCTTCTCGACCGTCGTCGCCTGCGGGGTGACCGAGACCTTCGACGGATTGTGCAGCAGCTCGCCGGCGAGCTTCTCGATCTCGGACGGCATGGTGGCCGAGAAGAACAGGTTCTGGCGCTTGTGCGGCAGGTGCTTCACGATCTTCCGGATCGGCACGATGAAGCCCATGTCGAGCATCTGGTCGGCCTCGTCGAGGACGAAGATCTCCGTCTCCGAGAGGTTGGCGACCTTCTCCTGCAGATGGTCGATCAGGCGGCCGGGCGCGGCCACCAGCACGTCGACGCCGCCGGCCAGGGCGCGGACCTGCGGGCCGTACTTGACGCCGCCGAACACCACCTGGACCGACAGGCCCATGTTGGCGCCGTAGGCCTTGAAGCTGTCGCCGATCTGGGTGGCGAGCTCGCGGGTGGGCGACAGGACCAGGCAGCGGCAGCCCCGGCGCGGGGCCGGGCGGCGGTTCTCGGCGAGGCGCTGCAGGATCGGCAGGGCGAAGGCGGCGGTCTTGCCGGTGCCCGTCTGGGCGATGCCGAGCAGGTCCTTGCCTTCCAGCACCAGCGGAATGGCCTGGGCCTGGATCGGCGTCGGCCTGTTGTAGCCCTCGGCGGCAAGCGCGGAGAGCAGCGGCTTGGCGAGGCCAAGCGAAGCGAAGTCGGTCATGAATCTCTTTCGTATGCGACCATCGCCGCACGGCCATCGGGGCCTGCGGTCGGGGTGCGGGGTCTGTCGGAAGACGCCCCGCGTAATGGCGTCGCTATGGATGGATCGGTCCGGCCCGGCTGCACTCCGAAGGAGCGCTCTACGCGGCAGGCGAGGCCCGATGGGCGCGGCGGAGATGCCGCGACAACGGCTAGATGGGCCGCAAAGCCTTCAAAGTCAAGGAAATGCGGGCATGCTCCGGTTTTCGGTCACCGGCGCACATACGTGAGGACGGGGCCCGAAAGGAAGGAGGTCCTTGTAGCCGGCGCTCAGCCTTCGACCCCGATGATCGGCGTGTAGGCTTCGAGGCGGCACTTGCCGACCGTAGTCTGCAGCCCCGGAACGACAAAGCTCAGCTTGCCGTCGCTCCGGCGAATGGAGAACTGCTTGTCCGGCTTGTCGACGAAGACGAACGCCTCGTCAGTCACGCGCTCGATCGGGGCGACGGTCTCTTTGCAGGCGTCGTCGTTCCAGCACCAGAGATTCCGGTCCAGGTCGACCGAGTATCGCCGGGTCACAGTCCTCGGCGGCGGCCGCTTGCCAACAACCTGTGCGGTGATCGTCAGGGTGGCCTCGCAGGCGTAGTCGAACTGCCGGGGTGGCGGCGGCGCTGCCGCGGTCGTCAACAGCAAGCCGAGGATGATCGCGGGGCGAAGAAGAACAGGGTGCGTCACCAGGCGCGTGCTCCGACGTTCGCCCTGCGATTCCGTGACCGGATCATGCCGACCGCCTCCTTTGCCTGCCGAAAGACTATCCCGGTGCGGGCGCAACCGGAAAGACCCCCGAAAGACGGAGGCTCCTCCTCAGTCGGGCCACTGTTCCGACACGACCTGTTCGTCGCGGACGGTGACGGCGGTGATCTTGCCGGCGGCGTCTGCGCTGATTTCCACCGCGGTCGCCCAGGCGTCGAGGCGCAGGCAGGCCGCCGCCGTCGCCGGACGCGGCGCGCAGCGCACGACGTAGAGGGCGCTGTTGGGGTTGAAGGCCATCAGCGGCTTGCGGCAGTCCTGCGCCGCGCCGGGGGTCTGGGACACGCACTCCAGGGGCGGACCGCCGGGCCGGCCGACCGTCGCCTGGGCCTCGGCCAGCAGCCGGGCCGCCGTGGCGTAGGCGACGACATCCTCCGCGGCGGTGAAGGCGAACCGTTCGGCCTGGCCGGTCAGCTCCGCGCAGTCATGACGGTCGCGCGCGAGGTCAGGATTGCCGCCGCCGATCGCGCCGGGCGGGCGCAGCAAGCGGAAGGCGGGGCGCACCTCCAGCCCGTAGACCCGCATCGGGATGTCGCCCGGCTGCAGCTGCAGGGCCGGGTCGGCCGGTTCGAACAGGAAGGTGACGAAGTCGGTGCGGCAGACGCCGGAAACCTCCGTCGCACGCGGCTGCGTCGCGTAGCGCTGCCGGTCCAGCGCGCGCGTCGGCTTGGGCCCGCCCGGCTTCTGGGAGGGAACGATCAGGGTTTCGCCGAATAGGTCGACGATGCGCTGCTGCACCTCGGCCGGCGGCAGGCGGCGCGTCTCGACCTTGGAGACCGGCTCGGCGGCGAGGGCCGGCGCGCCCAGCGACGCGGCCAGCAGGGCGACCAGCGCGGCCCTCACAGCCCCGCTCCGCCGACAGGGGTCATCTCGAATCGTTCCGGGCCGAAGCCGGCGATGATCGGCCGCGCTTTGGCGATCGCCGCCTGGACGGCGGGCAGCTTGAGCGAGTCGGCGTGGTGCTGCCGGCTCTCCCAAACCTCATAGACGAACACGGCTTCCGGCTCCGTCTCCGAGGTCGACAGGAGGTACAGAAGGCAACCCGGCATCGCGGCCGCGCCCTCGCTCATGTAGCCGATCAGGTCGTCGCGCCGGCCCGGCGCCGCGACCATCTTCCCGAACAGCGCGTACTTCTGGGGCGTCGCGCCCATGGCGAACTCCGGCAGCAGGGCGCCCGCGGCGCCGGCGATGACGATCTGGCGTCGATCCAACATGGACAGAGGGTACCGCCCCCCTGGCGGAATCGGGAAGCGGACTCGCGCGTCGGGGAAACCGACGCAGCCCACTTTCCTTCGTCGACCCGCCTTTTCCGTTGCCCAATCGTGACGCCCGCGTCACTAATCCCTGAACAACGATAACCCAGGGAGCGACGTCCTGTGGCCGACCGCTACGACTACATCATCATCGGGGCCGGTTCGGCCGGCTGCGTTCTGGCGAACCGCCTGACCGAGGACGGGACCACGAAGGTCCTGCTGCTGGAGGCCGGCGGCAAGGACAACTCGATCCTGGTGAAGATGCCCGCCGGGGTCGGCAACCTGATCCGCGACAAGGGCGCCTACAACTGGGGCTTCTGGACCGAGGAAGAGCCGCATCTGAACAACCGCCGCCTGTGGTGGCCGCGTGGCAAGGGCTGGGGCGGGTCGTCGTCGATCAACGGCATGATCTATATCCGCGGCCATGCCCGCGACTATGACCAGTGGCGGCAGATGGGCCTCGCCGGCTGGGGCTACGCCGACGTGCTGCCCTACTTCAAGCGCTCGGAAGGCTTCGAGGGCGGCGCCGATCCCTGGCACGGCGGCGACGGCCCGCTGCACGTGCAGAAGGCGCCGACGCCGAACCCGATCTACAGCGCCGCCATCGAGGCCGGCGCCCAGGCCGGCTACCTGAAGACCAAGGACTTCAACGGCTTCCAGCAGGAAGGTTGGGGCCCGTACCAGATGACGATCAAGGACGGTGAGCGCTGGAGCGCGGCCAAGGCCTACCTCTACCCGGCCCTGAAGCGTCCGAACCTGACCTGCATCACCGGCGCCCGCACCAGCCGCATCCTGCTCGAGGGCGGCAAGGCGATCGGCGTCGAGTACCTCGTCGGAACCGAGGTCAAGACCGTCCACGCCGACGGCGAGGTGCTGCTGTGCGCCGGCGCCGTGCAGTCGCCGCAGATCCTGCAGCTGTCGGGCATCGGCGCCGCTGACGACCTGACCCCGCACGGCATCAAGGTGCAGCACGAGCTGAAGGGCGTCGGCCAGAACCTGCAGGACCACCTCGACGCCTGCATCAGCTGGGAATGCCCGCAGCCGATCACCGCCTACTCGATGATCCGCGGCCACCGGCAGCTGCTGACCGGCCTGCAGTACATGCTGTTCAAGAAGGGCGCGGGCCGCCAGCAGATGCTCGAATCGGGCGCCTTCCTGCGGTCGCGCCCCGATCTCGACCGGCCGGACCTGCAGTTCCACACCGTGCTGGCCATCATGCAGGACCACGGCAAGACAGCGGTGCAGAAGGACGGCTTCACCTTCCACGTCTGCCAGCTGCGGCCCGAGAGCCGCGGGCGCACGGGCCTGCGATCGGCCGATCCGAACGATGATCCCACCATCTTCGCCAACTACCTGGCGACCGAAGAAGACCGCCGCGCGCTGCGCGAAGGCGTGAAGATCGCCCGCGACGTCGCCAGCCAGGCGGCCCTGGACCCCTATCGCGGCGACGAATACTCGCCCGGCAGGGACGTGAAGACCGACGCCGAGATCGACGCCTGGCTGCGCCAGAAGGCCGAGACCATCTACCACCCGGTCGGCACCTGCCGCATGGGCGTGGCCGGCGACGCCATGGCCGTGGTCGATGGCGACCTGAAGGTCCAGGGCCTGGAGGGCCTTCGCGTCGTCGACGCCTCGGTGATGCCGACCCTGATCGGCGGCAACACCAACGCCCCGACCATGATGATCGCCGAGAAGATCAGCGACCGCCTGCGCGGCCGCGCCTTCCTCCCCGCCGACGACGCCCCGGTCTACGACGGCGACGCGGCGCGGGCGGCCTGACCGTTGCGTGGTTCGACACGCGCTCTTCGGGCGCTGCTCAGGATGACCGGATAGAGTCAGTCATCCCAAGCAGCCCGCACAGCGGGCGTGTCGAAGGACGCATGGCATCGAACCGGAGCCTCAGATGCAGCACCGTCCCCTCGGCCGCAGCGGCCTCTCCATCGCTCCGCTGATGCTGGGCGGCAACGTGTTCGGCTGGACGGCCGACGAGGCGACCTCGCACGCCGTCCTCGACGCCTTCGTCGGCGCCGGCTTCAACGCCGTCGACACGGCCGACGTCTACTCGGCCTGGGTCCCGGGTCACACCGGCGGCGAGTCGGAGATGGTGATCGGAACCTGGCTGAAGCGCCGGGGCCGGCGCGACGACGTCGTGATCGCCACCAAGGTCGGGATGTGGCCGGCACAGCCCGGCCTGCGGGCGGCCAACATCATCGCCGCCTGCGAGGGCAGCCTCAAGCGGCTGCAAACCGACTACATCGACCTGTACCAGTCCCACCGCGACGACGCCGACGCGCCGCAGGCGGAGACGGCCGAGGCCTTCGGCCGGCTGGTCCGCGACGGCAAGGTGCGGGCGATCGGGGCCAGCAACTTCGACGCGGGCCGCCTGGGCTCCGCCCTGGACATCGCCGAGGCGGCCGGCCTGCCGCGCTACGACACCCTGCAGCCCGCCTACAACCTGATGGACC
>CALKHU010000195.1 GCA_937991555.1 uncultured Caulobacter sp.
CCGAGGTCGGCATCGAGGTAGAGCCGCGACGCGCCGCTGCGCCTCGCCCCATCGATGCAAGCCTGCAGGAGCAGACGGCCCAGGCCGGCGCCCCGCGCGGCCTCGGCCACCGTCATCTTGATGACCTCGAAGCCGCCGTCGTCCATCGCCTTCAGCCCGGCGCAGCCGACCGCCTCGCCCGCCGCGGTCTCGGCCATGAAGATGTGGCCGCCGGGCGCGATCACCGCGCCGACCGGATCGCCGAGCACGATCTCGTCGGCCGGCTCGAGGGCGAAATGCCTGCCGATCCAGGCCTCGTTCAGGCGCCGCCAGTCCGGCGCATGGCGGGGTTCGAAATCGACGATGCGCATGGCATGACTCTGCGAACCGCGCCGGCGCCGCGCAAGGAGTTTCCCTTGGTCCATCCCGTCTATGCCGATCTGCCGACGACCATCTTCGAGGTGATGAGCGGACTGGCCCGCGAGACCGGCGCGATCAACCTGGGTCAGGGCTTCCCCGAGGATCCGGGCCCCGAGTCGGTCCGCCGCCGGGCCGCGTTCGAGTCGGTCGAAGGCTACAACCAGTATCCGCCGATGCGCGGCCTGCCGGCCCTGCGCGAGGCGGTCGCCGCCCACTATGCGAAATGGCAGGGGCTGGATCTGTCGCCGGACGAGGTCACCATCACGTCGGGCGCGACGGAGGCGCTGGCGGCGGCCTTCCTGAGCCTCGTCTCGCCCGGCGACGAGGTCGTGCTGTTCCAGCCGCTCTACGACAGCTACCTGCCGATGGTCCGCCGCTGCGGCGGGGTTCCGAAGCTGGCGAAGCTCGACCCGCCGCACTTCCGGATCACCCGGGAGGTGCTGGACAGCGTCTTCACCCCGAACACGAAGCTCGTGGTGTTGAACAACCCGGTGAACCCGGCGGCGGTGATCTTCAGCGACGAGGAACTGGCGCTTCTGGCCGAGTACTGCGTGCGCCACGACGCCATCGCCCTCTGCGACGAGGTCTGGGAGCAGATCGTGTTCGACGGCCGCCGCTTCCGGCCGCTGATGGGCTTCCCCGGCATGCGCGAGCGCACCGTGAAAGTCGGCTCCGCCGGCAAGATGTTCGCCCTGACCGGCTGGAAGGTCGGCTTCCTCTGCGCCGCGCCGGCGCTGACGAAGGCGCTGGCCGGGGCGCACCAGTTCCTGACCTTCACCACGCCGCCGAACCTGCAGGCGGCGGTCGCCTGGGGGCTGCAGAACTGCGACGACTGGTTCGACGCCATGCCGGCGGACCTGCAGCGCTCGCGCGACCGGCTGGCGGCGGGGCTGGCCGCCGCAGGGTTCCGGGTGCTGCCGGCGGCCGGGAGCTACTTCCTCAACGTCGACCTGGCCGCCTCGGGCATCGAAGAGGACGACCGCGCCTTCTGCCTGCGCGCGGTGAAGGCGCACGGGGTCGCCGCCATCCCGGTGTCCGCCTTCTACGAGCAGGACGCCCCGACCAGCCTGATCCGCCTCTGCTTCGCCAAGCGCGACGAGACGCTGGATGCGGGGGTCGAGCGGCTCGCCGCGGCTAGGGCGTCGGCCGGTAGCGGCCGGGTGTGACGCCGAACTGACGGCGGAAGGCCGTGATGAAGGCGCTCAGGCTGTCGTAGCCGCAGTCGAGGGCTGTCGCCGTCACCGACTGGCCGCCGCAGAGCAGGGCCACCGCGTGGATCATCCGCGCCTTCTGCCGCCAGAGCTCGAGCGACAGGCCGGTCTGCTCCGGAAACAGCCGCTGCAGGGTCCGCAAGCTGGCGCCGACGCCGCGGGACAGGCTCGCCAGGTCGCTCCGGTCGCCCGGCGCGCCCTGGACGGTCTCTGCCAGCGCCAGCGCGCGGCGGTCGGTCGGCAGCGGCAGGACCAGATCCTGCGGCCGGGCCTGGATCAGCAGGTCGACGAGCAGGCCGGTGAGCCGCTCGTGATCCGGACGGCCCGGTCCCAGCATGCCGACCGTCAGGATATGCAGGATCAGCTCGCGCAGCAGCGGCGTCACCTCCAGCACGGTCTCGTTGGCCGGCAAGCCCGCGGCGGTGACGGGATCGATGTAGAGGGTGCGCAGGGCCGTCTCGCCCTGCATGAGGATCTCGTGCGGCAGGTCGGGCGGCAGCCACACCGCCCGCGTCGGCGGCGTGACCCAGACCGAGCCCGGCGTGCGCACATGCATGACCCCGGTCGTGGCGTAGGCGAGCTGGCCCCACGGGTGGGCATGACGCGGAATGCGTCCGCCCGTCCGGTAGGTCTCGGCCAGCGACCGGACCCAAAATCCGTCGCCGTCCGTGGTCAACCGGCGGCGGCCTGGTCGTACTTCATGGCGCCGACGAGGTTGCCCTCGGTGTCCTCGAAGTAGATCAGCTCGCCGACCCCTTCGATACGGTAGGGCGGCATGACGATCCTGCCGCCTGCCGCCTCGACCGCCGCGACCGTGGCGGCGATGTCATCGACGCCGATGGTCGCCTCGAAGCCCAGCATCCGGGCGCCCGGAACCAGCTCGCGCCGGCCGTGCAGCGCGCCGCCCACCCCGGCGCCCGTGATCTGGTAGAAGCCCGGCGGCCCCCAGGGCTGGAAGCCCCAGTCGAACACGGCCTCATAGAACTGTCTGGCGCGCGACACGTCGTCGGCGTTGATGGCGAAGTGACGGAATGTGGCCGGCATGGCGGGCCCCCTTGTGGATCGACCCGCCCAGCCTACCCCATCCCGCGTGGCGCGCTTGCGATACTGTGCCGATCTCCTGCGGCTATGCGCCATCATCGCCAGAATGGCGACAAGAGTCGTTGCTCTGGAAAGTTGAAAATGCTAGCATACGAATATGCCCAGCCTGCATGTCCGCAATGTCGATTCCGGCCTCGTTGAAAAACTGAAGGTCCGCGCCGCCGAGAACGGTCGCTCGGCCGAGGCGGAACATCGCGAAATCCTGAAGCGCGCCCTGGCCGAGGTACGGGACCTGACGTTCGAGGAGATCGCGGCGCGCGTCCGGGCCTCGACGGCCCAGCGGCCCCAAACGCCTGCCGAGGTTCTTATCCGCGAAGGACGCGACGGGCGTTGAAGCTGGTCGTCGACTCCAGCGTCGCGATCAAGTGGTTCGTCTGTGAGCCCGACTCGGAAGAGGCGGACCGGTTGCGGCGAGGCTTCGAGCTCGTCGCCCCTGATCTGCTCGTCTCGGAGTGCGTCAACGCCTTCTGGAAGAAGTCGCGGCAGGGCGAGATGACGACCGGGGATGTATTGGCGTCAGCGCGAGGTCTTGGGCAGGCGTCCGTGGCCTACAGAGGGTCCGCCGACCTCGCCTTGTCCGCGGCGGCGATGGCGATGTCCTTTGGCCATCCTGCCTACGATTGCTTCTACCTTGCCTTGGCCATCGAGGAGCAGGCGTCCTTCGTCACCGCCGACGCCAGCCTCGTGCGCAAGCTGCGCGCCGCGGGCTTCGGCGAGGCGGAGGTGCTCTCCCTCGCCGAAGCCGCCGCGCTGGCCGCCTAGATCGTCGCGCCGCCGTCCACGACCACGGCCTGGCCGGTCATGAAGGTGCCCGCCGCCGAGGCTAGGAAGACCGCCGCGCCGGCGATCTCGTCCGGCTCGCCGATGCGGCGCAGGGGCACGGTCTCGGTCGAGCGCTTCAGGGTCTCGGGGTTGTCCCACAGCGCCTTGGCGAAGTCGGTCTTGATCAGGCCCGGCGCGATGCAGTTCACGCGGATGCCGTGCTTGCCGTACTCGTGGGCCAGGTTGCGGGCCAGCTGGAAGTCGGCCGCCTTGGAAATGTTGTAGGCGCCGATGATGGGCGAGCCGCGCAGGCCGCCGATCGAGCTGACGATGATGACCGCGCCGTCCTTCCGCTCGATCATCTCGGGGACGACCATGTTGATGAGCCAGTGGTTGGACACGATGTTGTTGTCGAGGATCTTGCGGAACTGGTCGTCCGCGATCCCGGCCATCGGGCCGTAGTAGGGGTTCGACGCGGCGTTGCAGACGACGATGTCGACCTTGCCGAACGCCTTGCGGGTCTCGTCGACCAGCCGCTGCAGGTCCTCCTTCGAGGAGATGTTGGCCGGGACGGCGATCGCCGTGCCCTCGCCCTCGGCGGCGTTGATGGCGGCGGCGACCTCTTCGCAGGGGCCGGCCTTGCGGGAGGAGATCACCACTTTGGCCCCGTGCTGGGCCATGCGCTCGGCGATGGCCTTGCCGATGCCGCGCGAGCTGCCGGTGATGATCGCGACCTTGCCGGTCAGGTCGAAGAGGGTTCCTTGAGCAGCCGACATCGTGCGCGCCTCCCTTAAACGCTTGTTTGAAGTCGGCGCACCGTGACGGCCGGGCGACGTCGCGTCAAGCCAGCGCCTTGCCGATCTCCATCAGCGGGCGGCGCTGCACCGTCGGGATCGAGCCGTCGGCCATCGGGCCGACGTTGATCAGCAGGTTGCCGCCGCCGGCGGTCACCTCGCGGTAGAGGTCGAGCAGCTGTGGGCCGGTCATGTAGTCGTCGGTCGCCTCGGCGGCGTTGTAACCGAAGGCGAGGCCGAGACCGCGGGTCGATTCCCACTTGCCCTTGCCGGCCATGTGGTCGCCGCTGGTGTATTCGACCGTACGGAAGTCGCAGTGCGGCGGCGAGGAGGTGCTGCCGCCGTGCACCCCGACCTCGGCGATGCGCGCCTTCACCATGGCATTGAACGCCGCGCAGTTGGCCGGATCGCGCAGACTCTCGAACAGCGGCCTGGACGCCATCCAGCGGTCGTTGATCACACCGTCCGGCACGACGTCATAGTAGTGGGCGAACAGGCCGGGCAGGTCTTCGACATTCGGCCAGGCGATGTCGTTCCAGAGCACCGACGGCCGGTAGCGGTCGATCAGCTCGCGGCACTGGGCGAGGGCGTAGGCGCTGTAGGCCTCGTCGGTCGGCACGCAGGCGAACATCTCGCCCATGTTCCGGATCAGGCTCGAGCGGAAGGTCCAGTCCAGTCCGCCGGAATAGTAGAGGCCATAGCGCATGCCGCGGGCGCGGACCGCCTCGCCGAGCTCGCCGACGAAGTCCCGGCGGCTGTTCCAGCCGGGGCGGTTCGGGTTCTGCACCCCCGTCGGCCACAGGCAGAAGCCGTCGTGGTGCTTGGTGACGAAGACGACGTATTTCGCGCCGGCCTTCTGGAACAGGTCCGCCCAGGCGTCGGCGTCGAACGACCGGGCCGCCTCCTCGAACGGCGCGCGGAAGCTCTCGTAGGGCCGGTCGCCCCAGGCCTCGCGGTGGTGTGCGGACGTCGGGCTGGTCGGGTCGCGCAGGGCGTTGTCGTACCATTCCGCGTAGGGCCCGAGCACGAAGGCGCGGTCGTAGTCGCTGACGAACAGGTCGCTGATCGACACCCCGGCCGGCGCGAACGCGGGCACGGCGAACATGCCCCAGTGGATGAAGATCCCCAGTTGCGGCTCGGCGTACCAGTCAGGGACCGGACGTCCCCCGAATGCGCTGAAGTCGGCCATGTTTCCCCCGGAGCCCTGCGTTGTCCGCCGAACGTCTCGCGGCCTCCCCTGGGGAAGGCAACAGCCTCAGGCGCACTTCGGCCAGCCGCCCATGTCGAGGTGGAAGTGGTCGTGATGCTCGGCGTTGTAGTCGGGACTGAGCGTGGTCAGGAACACCTTGCAGCCGCCGTCGCGGACCCTGTGCAGGAACCGGCCCCTGGCCCCGGCGTCCTTCCAGTCGTTCTGCACCGAGATCACCGTGCCGTCGGCCAGGCGGAAGGCGGCGACGTCGAGGGCGTTGGCGCTGGCGTGCTCGCTGACCGGGGCGTCGTCCTTCCCGTACATCCGGCGGCAGGCGAAGCTGCCGTAGTGGTCGATGCGGACGACCGCCTGGCCGAACAGGTCGAAGGCCGCCTGCTGGACGACCTGACGTTCCCAGATGCTGACCGCCAGCGCCTGCTTGCAGGTCATCGGCGCGTCGCTCGGCGCCAGGGGCGCGAGCCCGGCCTCCATCCGCACGGCGTCATGGACGGCGCAGAAGCCGCTGGCGCGGGGCGGGACCTCGACGAACTCGACGCCGCCCTGCTGCAGCACCTCGCGGCAGGCGGCGGGATCCGCGCCGGCGCGGGCCGCCTTGACCTTGGTGGCCATGCCGACGGGATCGACCAGCGCCAGCGGCTTCCAGGGCAGGTGCTCGCGCGGGATGGCGCGGTTGGCCGTCAGCGCCACGATGGCCACGATGCCCCACATCAGCACGAACCCGACCACGCGCGCGGTCAGGGTCTGGCGCCGGGCGTGCCGCTGGATATGCGGCCTGTCGGGATGGGGAACGCGGTAGCCGGCCATGGTCTTCGTCGCACCCTGTCGCGGGGGTGCGTCAGGAAGATGACGGCCGTTAACCATCCGGCCGCGGGTCTGTCACCCCCGGCGCTGCAGCGACTCGACGATTTTGCCGCCGGTGGGCGGATCGATGTCGGTCCGTGTCGTTTCCGTGAGCCGCGCCATGGTCATGTAGAAGCCGCAGGTCAGGATGATCTCGACGATCTCCTTGGGGCTGAAGTGCTTCTGCGCCTCGGCCAGGGCCGCCTCGCTGGCCTTGACGTCCTCGATCACTTCCTTCGCAAAGGCGACGAGCGCCTTTTCCTTCGCGTTGAAGGCCGGGTCGTCGAAGCGGCGTGCGGCGAGGGCGTCGATCTGGGCCTGGGTGTTGCCGCAGGCCAGCCCGATCGGCACATGCTGGTTCCACTCATATTCGCCGCCCTCCAGCTCGGCGACCAGCAGGATGACCAGCTCGCGCAGGTCGGCGCCCAGCTGCTGCTTGCTGAGGATCGCGCCGCCGAAACGCAGCGCCGGCTCCATCAGGGTGTCGGCGTTGGCCAGCATCCGGAAGATGTT
>CALKHU010000196.1 GCA_937991555.1 uncultured Caulobacter sp.
GACGCCGAACTGGCCGCCGCCCTGATGTCGATCAACGCCGCCAAGGGCGTGGAGATCGGAGCCGGGTTCGAGTCCGCCGCCCTGACCGGCGAGGCGAACGCCGACCAGATGCGGATGGGCAATGACGGCCCGCTGTTCCTGTCCAACAAGGCGGGCGGGATCCTCGGCGGCCTGTCGACCGGACAGCCGGTGACGGCGCGCGTCGCCTTCAAGCCGACATCGTCCATCCTGACGCCGCGCCAGACGGTCAACGAGGACGGCGAGGAGGTCGACCTGCGCACCCGTGGCCGCCACGATCCCTGCGTCGGCATCCGCGCCGTGCCGGTGGTCGAGGCGATGACCGCCTGCGTCCTCGCCGACGCCTTCCTGCGCCATCGCGGCCAGACCGGCGGCGGGGCGTACGCACCCGGATCCCGCGAGCGGCTCTGACGCCGCAGCCTCCCCCATCCGGGGGTCTTGGGACGCATGATCCTTCCGGACAGCGACCGCGTTGACGCGCGGTGACTTGGGTCGCAAGTTCCCGCCCCGGGGGAAGGAGGGGTATTGCGCTTCGAGCTGATGAAAATCCTGCTCGTCGACGACAATCCGCACATGCGGACGCTGTTGACGGAGATCCTGCGCGCCATCGGCGTTAAGGACGTCCATGAGGCCTGCGACGGCGCCGAGGCCCTGCAGAAGCTGCGGTCGCACACGATCGACATCGTCATGACGGACCTGGCGATGGAGCCGCTCGACGGCATCGACTTCCTGAAGCTGCTGCGCAATGCGCCTGACAGCCCCAACCCGATGTGCCCGGTGATCATGATCACCGGCCACACGACGCAGAAGCGCGTCGCCGAAGCGCGCGACGCCGGGGTCAACGAGTTCCTCGCCAAGCCGGTGACCGCGCGCGGCATCATCGACCGGATCACGCGCATCGTGGAGTTCCCGCGCCCCTACATCCGCACCCCGGACTACTTCGGCCCGGACCGCCGGCGGCGCGCCGACCCTCACCACCAGGGGCCGTGGCGACGGGCGCTCGACGCCCGGGACTGACGCGTCCTTTGGACGCCTTCCTCCGGCCGCATCCCGACGCTAGCGAGAGGACCTTCAGTTCCGGAGCTTCCGCATGACCGTCCGCCGCCTGCCCGCCGTCGCCGCCCTGCTCGCCGCTTCAGTAGGCCTGTCAGGATGCCTCGCCATGGCCGCCGGCGGCGCCGTCGTCGGAACCGCGGGCGCCGTGGTCGGCACGACCGCCAAGGTCAGCGGGGCGGTCGTCGGCGCCGCCATCCCGGACGGCGACGTGGACTGCGGCAAGAAGAAGAACCGCAAGAAGCGGCAGTGCCGGGACTGAACCGCTAGAGGGTCAGCGAGCAGCTCTCGTTGATGGTGGGGCGCGACACGACGATCCGCGACAGGCCCGGGAAGGTCGGCTTCAGGCGGCCGGCGAAGTAGAGGCAGATGTTCTCGAGGGTCGGCGTCTCGAGGCCCGGCCTGTCGTTCAGCAGGCCATGATCCAGCTCCTTCGCGACCGCCTTGAGGGCCTGGTCGAGGGCGTCGAAGTCGGCGACCCATCCGGCCTCGCGCTTCGGGCCGCGCACGCTCGCCTCGACACGGAAGGAGTGTCCGTGAAGGTTACGGTAGCGGTGATCGGCCGGTCCCTGCTGGATGTAATGGGCGGCGTCGAAGGCGGCGGCCTTCGTGATCTCGAAGATGGGTTCGGTCATGTCCCTTGGGGTGGGCCTGGGAGGCTTTGAGGCCGCGTGATGCGGCCCGTGTCCGTCAGGGCAGGCCCAGATACTTGTGAGTCTGGACGCTTAAACGCCATTGCGGGTGCGAAAGGCAATAGGCGACCGCCGCCTGCGTGTTCGCGTCGCGGGCCGGGCTGTCCATCGGCTGCAGGAAGAAGCGTTCGAAGCCGAGGCCGGCGAACCGCTCCGGATCCACGCCCGGCTGGGGATAGACCAGCTTCAGTTCCTGGCCGGAGGTCTGGACGATCACCGAGTCCGCTTTCGGGCTGACGCAGATCCAGTCGATGCCGTCCGGGGCCCTGATCGTGCCGTTGGTCTCGACCGCGATCATGAACCCGCGGGCGTGCAGCGCGTCGATCAGCGGCGCGTCGAGCTGCAGCAGCGGCTCGCCGCCGGTGCAGACGACCAGCTTGTCGTGGCCGGGCCCGGTCCAGGCGGCGTCGACCGCCGCGGCCAGCTGGTCCGCCGTCGCGAACTTGCCGCCGCCTTCCCCGTCGACGCCGACGAAATCGGTGTCGCAGAAGGTGCAGACCGCCCTGGCGCGGTCGCGCTCGAGACCGCTCCACAGGTTGCAGCCGGCGAAGCGGCAGAACACGGCGGCCTTGCCGGCCTGGCCGCCCTCGCCCTGCAGGGTGAGGAAGATCTCCTTGACGCTGTAGGTCACGCGGGCAGTTCCGGACGGCCGGCGGCGACCCAGGCCTCGTAGCCCGCGGCGCGCAGTTCGCAGGCCGGACAGGCGCCGCAGCCGCGGCCCCAGGGATGCAGCTCGCCCCGTTCGCCCTGGTAGCAGGTGTGGCTGTCCTCGACCGTGACCGTGACCAGCGTCTCTCCCCCGAGGGCCTTCGCCAGGGCCCAGGTCTCCGCCTTGGTGAGGCGCATGAGCGGCGTCTCGATGCGGAAGTCGCGGTCCATGCCGAGGTTCAGCGCCGTCTCCAGCGCATCGAGGGTGTCGCGCCGGCAGTCCGGATAGCCCGAGTAGTCCGTCTCGCACATGCCGCCCACCAGCGCCTTCAGCCCGCGCCGGTCGCCCAGCGCCGCCGCGTAGGTGAGGAACACGAGGTTGCGCCCGGGGACGAAGGTCGAGGGCAGACCCCGCGCCGTCATCTCGATGGCCCGGTCCGCGGTCAGCGCCGACTCGGCGACCGCCCCGAAGCCGCGGATGTCGAGCACATGATCCTCGCCGAGCCGCGTGGCCCACGCCGGGAAGGCGCCGGAGATCGCCGCCCGCACCCGGGCGCGCGCCTCCATCTCGACGATGTGCCGCTGGCCGTAGTCGAACCCCACAGTCTCGACCCGCTCGTAGTGCGACAGCGCCCAGGCGAGGCAGGCGGTCGAATCCTGTCCGCCCGAGAACAGGACCAGGGCGCCGTCGGCGGAAAGAGGCAAGGCGGTCATCAGGCCGGGATTCTGGAGCGAGGGGAGGTTCGAGGACGGCCGATCTTCTACACGAGCGCGTGACCGGCCGATACCGGCGCGACTCGCCCGAATCCCTTGGCATGCCTCATTCGGCGGCGTCCGGCTCTCCTGCGACGGGAAGAAGGCGTTTCCCGTGGGTAAGCCTTTGGCGCACAGGGGCAACACAAAGGTGAAAAGCCATAACCTATCAGCGTTCACATAACGGGGAGCGGTTGACAGCCCCCGAACGCCCGTATGCAATCCCGGGAAGCTGCGGGGGAATGTGTCACGCGCCCCGGCGGCAAATATCGCGTGACACTGAGGAAACACAGAGACGCCGCCAAACCCCGAACGCGGGGAAGCGCCGTCCGGGGAGGGTTACTGATGACAGGATCTCTGCGCCTGCGGAGTCTGCTTGCCGCGAGCGTTTCACTGGCCGCCGTTTCGGCCATTGCCGCGCCCGCATTCGCCCAGGATACGACCGTCGGCGAGATCGTGGTCACCGCCCAGAAGCGGGAAGAAGCGATCCAGGACGTGCCGATCGCCGTCTCCGCGTTCAGCCAGGACTCGCTCGAGAAGGCGAAGATCGACGGCGGCCCGAACCTCGTTCTGGCCATCCCGAACGTCAACTTCTCGAAGGGCAACTTCACCGGCTACAACTTCCAGATCCGCGGCGTCGGCGCGAAGCTGGTGGCCGGTTCGGGTGACGCCGGCACCGGCATCCACCTGAACAACGCCCCGCTGACGGCCAACAACCTGTTCGAAGCCGAATTCTTCGACGTCGAGCGCGTGGAAGTGCTGCGCGGCCCGCAGGGCACGCTGTACGGCCGCAACGCCACCGGCGGCGTGGTCAACCTGATCACCGCCAAGCCGGTCGACAGCTTCGAAGCCCTGATCAAGGGCGAAGTCGGCAACTACAACAGCCGCAAGCTGCGCGGCATGATCAACGTGCCGCTGGGCGACATGTTCGCTGTCCGCTTCGCGGGCGCCATGCTGACCCGCGACGGCTACGGTGAGAACATCACCACCGGCAACGACGTCGACGACCGCGACCTGTGGAACACCCGCATCAGCGCCGCCTTCCGTCCGAGCGACACCTTCGAAATGACGTTCCTGTGGGACCATTTCGAGGAAGACGACAGCCGTTCGCGGATCGGCAAGCAGCTGTGCACCAAGGCCACCGTCCCGGCCACGATCGGCGGTCAGGCCTTCTCGGCCAACCCGCTTGTGGCTGACATCCAGCGCGGCTTCTTCAGCCAGGGCTGTGCGCCGACGCCGCTGAATGATCCGAACATCCTGGGCACCCCCGACAGCCGCGGCACGCTCGGCGGCCTGTTCGGCACCCTGTTCGGCTTCACGACCGGCGACCAGTTCGCCGGCCAGATGCAGGACCCGGACATCCGGAACATCCAGTCGAGCTTCGACCCGGTGTACCAGGCCGAAACCGACATCTACCAGTTCCAGATCCAGTGGGACCTGAGCGACGAGCTGCAGCTGACGGCCCTGACCGGCTACAGCGAGAACTTCCTGTACACCCGTCAGGACTACAACCGGATCGTCCCGAACGCGAACTTCAACGCCGTTCCGAACCCGGTCAACCTGGTCGCCGCCGTGCCGGGCTACGCCGCCCTGTACGCGGCCCTCTTCCCGGGCGGTGTGGTGAACGATCCGCAGCTCGGACCGCTCAACAAGTTCTCGACCGCCGACATCTCGGGCGGCCGGAGCGAGCAGTGGAGCCAGGAACTGCGCCTGCAGTCCAACTTCGACGGCCCGTTCAACTTCAACGTCGGCGCCATCTACCTCGACTTCAAGTCGGACGGCGACTACTACGTCATGGGTAACACCCTGACCGCCGGCGTCATGGTCCAGAACGCCCTGCCGTTCGCGACGGTCACCGGCTGCAGCAGCGTCACGCCCTGCAACATCGACCCGAACGAAAACCCGGACCGTTCGGGCCGCAACTACTATGACAGCGTGGGCCCGTACCACCTGAAGTCGCGCGCGGCCTTCGGTGAAGTCTACTGGCAACTGACCGACACGCTCCGACTGACCGGCGGCCTGCGCTACACGCATGACCGCAAGAAGGTCGAGAACCGTCCGGTCGTCCTCGCCGCGCCGGGCACGGGCATTCCGATCAGCGCGACGACGCCGTTCCTGTTCGCCGAGTTCAAGGAAACGACCGGCCGCTTCAACGTCGACTGGAAACCGGAGCTGAGCTTCACCGACGAGACGCTGATCTACGCGTCGTACTCGCGCGGCTACAAGGCCGGCGGCGTCAACCCCCCGTGCTCGGCGACCGTGTTCGCTTCCTGCCCGTCGCCGACCTTCGAGCCCGAGTTCGTGGACGCCTTCGAAATCGGGGCCAAGAACACGCTGATGGGCGGGGCCATGGTCCTGAACATCACCGGCTTCCAGTACGACTACATCGGCTACCAGGTGTCGAAGATCGTGAACCGGGCCTCGGTGAACGAGAACATCGACGCCGAGATCCGCGGTCTCGAACTGGAAACCGTGTGGTCGCCCCTCGACGGCCTGCGCCTCAACGCGAACATCGGTTACCTGAAGACCGAGATCGCCGGCGGCGAAACCTCGATCGACGTGTTCAACCGCACGCAGGGCGATCCGAACCTGACGCTGATGAAGAGCAGCTCGGCCGCCAACTGCGTGGTTCCGACGGCCGGCGCCGCGTTCATGCTGGGCTTCTCGAACCTCGGCAACCCGCCGAACGCTTCGGGTCCGTTCGCCCTGCTGGGCGCCTGCAGCCTGGCGGCTCCGGTCGCTCCCGGCACCCTGCTCTTCCCGGGCGGTCCGGCGGCTCTCGGGATGAACGCGTTCGGCGTGCTGGTCAGCGACGGCTACGAAGTCGACCTCGGCGGCAACTCGCTGCCGAACTCGCCGGAGTGGACCATCTCGCTGGGCGCCCAGTACACTTGGTCCATGGGCGGCTGGGATGCGACGATCCGCGGCGACTACTACCGCCAGACGGACTCGTACTCGCGGATCTACAACGCCAACACCGACAAGCTGGAAGGCTGGGACAACGTCAATGCGACGTTCACCCTGGTCAACTCCGGCTACGGCCTGACGTTCGAGATCTACGGCAAGAACCTGACCGACGAGGAAGTGCTGACCGACACCTACCTGACGGACGACTCGTCGGGTCTGTTCCGGAACGGCTTCTACGGCGAACCGCGCACCTACGGCGTGGCGGTCACCAAGACCTTCTAAGCCGCAAGGCCCACGAAGAGCTGAACGGCGGGGATGCAAATCCCCGCCGTTTTTCTTTGCCGCGCGTGGCTTAACCTATCCGCAAGCGCCGCTGGCCCATGATGGGGAGAATCTAGACTTACCCAGCGGGCCCATGGACACGCTTTCCAGCCTCATCGAACGACGTGCGCCGGTGTCGCCGGACGCCTCGTGCGCGGCCGTGGCCGACCGGTTCCGCGACGATCCGGCGGCCTTTGTGCTGGCCGTGGTCGAGGACGGCGTCCCGGTGGGCCTGATCGCCCGCGACGTGGCCATGGTGCTGGCGACCGATCCCCGCCCCGTCCGCGAAGTGATGAACGCCGAGCCGGTCGTCGCCCCGGTCGAAACGACCGGTACGGGCCTGCGCGACATGGTCCTGGCCCAGCGCCCTGGCGCCATCGCCCGCGGCTTCATCGCCACCCGCGACGGGCGGTACTTCGGCGTCGGAAACCCGATGACCCTGATGCGGGCCTGGCGGCAGCGCTCGACCGGCGCGATCGACCATCGCCTGGTGCAGCGTATGAGCCGCGAGGTGCTGCAGCACCTGGACGGCGTCACCGACTTCACCAGCCGCCTGCTGCGCCAGCCGCTGCCGCCGGACGCCGAGGCCTGCGTCCGCGCCATCGCCGCCACCGGCGAGGACCTGACCGGGCTGATGCGCCGCGCCGTCGAACTGCATGACGTCGACGTCGGGGCCATGGCCTTCGACAGCCGCCCCTGCCGCCTGCAGGACGTCATGGACGCGATCGACACCCGCTGGCGCGCCCGGGCCGCCGCCACCGGCGTGCCGTTGCTGACCGCCTACGACGGCGATCCGGAGTATGGCGCCGAGCTGGACGAAGCCCGGCTGTTGCAGGTGTTCGACGCCTTGGTCTTCCGCGCCCTGACCGAGACGCGGCGCGGCGCGGTGGAGGTGTCGCTCAAGGTGAGGCCGACGACGGACGGCCTGCTGATCGAGGGACGCGTCCGCGACGCGGGCGACGAGCTGAGCCCCGACCGGCTGGCCCACATCTTCTCGCCGCTGGGGCAACCGGGCGACGACCATCCGGAAAGCCTTTCCTCGGGCCTCGGCATGGCCCTGGCCAGCCGCATCGTGGCTGCGGCCGGCGGCATGATCCGCGCCGAGCCCAATCCGGGCGCAGGCGTGACCGTGATCTTCGAGTTCATCGCCCGGCGGGCGGTGCTGGCGACCAGCGAGGCCGAACCCGTCGCTGAGGGCCCCTCGCGCGCGGCCCATGTGCTGATCGTCGACGACAATGCCACCAATCGCATGGTCGCCGAGGCGCTGTGTGAGATGTTCGACTGCACCTCCGAGCAGGCCGTCGACGGGGTCGAGGCGCTGGAGGCGGTGAAGGCGCGGTCCTTCGACCTGATCCTGATGGACATCAAGATGCCGCGCATGGACGGCGTCGCCGCCACCCGCGCGATCCGCGCCCTTGACGGCCCGGCCGCCCGCACGCCGATCATCGCCCTGACCGCCAACGCCGACCCGGAGGACGTCCGCGGCTACCTCGAGGCGGGCATGAACGACGTGGTCGAGAAGCCGATCAAGGCCGAACGCATGCTGATCGCCATCGAGTCGGCGCTGTCGGGCGGCGAAGCTTCAGCGGCGGCGGCGTAGGGCTTCGTTACGCCCACTCCGTCATGGCCCGACCTGTTCGGATCACCCATGCCTGATGCTGATGAGAGCGGGTTGCGTGGTTCGACACGCGCCTTCGGCGCTGCTCACCATGACGTCGAGAACAGCCTTCTGATCCCGTCGACCCGAGCAGCCGGGGAGCGGCGTGTCGACGGCCGCACGATCGAAGCCGAGTTCACCGGTGGCCAGGACAAGCGGGCCAGGATGAATGACGGGCCGGAGAACATCGCGTCGGGTGGTGGCGGGGGGCGGGATCGAACCGCCGACCTGTGGGTTATGAATCCACCGCTCTAACCATCTGAGCTACCCAGCCATTTTCGGCGGTCACCCGAGCGAAGGCGGGCCTTATACGAGTCGCCGCGCCTGCTTTCAAGCATCAGATCGCCCTCTTGGGAAACCGGCCCTCACCGGCTAGGGTCGCGGCCGCATGAGCGTGCTTCACCTTCTCGGATCGCGTGGCGACGGCGGCGCCGAAACCTATTTCGTCGACCTCGTCAGCGCCCTGCACGCGGCCGGGATGGAGCAGACCTGCGCGTTGCGCGCGCACGCCGGTCGCGCCCGCGCCCTGTCCGGGGCCGGGGTGGTGACGCAGGACTTCGCGTTCGGCGGACCGCTGGACATCCTCAGCAGGCCGCGCATCGCCGCCTTCGCCCGCCGCACCGGCGCCAGGGCCATGGTCGCCTGGATGAACCGGGCCGCGCGGCACACCCCGGCCGGACCCTGGAAGCGGATGGGGCGGCTGGGCGGCTACTACAGCCTGAAGTACTACCGCGGCTTCGACCATCTGGTCGGCAACACCCGCGACATCGCCGACTGGATCGTGGCCCAGGGCTGGCCGGCCGAACAGGTCAGCTACATCCCCAACTTCGCCGCCGCGGCGGAGGACGTGGCGCCCGTGAGCCGCGCGAGCCTCGATACGCCCGAGGGCGTGCCGCTGCTGCTCGGCATGGGGCGGCTGCACGACTCCAAGGCGCATGACGTCAGCCTCAAGGCGCTGGCGATGATCCCGGACGCCTTCCTGTGGATCGCCGGCGACGGCGCGCTGGAGGACAAGCTGAAGGCCATGGCCGCGGCCATCGGCGTCGCCGACCGCGTGCGGTTCCTGGGCTGGCGCAGCGACGCGGGCGCGCTGTACCGCACGGCGGACGTCTGCGTTTTCCCCTCGCGGTTCGAGCCGCTGGGCAATGTGGTGATCCAGGCCTGGGCCCACGGCCTGCCAGTGGTCGCAGCCGACAGCCAGGGACCCGGCGCCCTGATCCGCCACGGCGAGGACGGCATCCTGGTCCCCATCGACGAGGCCGAGCCGCTGGCCGACGGGGTCAAGGCGATCCTGGCCGACCCGATGATGAAGATCCGCTTCGTCCAGAACGGCCACGCCCGGGTGGAACACGAGTTCAGCCGCGACGCCGTCGTCGGCGAGTGGCGCAGCCTGTTCAGCCGGCTCGGAGCGGTCTGATGTGCGGCATCGCCGGGATCCTCGGCGTCACCGACCCGGAGGCCGCCGAGCGCGAGGTCCGCGCCATGATCGAACGGATCGCCCATCGCGGTCCGAACGGCATCCGCGTCGAGAGCGGCCCCGGCTGGTGCGTCGCCCACGCGCGGCTGTCGATCATCGACCTGGAAGGCGGCTGGCAGCCGCTGCACGCGGCCGGCTCGACGATCATCGGCAACGGCGAGATCTACAACTACGTCGAGCTGGCCGAGGAATTCCAGCTGAAGGACAGGCTACAGACGGGCTCCGACTTCGAGCCGCTGCTGCACATCTACGCCCGGGAGGGTGAGAAGGCCTTCGAGCGGCTGCGCGGCATGTACGCCTTCTGCCTGATCGGCGGCGATGGCCGGACCTGGCTGGTGCGCGACGGGTTCGGGATCAAGCCGCTCCATACGACGCACCTGGAGCAAGGCGTCGCCTTCGCCTCTGAATCCGGAGCCTTCGCCGACGCGCTGCCGGACCCCCCGTTCGAGGGGGTCGAACAGGTGCTGGCGCTCGGCTACGCCATCGACGATGTGTCCGGCCGGTGGATCGACCGTCAGTCGCCGGGGATCATCAATCAGCGGACCGTCCAGGGCGAGATCGCCGGGGTCGGGGTTCTGGACTGGGAGGCGACCGGACGCGAACCGCCCGCCGCGGACGAGAACCGCGCACTCGACCAGCTCGATGCGATCCTCGAAGACAGCGTGAAGGTCCACCAGCGGTCCGACGTGCCCTATGGCCTGTTCCTGTCCGGCGGGATCGACAGCACGGCGATCGCGACCCTGATGAGCCGCCTCAACGAACGGCCGGTGACCGCCTTCACCTGCGGTTTTGACGTTGCGGAAGCGCGCGATGAGCGAGGCGCGGCGGAGCGGGTGGCCCGTGCGCTGAATCTCGACTGGCGCGAGACGACCTTCAGCGAGGAGGACTTCTGGCGGATCGCGCCGGAGGTGGCGCGATACCTCGACGATCCGACGACCGACTATGCCTGCCTGCCGACCTACAAGCTGGCCGAGGCGGCCAAGGGCACGCTGACCGTGGTGCTCAGCGGCGAGGGCGGTGACGAGCTGTTCGGCGGCTACGGCCGCTATCGCCGGGCGCTCAGGCCGTCCTGGCTCGGCGGACGGCCGGCCGAGCCGCAGATCGACGCGCCGTTCCTGAAGGACAAGGGCGCGGGCGCTCTCGCCCGCTGGCGGCAGGCGGCGGAAGCGCCCGAGGGTTACACCCCCCTTCAGCGCGCCCAATACGCCGACATCGTCACCTGGCTGCCGAACGACCTGTTGCTCAAGCTCGACCGGATGCTGATGGCGCATGGCCTGGAGGGGCGGACGCCGTTCCTGGATAAGGAGGTCGCGGCCTTCGCCTTCAACCTGCCCGACCGCATGAAGGTGCGCGGCAAGTTCGGCAAGTACATCCTGCGAAAGTGGCTGGAGCGGCACTGTCCGGCGGCTGAACCCTGGGCGAAGAAGAAGGGCTTCACCGTCCCGGTGGCCGCCTGGATCGCGCCCCGCGCCGGCGACCTGGGGCCCCGCATCGCGGCGACGAAGGCCGTGGCCGAGATCTGCGATGTCGACGGCGTGCGCGCCGTATTCACCGACCCGTCCCAGGCCCACAACCGCTGGCCGCTGATGTTCTTCGCCCTGTGGTCGCTGATCCACATCGAGGGCGCGGAACCGGACGCCGCTCTCAGGACCTTGCTTGGCGAGGCCTGAGCTCCATCTAGCTCAGGGTCTTCGAAGGAATTGCCCATGCGTCCCCTGCCCCTGATCGCCGCCGCCTTCGCCCTCGCCGCCTGCGGAGGCCAGGCCTCCACCGCCGCGCCGGCCCAGGCCGGTCAACCCCTGGAAACCCGCGCCGCCAACGCGCCCGACCAGACGCCCGCCTTCCCCGGCCAGACCCGCGCGCCGCTGGCGGCGTCCAATGTGGCGTTCGATGTCGTCACCGTCGCCGAGGGACTGGAGAAGCCCTGGGGCCTGGCCTTCCTGCCCTCGGGCGAGATGCTGGTCACCGAGAAGGCCGGTCGCCTGCGCATCGTCGGAAAGGGCGGCGGCCTGTCGGCGCCGGTGACCGGGCTGCCGGAGGTCTATGCGGCGAAGCAGGGCGGCCTGCTCGACGTCGTGGTCGGCCCCGACGGGCTCATCTACTGGAGCTACGCCGAGAAGCGCGCCGACGGCGACGGCACGGCCGTGGCGCGCGGGCGGCTGGTTCCGGGCGCGGCGCCGCGCATGGAGGCCGTGCAGGTGATCTGGCGGATGACGCCGTCGCTGGACAGCGGCATGCACTACGGCAGCCGGCTGGCCTTCTCGCCCGACGGCTTCCTGTACATCACCACCGGCGAGCGCTCGATCCTGCCGGGCCGGGCCCAGGCGCAGGACCTGAAGTCCGCGTTCGGCAAGGTGATCCGCATCTATCCCGACGGCGCGATCCCCAAGGACAACCCGTTCGCCGCGGTCAGCGAGGCCAACAAGGGCGTCTGGTCGTCCGGCCACCGCAACATCCAGTCGGCGGCGATCCATCCGGCGACCGGCGCGCTCTGGACCGTCGAGCACGGCCCGGCGGGCGGCGACGAGCTGAACATCCCGCAGGCCGGCAAGGACTACGGCTGGCCGACCATCACCTACGGCGAGGAATACAACGGCCAGCCGGTCGGCGAGGGGCTGACCGCGAAGGCGGGCCTGGAGCAGCCGGTCTACTACTGGGATCCGGTGATCGGGCCGTCGGGCATGGCCTTCTACACGGGCGACCTGTTCCCGGCCTGGAAGGGCAGCGTCTTCATCGGCAGCCTGAGGGACCGGAAGCTCGTCCGCCTGTCGCTCGACGGCGACAGGGTCACCGGCGAGGAGTGGCTGCTGCAGGACCTCGGCGAACGCATCCGCGACGTGCGGGTCGGGCCGGACGGCGCGGTCTATCTAGTGACCGACAACGCCAAGGGGCGGGTGCTGAAGCTGGTTCCGAAGGGGTAGCTGGCGTCGTGCGTGCTTCGACACGCGCCGTTGGCGCTGCTCAGCATGACCAGGTTTGAAGGCTATCCTCGCCAGTCATTCTGAGCAGCCGCGCAGCGGCGTGTCGAAGAACGCAACGCGTTAAAGCGCCAGCCTTCGCGCCGCCTCCTCCCCCACGGCCAGCGAACTGGTCAGGCCCGGGCTCTCGATGCCGAAGAGGGCGACCAGCCCCTCGATCCCGTGCGCGTCGGGGCCGTCGATGCGGAAGTCGGGCTGGGGCTCGTCAGGGCCGTGCAGCTTGGGGCGGATGCCGGCGTAGTCGGGCGACAGCAGGGTCTCGTCCAGGGCCGGCCAGAACCTGCGGATGTAGGCGGCGAAGTCCGCGCGTCTGGCCGGATCGACAGAATAGTCCTCGGTCTCGACGAAGGTCAGGTCCGGCCCGAACACCGCCTGGCCGCCGAGGTCCTTGCGGTAGTGGGTGCCGAGCGCGCCGTGGATCGGCGGCGGATAGACCAGGCGGTCGAACGGGGCCTTCGCCTGCAGGCGGAAGTAGACGCCCTTGCCGAAGTGGCCGCGCGGAATCCCGCCGGCCGGGAAGCCCTCGATCGACGCCGCGGCCGCCTGGGCCGACAGACCCGGCGCGGTGACCAGCAGGCGGCAGGTCAGGTCGGTCGGCGCCTCGCCGCCGGCCCGAACGCGGAAGCCGCCGCCCGGCAGCGGGGTCGCGCCCTCGAAGGGGGTGGCGGTGACCACGGCGCCGCCGGCGGCCTCGATTTCGCCGACCAGGGCCAGCATGTAGCCGTGGCTGTCGAAGACGCCGCTCTCCGGCGACAGCAGGGCGCCGTGGCAGGCGAGGCCCGGCTCCAGCGCCATGGCCTGTTCGGCGGAGAGCCGTTCCATGCCCTCGACGTCGTTGGTCCGCGCCTGTTCGAGGATCGCGTCCAGGCGCCCGACCTCATCCGGAGAGGTGGCGACGACCAGCTTGCCGCACTTGCGGTAGTCGACGTGATGCCGGTCGAGGAAGGCGTAGAGGGCGCGGCGGCCCTGGACGCAGAGCCGGGCCTTCAGCGACCCGGTCGGATAGTAGAGACCGGCGTGGATGACCTCGGAATTGCGCGAGGAGACGCCCTGGCCGATGGCGAGCTCCTTTTCCAGCACGGCGACGACGAGGCCGCGCCGCGACAGGGCGTAGCCGGTCGCCAGGCCCACGGCACCGGCCCCGACCACAACGGCGTCGAAATCGAATTCGCTCATGTCCCAGCCGTAGACCAGCGCGCGCCGTCAGGCCAAGCTGAATGCGACCGCCGACGACGAGCACCCGCGCCATGGCCTTCGACATCGCCCTTCCGACCCGTCCGACCGGGGCCAGCGAAACCGCGCTGGGCCTCTACGAGGCGGTGCTGGCCGACCACCTGCGCTACATCGGCGACCCGGTGCGGCGGTTGAGGAAGGCGGTGGAGGACAGTCCGGGTTTCACCATGGGCCATGTCTTCCTCGGCTATCTGCATGCGGCAGGCACCGATGCGGCGACGATCCCGGCGGCGCGCGGCTACCACGCCGCCGCGGCCGCCCTGCCCGCCAACGACCGCGAGGCCGGCCACGTCAAGGCGCTGGGCGCGATGGTCGAGGGCCGCTACCGCGCGGCGGCCGCGACGCTGGCGACGGTGACGGAGGCCTATCCGCGCGACGTGCTGGCGCTGCAGATCGGGCAGCTGCTGGACTTCCTCACCGGAGACCGGACCACGCTGCGCGACCGGATCGCCCGCGCTCGCCCGCACTGGTCGGCCGACATGCCCGGCTATCACGCGGTGCTGGGGCTGCACGCTTTCGGGCTGGAGGAGACCGGCGACTACGCCGGCGCCGAAGCAGCGGGTCGTGAGGCCGTGGCGCTGGAGCCCCGCAACAGCTGGGCGCAGCACGCGGTGGCGCATGTGCTGGAGATGCAGGACCGCCGCGAGGAGGGCGTCGCCTGGATGCGCGAGGATGTCGACCGCTGGACGGCCGACAGCTACTTCGCGGTCCACAACTGGTGGCACTTGGCGCTGTTCCACTGGGGGCTGGGCGACACCGCCGCCGTGCTCGACCTGTTCGACGGTCCGGTCTGGGGCGACCGGTCGGAGCTCGCGTACAACATGGTCGACGCCAGCGCCCTGCTCTGGCGGCTGGGCCTGGACGGCGTCGACGTCGGCGACCGCTGGACGCCGCTGGCCGACCAGTGGGCAAGGGCGCTGGCGGAAAGCACCTACGCCTTCAACGACGCCCACGCGGCGATGGCCTTCGCCGCGACCGGGCGGCGGGACGACCTCGCCGCCCTGCTGGCGGCGCAGGACCGGGCCATGGCCGCGCCGGGCGACAACGCCGAGATGGTGCGGCTGGTCGGGCGGCCGCTGGTCGAGGGCCTGGCCGCATACGGCGAGGGCGACTGGCGGGGGGCGATCGCGGCGCTCGGGCGGACGCAGGGCCTCGACCACCGCTTCGGCGGCAGCCACGCGCAGCGCGACATCATCGACCTGACCCTGATCGCAGCGGCCGAGAAGGCGGGGGATGCTTCAGCGGCGGCGCGGTTCAGGGCTGAGCGCGCGGCGAAGCGGTAGCCGCGGATCCTCTCCCATCGGGAGAGGGACCATCCGGAGGATGGTGGAGCGGGCTGCAGTCAGGAGCCGTAGCAGGCGTGGCGCGGTCCTGGTGCAGGGCCTTCGATCACCCTGCACCTGACCCTCTCCACCATGCTCCGCATGGTTCCCCTCCCCCGGTGGGGGAGGACAGCTAATGCCACTCCGCCCAGAGGGCGGCCTCATCGGCTTTCGCCGTCTTCACCGAGGCTTCCTTGATGTGGCCGAAGCCGCGGATCGCCTGCGGGACCGAGGCGATGCGGGCGGCGAGCGGCAGCTTTTCGGCGGTGAGGCCGGCGAGGATGCGGTCGAGCTGGGCCTCGTAGGACGTGATCAGCCCGCGCTCCATCCTGCGCTCGGCGGTCATGCCGAAGATGTCCAGCGGACCGCCGCGCAGACCCTTCATCCGGGCCAGGACCGGGAAGACGGCCGAGATCATCCAGCCGCCCATAGCGACCTTCTTCGGCTTGCCGTCCGGGCCCTTGGGCGCCAGCAGCGGCGGGGAGAGCCAGACCTTCGCCTTGCCGCCCCTGAACGTGCCCGCCAGTTCCCGGGCGAAGCGGCCGTCGCTGTAGAGGCGGGCGACCTCGTACTCGTCCTTGTACGCCATCAGCTTGTAGAGGTTCACGGCCACGGCGCGGGTCAGCGCCTCGCCGCCCCCGGCGAGCGCGGCCTCCGCCGCCCGGACCTTCCCGACCCGTTCCGCGTAGCGGCGGGCGTAGGCGGCGTCCTGGTAGTCGGCGAGCTCGGCCGTGCGGTGCGCGATCAGCTGGTCGAGCGGCATCGTCTCCGGCGTGGCGACGTCGTCCTCAGGCTTGCCCTTGAAGGCTTCATCGACGGCGGCCCTGCGGCCCACTTCGAAGGCCTGGAGGTTCGACTCGTAGTCGACGCCGTTCAGCTTGATGGCGCGGTACAGGGCGCGGCTGGAGACCGGGATGACGCCCTTCTGCCAGGCGAAGCCCAGCATGATCATGTTGGCGTAGATGCCGTCGCCCAGCTTGTGCTCGGCGAGCGCCTGCGACGGGCAGGACTCGTACGACTTCGTGGCGGCGGTGACCCGGCGGGCCATCTGGGCCGTGTCGAAGCGGACATCCCGGTTGGTGACGAAGTCGGCGGTCGGCGAGAAGTCGGCGTTGCCGAAGGCGCGGGTGACCTGCTTGCTCAGCAGGGCCAGGCCGTCCGGGCTGGTCGCGACCAGCAGGTCGCAGGCGATCAGCACGTCGGTCGAGGCGGCCGGCACGCGGCCGCCGACGACGGTGTCCTCGGTCTCGCCGATCTTCACATGGCTGAACACCGAACCGCCCTTCTGGGCGAGGCCGGTCATGTCGACGACGCTGGCCGAGCGGCCGTCGACGTGGGCCGCCATGGCCAGGATCGAGGCGACGGTCGTGACGCCGGTGCCGCCGATACCGGTGAAGACGATGCGCCGGACGCCCTCGAGCGGCTCGAACTCCGGCAGGGGCGTCGAGTCGGCGGTCAGGGCGGCGATCTTTTCGCGGGTGGCGTTCTCCGCCCCCTCCAGGGTGATGAAGGACGGACAGAAGCCGTCGACGCAGCTGTAGTCCTGGTTGCAGGTCGACTGGTTGATCTTGCGCTTGCGGCCGAACTCGGTGTTGAGCGGCTCGACCGACACGCAGTTCGACTTCTTGCTGCAGTCGCCGCAGCCCTCGCAGACCAGAGGGTTGATAAAGACGCGGCTCGGGGCCTTGGCCATCGTGCCGCGCTTGCGGCGGCGGCGCTTCTCGGTGGCGCAGGTCTGGTCGTAGAGCAGGACCGTGACGCCCTCGGTCTCGCGCAGCTGGCGCTGGACCTTCATCAGGTCCGAGCGGGGATGGATCTCCACGCCGGGGGCGAGGCCGGTGACGCCCTCGTAGCGGGCGACGTCGTCGACGACGATGACCGTCTTCCTCACGCCCTCGGCCGCCAGCTGCCGGGTGATCTGGGCCGGGGTGAAGCCGCTCTCGGCCTGCTGGCCGCCGGTCATGGCGACGGCGTCGTTGAACAGCAGCTTGTAGGTGATGTTGGCTTTCGCGGCGATCGCCGCCCGGATGGCGAGCGAGCCGGAGTGGTTGTAGGTGCCGTCGCCGAGGTTCTGGAAGACGTGCTTCTCGCTCGTGAACGGCGCCGCGCCGACCCAGGTCAGACCCTCGCCGCCCATGTGGGTGTTCAGGTCCGTCGACGGGTCGTTGAAGCTGGCCATGTAGTGGCAGCCGATGCCGGCCAGCGCCCGCGAGCCTTCCGGCACCCGGGTCGAGGTGTTGTGCGGGCAGCCCGAGCAGAAGAAGGGCTTGCGCTGCTGGTCGGCGGCGAGGCTGACGGCGGCGACGCCCGAGGCCGACACCCGGTCGATGTAGCCTTGGGCGCGTTCCTTGTGCGGGCCGGCCGGCAGGCGATCGTAGAGGTCCAGCGCGATGGCGGCTACCGAAAGGGAGCCCGTCTCCTCCATCAGCGGCTGGCCGTTCTCGTCGCGCTTGCCGATGATCCTCGGCCGGGCGTGCGCCGGCAGGTCATAGAGGGCGGCCCGGGCCTGGGGCTCGATGAGCGCCCGCTTGTGCTCGATGACCATCAGGGTCTCGAGGCCGGCGGCGAAGGCGCGCAGGCCCTGCGGCTCCAGCGGCCAGGGCATGCCGACCTTGTAGATGGTCACGCCGAGATCGGCGGCTTCCTGCGGGCTGATGCCCATCGCCTGGAAGGCCTCGAGCACGTCCTTGTAGGCCTGGCCCTGGCAGACGATGCCGAGCCGGGGCCGCGGCGAGGCGAGCACCACGCGGTCGATCGCGTTGGCGCGGGCGAAGGCGAGCGCGGCCGGGATCTTGTGGTTGCGGAGCCGCAGTTCCTTGTCCAGCGGCTGGTCCTTGGTCCGGATGTGCAGCCCGCCCGGCGGCATCGGGAAGTTGTCGGGCGTCACGATGCGGTGGCGGTCGAGCGAGACGTCGATGGTGACGCCGCTGTCCATGGTGTCGGCCAGGGCGATGAGGCCGACCCACAGGCCGCTGAAGCGCGACATGGACAGGCCGAGCAGGCCGTAGTCGAGCACCTCCTGAACGTCGGCCGGCGACAGGACCGGCATCTCGAAGTCCTGGAAGGCGAACTCCGACTGCGACGGCAGGGTCGAGGACTTGCAGTTGTGATCGTCGCCGGCGACGGCGATGACGCCGCCCTTGGGCATCACGCCAGCGAAGTTGGCGTGCTTGAACACGTCGCCGGTGCGGTCGACGCCCGGCGCCTTGCCGTACCACATGGCCGAGACGCCGTCGTACTTCGCGCCGGGGAACAGGTTCGCCTGCTGGCTGCCCCAGACGGCGGTGGCGGCGAGGTCCTCGTTGAGGCCTTCCTGGAAGACGACCTCGTGCGACTTCAGAAGCTTGCCGGCGCGGGCGGCCTGCTGGTCGAGCCCGCCGAGGGGCGAGCCGCGATAGCCGGAGATGTAGCCGGCCGTGTTCAGTCCGTCGCGGGCGTCGAGGCGGCGGCGGTCGAGCATGACCCGGATCAAGGCCTGGACGCCGGTTATGAACGCACGGCCGTCTTCGAGAAGATATTTGTCGTCGAGCGTCACTTCTTGGTGGCGCATTGAAAAATCTTTCCTCTGGCGCGTGCTTCCCCGCTTGCAAGATCATATAAGCGCGGCGAAATTGCTTGCCAAAGCCGTGCCCCGTGAGGGGAGGGCTACGGCAAGATCGCGGCGCGGATCGCGTCTTTGGGGGTAAAAGGTTTGTCCGAGCAGCTCGACGCGGTTGACGCAAAGATTCTCGACCTCATCCAGCATGACGCCAGCCTGTCGGTGGCCGAGATCGCCGAACGGGTCGGCCTGTCGTCCAGCCCCTGCTGGCGCCGGATCAAGCGGCTGGAGGACGCCGGCATCATCCAGCGTCGGGTGACGATCCTCGACCGCGAGCAGCTGGGCCTGGGCTTCGAGGTCTACTGCACGGTCAAGCTCTCGCTGCCGACCAAGGAGAACCTCGAACTGTTCGAGGCCAATGTGATCAAGTGGGCCGAGGTCACCCAGTGCGCCACGGTCACCGGCGCCGCCGACTACGAGCTGCGCATCGTCACCCGCGACATGCACGCCTTCGACGACTTCCTGCGCGACAAGATCCTGTCGCTGGGCCTGGTCTCCAACATTGAGAGCCGGATCGTCATCCGGGGCGTCAAGAACACCACCGCCGTGCCGCTGGGCATGGTCAGCCCCTATGTCAGCCCGCACGGCTAGGATCGTCGCCGCGGCCGCGGCCGCGATCCTGCTCGGCGCCGCCGCCGAGCCCGGGGCGCCAGCCGGGCGCTTCGATACCTACCTGCAGCTTCGCAAGGAGGCGGCCGAGGCCGTCGCCGCGGGCGATCTGGCGGTCGCCGAGTCCCGGCTCGTCGAGGCGCTCGCCCTCTATCCCGATACGCCCTGGTCCCATGTCCGGCTGGCGCGCGTCCAGGCGGCCGCCGGAAAGACCACGGAAGCGCTCGAAAGCCTCGGCCGCTTCGCGGGCATGGGCGGCGTGCTGGACGTCGACAGCGACCCGGCTCTCGCGCCCCTCAAGGCGCTCCCGGGCTGGCGCGAGATCGGGACCATCATGCTCGACAACGCCCGGCCCATCGGCGAGCCGGTCGAGGTCGCGCGCGTCGCGGATCGGCCGGACTGGATCGGCGAGGGCCTCGTCCACGACGGCAAGGGCGGTCTCCTCCTCAGCACGGTTTCCGGGCGGACCATCGTGCGCCTGCGCGATGGCCGCATCGAGCCTTTCCTGCAGGCCGACGCCGGGACGGGAGCGCTCTTTGGCATGGCCGTCGACCGGCGGCGCGGCCTGCTGTGGGCGGGCGAAGCCTGGGGCGCTGGCGTGCCCGGCGGCGAGGGGCCGGCCAGAACCGGCCTTCTCAAGGTCTCCCTCGCGGACGGTCGCATCCTGGGCCGCGTCGCCATGCCGGGCGCCGGCGAACGGAGCCAGTTCGGCGACCTCGCCGTGTCCGACAACGGCGCCGTCTACGCGAGCGACGCGTCCGGCGGCGTCTGGCGGCTGAAGGCCGGCGCCGGCGCGCTCGAGCGGCTGCTGGCTCCCGGAGGGATCGGGTCGCCACAGGGGCTGGCGGTCTGCCCGGGCGGAAGGGCGCTGCTGGTCGCGGACTACTCGAGCGGCCTGCACCGGCTCGACCTTGAGACGGGCGAGCTTGTCGCCCTCCAGGGCCTGATGGCGGGGCTGGCCGGAACGGACGGTCTGGTCGCGGCGGCGGGGTTCCGCTTCACCTCGCGCGCGGCGTCTTCCGGCGCCTTCGCGGTGGTGGCGACGCAGAACGGCGCCACGCCGCAGCGGGTGGTCCTGCTGCGCATCAACCGCAACTGCACCGAACTCGAGCAGGCCGAGCCGGTGGCCGCCAACCATCCGGGCGTCGACGACCTGACGCACGTCGCCGTGGACGGAACGACAGTGACCTTCGTCGGCCATGCTCGGTGGGCGGCGCGGGCGCAGGATCTCACGCTCGCCCGGCCCGATCCCGGTCCGATCCTGCTCTTCTCCGCGCCGCTGCCGCAGCCGCTTTGGTAGGCGCGTCAATTGCGGCGGTACTTATCAGCCGCCGTGGACGGGGCCATGATCGCGATCGCCGCCAAAGGGAGCCCGCCATGATCGACCTCGTCATCGACCAGCGCCGCAAGGATCTCGGGGGCTTCGAGGTCGGGCGCGTGCTGCCCTGGCATGCGCGGCGGACGGTCGGCCCCTTCATCTTCTTCGACCATATGGGCCCGGCCAGCTTCGAGCCCGGTTTCGGCCGCGAGGTCGATGTGCGGCCGCATCCGCACATCGGGCTGTCGACGCTGAGCTACCTGTTCGAGGGCGAGATGACCCACCGCGACAGCGTGGGTTCCGAGATCGTCATCCGGCCAGGGCAGGTGAACTGGATGACCGCCGGCAGCGGCATCACCCATTCGGAGCGGTTCGAGGGACTGCGCGCGCATGGCGGAAGGATGGACGGCATCCAGACCTGGCTGGCGCTTCCGGTCGAGCATGAGGAGACCGCGCCGGCCTTCTCGCACCACGAGGGCGACGATGAACTGCCCTTCTATGAAGGCGACGGCCTGAAGGCGCGGCTGGTGGCCGGCAAGGCGTTCGGGGCCGAGGCGAAGACGCCGGTGTTCTCACCGACCTTCTACGTCCATTGGGAGCTGGCCGCCGGGGCCCGGGCCGGGCTGCCGGCCGAGTATCCGGAGCGGGCCGCCTATGTGGCCAGCGGGAGCGTCGAGGCCGACGGCCAACGGCTCAACGCGGGCCAGATGGCCGTGTTCGCGCCGGGCGGCACGATCGCCTTCACGGCGCTGGAGCCCTCGACCGTGATGCTGCTGGGCGGCGAGCCGATCGGGCCGCGGTTCATCGAGTGGAACTTCGTCTCGTCCCGCAGGGATCGCATCGAACAGGCCAAGGCCGACTGGCGCGCCGGCCGGATGAAGCTGCCCGACCTCGACCACGATGAGTTCATCCCCCTGCCCGGCGATCCGCCGCCGGCGGCCAATCCCATGAGCTGACGCCTTGCCGTCGCCTTAGTTGCGAGTCATTCTCAAACTCGAATCCATGTCAGGGAGACGAGGATGGTTCTGCGAGGCGTTGGCGCATGCCTGATCGCGCGGCTGTTGCGGGCCGACCGCGAGGATGAGCCTGGGACGGACTGGCTGCTCCACGGCCCCACCGACCCCGATGTCGTCGAGGCGGCGCGGGACGAGGCCCCGCCCCGGCTGCTGGCGGCGGAATGAGAGGTCGCTACCGGTCGTCGCCGGAAGCCGTCCCCAGGGCCTTGCGCGCCGAGAGGGCGTACTCGACGCCGGTCCAGATCGTCACGGCGGTGGCGAAGCCGAGCAGGAAATGGGCGGCCATGGCGGCCTGGCCGAACAGGGCGGCGTCCGGCGGTAGGCCCCAGACCTGCTCCCAGCCGAACAGGAACAGCTGCGCGGTCAGGGCGACCAGCTGCAGCGTCGTCTTCCACTTGGCCAGCATCGTCACCGGCAGCTTCAGGCCCTTCGGCGCGAGGACCTCGCGCATGGCGCTGACGGCGAACTCGCGGAACAGGATCAGGCCGCCGGCCAGGGCGACGATCCAGTGCCCGGTCGCCGAGATGGCCACGATCATGCCGGCGACCAGCACCTTGTCGGCGATCGGGTCGAGGATGGCGCCGAGCGTGCTGGTGGCGTCCCAGCGGCGGGCCAGCCAGCCGTCGAAGAAGTCGGTGACCGCCGCGACGATGAAGCCCCAGAAGGCGAACAGGTAGAGCGACGTCTGCACCAGCCGCGGATCGACGCCGGCGTCCATCGCGAGGCGGAAGACGCCGGGGACGATGAGCGCGATCAGGGCGGCGAAAACCAGCACGGTCAGAACGAGCCGGGCGATGGTCAGGGCGTTGGGAAGCGATTTCATGCGGTCACCATAGCCTCCGAACGCGTCAGCGGCGGAAAAAGTCGTGGATGCGCTGCGCCAGGGCGGCGCTGACGCCGTCGACCTTCATCAGGTCGTCGACCGAGGCCTTGCCGACCTCGCGGGCCGAGCCGAAGGCGTGCAGCAGCGCCTTCTTGCGGCCGGGACCGACGCCGTCGATCTCGTCGAGCGGATTCTTCTTCAGGTCCATCGAGCGGCGCGTGCGGTGGGCGCCGATGGCGAAGCGGTGGACCTCGTCTCGCAGGCGCTGGAGGTAGTAGAGCACCGGGTCCTTCGGCTCGAGCATGAAGGGGTCGCGCCCGGGGATGAAGAACCGCTCCAGCCCCGCGTCCCGGTCCGGCCCCTTGGCGATGCCGACGACGGTGATGTCATCGACGCCGAGATCGGCCATCACCTCCAGCGCCGCCTCCAGCTGGCCCTGGCCGCCGTCGATCAGCACCAGGTCCGGGCGCGCCGAGCTGTCGCCTTCTTCCTCCTCCTTGACCAGGCGCGAGAAGCGGCGGCGGAGCACCTCCTTCATCATGCCGTAGTCGTCGCCGGGGGTGAGCTCCGAGCCCTTGATGTTGAACTTGCGGTACTGGTTTTTCAGGAAACCCTCGGGGCCGGCCACCACCATGCCGCCGACGGCGTTCGTGCCCATGATGTGGCTGTTGTCGTAGACCTCGATCCGCTCGGGCGGGGCCTCCATGCCGAAGGCCTCGGCGACGCCGGCGAGCAGTTTCGACTGGGCCGAGCCCTCGGCCATCTTGCGGCCCAGCGCTTCGCGGGCGTTGAGCGCGGCCTGATCCACGAGGCCTTTCTTCTCGCCGCGCTGGGGCCTGAGGATCTCGACCTTGCGGCCGGCCTTCATGGCGAACGCCTCCGCGAACAAGGCGTGCTCGTGCGGCAGGACATTGACCAGGATCTGCCGGGGCAGCGGCTTGTCGTCGTAGAACTGGCCGATGAAGGCGCTCATCACCTCGGCGTCGGTGTCGGCCCTGTCGACGCGCGGGAAGTAGGCGCGGTTGCCCCAGTTCTGGCCGGCGCGGAAGAAGAACACCTGTACGCAGGCCTGGCCGCCCTCCGCGTGCAGCGCGAAGACGTCGGCCTCCTCGACGCTCTCGGGATTGACCTGCGTCTCGGCGGCGACGGCCGACAGGGCGCGGATGCGGTCGCGCAGACGGGCGGCGCGTTCGAACTCCAGATCGTCGGAGGCGGCCTGCATCTCCTGCGACATGCGCGCCATCACCGCCCGGCTCTTGCCGCGGAGAAAGGCCTCGGCCTCCTCGACCAGCTTCGCATAGTCGTCCAGCGCGATCAGGCCTGTGCAGGGCGCGGCGCAGCGGCGGATCTGGTGCAGCATGCAGGGCCGGGTGCGGCTCTCGTAGACGCTGTCCGAACAGGAACGCAGCAGGAAGGCCTTCTGCAACGTGTTCAGGGTGCGGTTCACCGCGCCGGCGGAGGCGAAGGGGCCGAAATAATCGCCCTTGATCGTGTGCGCCCCGCGGTGCTTGCGCAGCTGCGCCGCCTCGTGGTCGCGGCGGATCACGATCTCCGGGAAGCTCTTGTCATCGCGCAGCAGGACGTTGAAGCGCGGCTTCATCGTCTTGATCAGGTTGATCTCGAGCAGCAGCGCATCCGCTTCCGTGCGGGTCGAGACGAACTCCATGGCCCGCGTCTGGTCGACCATGTGGGCGATGCGGTTGGTGTGGAACCGGCCCTGGGCATACTGGATCACCCGCTTCTTCAGCGAGCGCGCCTTGCCGACGTAGAGCACCTCGCCGTCCTCGCCGATCATGCGATAGACGCCCGGCGAGTCCGGGAGCCGCCTGGCGTGGTCGGCGATCAGGGCCGCGCCCTTGAGGGCCGGCGCTTCAGGTTCGGGCGTGTCGGTCACGCAGCGAATATAGGGGAGTCGGGATGCGGCGGTGAGAGGGCGCCGCGCGGACACGGCTTCGCCGCCTCACGGGGTTCGCCCGTGACGGTGGGGAGGTGGTGCGGAGCGCTCCGGTCTTGCCCGGATGTCTGTTGGTGCAAGGTGCAAGAAGGGCAGTCCCTTAGCGCTCCGCGAAGTCCGTTGGACGGAAGCCGCCGGTAGGCAGCGCTTTTCGCGCTTAGCCGGCAGAAGCTCCCGGCGGGCGGGCGACCTGGCAGGCCGTCCCGGACCGGACGAGTAACCCCCTCGTCCCTGATCCCGCTCGAACTCCATCCCGCCGCCGCAAGGTCGCCGGCCGAGCGCCCTCCCCGTGCGACGGGATGGCTAGAAGTATGGGGCGGGTCTTGCGGAGGGGGAGAAGAGGCGGTGTTTCCCCATCCCTCCGGCCTTCAACATCCTCCGCGAGCAAGAGCGGATCAAGGGAGGGGCAGAGGGATAACCTGAAATGCACCCGTCCCGGTTGCCTGCCTCGGTTGCCTGCCTTAGCCGAATTTTCGCAGATGAACCGCCCGTAGATGACTGAGGACCTATGCGAAACTTTCCAATTGTTCGCCAACTTGCGTCACTAGCTCCTCAGCATCGCGAAGAGGGAATTCTATGCCTTTATCTTCAAAGAAATGAAATGCTGCCGCGTTTGCGATTCACAATGCATAAACGATCTCATCGCGTAGGCTCGACGCGTTGATCTGCGAAGCCCTTAGAGCAATTTCCACCTGAACGCACCTCTCCTTGCGGCTGAACGGTCCCACTCGAACAGTGTCGAACTCGGGGGGCCTAGAGAGCCTTCCACCACAAAGACGGTGTTCACGTGTGGGAGCTGACCGAGCGATCCACCGAACATCGGAGCCCGCGCGTCAGTCATCGCCTTCATTGCGGCCGCGACAGCACTGGCAACTCGCGACCCTTTCAATTCGGGGCCGCGATAACGAGCCGAGATAATTATCGTTGCGTTCTGTCCAAGCCAGAATTCCACGCCTCAACCGCCCAGGGCTGCAAACTCCGCGGCCCCGGCTGGGACACGGGAAACAGGAAACCGGGACGCGGGAAACGGGGACGCGTACTTTTCATGTTCCGCCGCCGCAGCGTCTCAGCGCGGGGCGGCATCGCCGGAACATGTCCCCCGGCGGACCTACCGCCCCTTCCACTCCGGTTTGCGCTTCTCGCCCCAAGCGGCGACGCCTTCGCGGCGGTCGTCGGTGGGGGTGAGTTCGTCGTAGTTGGCCAGCTCGACGGCCACCGCCTCCGCGCCGTAGAGCGTCGCCGTCCGGGCCAGGGTGCGGCGGATGTTGCGCACCGAGAGCGGCGCGTTGCCGGCGATCTTGCTCGCCGTGGCGACGGCCTCGGCGACCAGGGCGTCGGCGGCGCAGACGCGGTTGACCACGCCGAAGGCGGCGCCCTCCTCCGCGGTGAACGGATCGCCGGTCAGCAGGATCTCGCGCGCCCGGCGCTCGCCGGCGGCGCGGGCCAGGTTCGGCGCGCCGCCCAGGCCCGGCATGATGCCCAGCTTGACCTCCGGCAGCGCGAACCGCGCGCCCGCGGCGGCGTAGATGAAGTCGCAGTTCAGCGCGATCTCGCAGCCGCCGCCGTAGGCCGCGCCGTTGACCGCGCAGATCACCGGGACCGGCAGGGCGACGAGGGCGTCGCGCATGGCCTCGAACAGGCGGTGCTGGGCGACCCACTGGGCGTCGGTCATCCCGTCCCGCTCCTTCAGGTCGGCGCCGGCGCAGAAGATCTTGCCCCCCGACCCGGTCAGGACGACGGCCCGCACGTCCGGGTCGCCGGGCAGCGCGGTCCAGAGCGCCAGCAGCTCCTCGGCCATCCGCGTGGAGAGCGAGTTGCCGGCCGTCGGTCGGTTCAGCGTGACGACGAGCACGCCGTCGGCTTGTTCGGTGAGCAGGGTCTCGTAGGTCATCGGGCCGAAGCTGTAACGGCTTCAGCGCGTGCCGAACAGACGGTCCCCCGCGTCACCCAGGCCGGGAACGATGTAGCCGTGATCGTCCAGCCCCCGGTCGACGCCCGCCGCCCAGATCGGAACGTCGGGATGCTCGCCCCGCACCGCGTCCACGCCCTGCGGCGCGGCCAGGATGCAGACGAAGCGGATGTCGCGGGCGCCCTCCTCCTTCAGCCGCTCGATCGCGGCGCGGGCCGTGACGCCGGTGGCGAGCATCGGATCGACGACGATCACGGTCCGCTCGGCCAGGGTCTCGGGGACCTTGAGGTAGTATTCCACCGCCGCGCGGGTGCCGGGGTCGCGGTATAGGCCGATGTGCGCGACACGGGCCGACGGCACCAGGTCGAGCATGCCCTCCAGCATCCCCTCCCCCGCACGCAGGATCGAGGCGAAGACCAGCTTCTTGCCGGCGATCTCCGGCGCGGTCGTGGTCTCCAGCGGCGTGGTCACCTCGCGGTCGGTCAGGGCGAGGTCGCGGGTGACTTCGTAGCAGAGCAGGGTGGCGATCTCGCGCACGAGTTCGCGGAAGGTCTTGGTCGAGGTCGTGACGTCGCGCAGGCGGGTCAGCTTGTGCCGCACCAGCGGGTGATCGACGACCGTGACGCCCTGGAAGGTTCGCATCAGAATACCGTCCCGTCGCTCGTGATCTTCAGGGGCGGGCCGCCGCCCGCGCGTCGCTCCGCCGCCAGCCGCCGGCCGGTCGCCCAGGTGCCGCCCTCGAGGACCCGGGCGAGCGGGAAGTCCGCCTCCGCCAGACCCAGGCGCTCACGCACCAGCGGGGCGATGCGGTCCAGCAGCGCGACGGTCAGGGACCGCCAGGCCACGACCAGGGGATCGCCGACCGCATGGGTGCGGTCCATGTCGGCGGAGTCCTTCAGGACCAGCACGCCGTCGTCGATGAACAGGCCTCCGTTGCGGTACTCGGCGAGGCCCGTCAGGCCGTCGATGTCGACCACCTCGAGGCCCGCGTCCTGCAGCGGCTCGATCAGGCTGTAGGCCAGCCATTGCGAGAGCTTGTGGATCGGAACGAGGCCGTCGGTCGCATCGTCGCGCCGGATGGCGGGGTGCCGCCAGGTGTCGCCCAGCGGCACGCCCGCGAGGCTGAGCCGGCCCTGCCAGACCGGTCCGAGGCGGTCGAGCAGGACGTCCAGGATCGCCGGCGCGGGCAGCCTTCCGGCGACGGCGCGGGCGGCGATCACATCGTAGAGGTCGCCGGGGCGGCCCACCGTCTCGCCCAGGCGCCGCAACAGGGCCGCGCGACCCTCCAGCCCGACCAGCGGATTGGAGTCCGAGACCTGGAACGCCGTCGCCAGCGTGGCGGCGTCGAAGGTCGCCAGGCCGTCGGCGCGGAGCGGGTCGTCCGCGGTGGCCGACAGGGCGCCCGACTGGAACAGGCGCAGCGAGGCGACGCCGAGGCCCTCCGAGCGGGCGCTGGTCGAGCCGGTCGGGCCGTCGAGAAAGCTCCAGTCGGGGCCGGCGCCGGCGTCCAGCAGCACCGAGGTGATGCAGAGATCGAAGGCGGCGCGGGCGCGGGCCGCGCGGTCAGGCCAGAAGGCCTCCTCCGCCATCTCCGCCCACAGGTCGCGGCCGCGGACGTTGAAATGCCGCCAGCGGGCGTGGAACGGCACCTTCAGCGTCGGGTACTGGTCGCGGATCACCCGCGCGACGGCGTCGGCGGTATACGGCAGCCGGTCGAGCGCGACCTGCCACTCGGGCAGGCCGTCATCGAGCGCGACGGCCAGCATCTCGTGCGCGCGCTCCCGGACGGCGGATGCGGACAACAGGGATCGGGCGGCTTGCCCTTCACTAGTCATGGTGAGCAGCACCCGCAGGGTGCGTGTCGAACCACGCAGTGAGGTCGTGCGTCCTTCGACACGCCGCTTCGCGGCTGCTCAGGATGACGGGGGAAAACAGGTCGACGGCCAAGAGATCAGAACTCGCCAAGGTCGCGGCCCACCACCTTCTTGAGGTCTTCCTCGGTCGGCGCGCCGTCCGGGGTGTAGTAGCCGGCCGCCTTCTTGGCCTCCATCTCCACCGAGGCGTCGTCGGGGATCAGCCAGGCCGGGATCGGGACCCGTTCGCCGATGGTGATGCCGCCTTCGACCATCGCGTCGTGCTTCATGTTGGACATCGAGACGAAGCGGTCGATGTGCCTGATCCCCAGCCAGTGCAGCACATCCGGCATCAGCTGCTGGAAGCGCGCGTCCTGGACGCCGGCCACGCATTCGGTGCGCTCGAAGTAGGTGGCCGCCTGGTCGCCGCCCGGCTGGCGCTTGCGGGCGTTGTAGACGAGGAACTTGGTCACCTCGCCGAGCGCCCGGCCTTCCTTTCGGTTGTAGACGATCAGCCCGGCGCCGCCGGCCTGGGCCTCGGCAATGCACTCCTCGATGCCGTGGGTCAGGTAGGGCCTGCAGGTGCAGATGTCGGAGCCGAATACGTCGCTGCCATTGCACTCGTCGTGCACGCGGCAGGTCAGGCGGCGGGCGGGGTCGGCGATCGCGGCCGGGTCGCCGAAGATGTAGAGGGTGATGCCGCCGATCGGGGGCAGGAACACCTTGATGTCCGGCCGGGTGACCAACTCGGGGTACATGCCGCCCGTCTGCTCGAAGAGGGTGCGGCGCAGGGTGGTCTCGTCGACCCCGAAGCGCTCGGCGATGCCCGGCAGATGCCAGACTGGATCGATGGCCGCCTTGGTCACCGCGACGTCGCGCGAGTCATGCACGACCTGGCCGTCGACCTTCAGCCGGCCCGCGTCGATCGCCTGCCCGATCTCGGGCAGCGTCAGGCGGGCCCTGGTGACGGCGATGGAGGGGCGGATGTCGACGCCCTCGGCGATCTCGCGGGCGAAGTCGAGCTGGACGCGGTGCCCCCACGGGTCGAGCGACACGATCCGGTGCGGATCTTTCCACTGGCCGAAGGGCCCGATATCGACCACCGGAGCGGTGTCGGTGAGGTCCGGGCGGACCAGGGGGTTCAGCGCGCCCGAGGCGATGGCCAGGGACCTGTAGACGGAGTAGGCCCCGCCGTGGGCGCCGATGGCGTTACGGTCGGACCCGGCGTTCGGACTGGCGATGACCGGTCCACGTTCAGCGGCGGTCGGGGCTCCCCAGGCGATGGGGAAACGCGGTGCGGCGCCTGCCTGCGGGTGCGAGGTCAGGCGGATGTGGCCTTGCTTGTTGACGGACATTCCCTTGCGCTCTTGCCGGCGCCTCCAAAATGGAAAAGGCCCCGCGCCGGATTTCGCCGGCAAGGAGCCTTTGAGCGGAGATGCTGCGCCCGATTTTCCGGCTTGGCAAGTCGGCCGTCAGCCGCCGGCGCGCTCGAGTCGGAACAGCTCGGTCTGGTCCTCCAGCACTTCGACGGCGAGGTGGTGCTCGGCTTCCTCCAGCCGCTGCCGGGCGAGTTCGCGGGCGCGGTCCTCGTCGCGGACGGTGACGATCTGCAGGGTCGGGACGCTGTAGCGCCGGTCGTGGATGTAGAAGCTGAAGGTGCGCATGGTCGCTCCGAACGCGGATTGGGACGGGAGCGCGCGGTCTCTCAGTCGCCGGGGCCCAGGTGTTCAACCGACAATAGAACCAGCATACCCCAAAACGGGTACGCCGCGATCAAATACAGGTGTGGCGAAGCGGAAATGTTCGCTGGAGGTCGCCTATCCGACATTACCACCGAGTACCGACGATGGCGGACCGAAGCCCCCGAATTCCCTCCGGCGAGCGCAGACGACCGCCTTTTCGTCCGGCCTGTTCTCGACGGGAGCCGCCGGGCCGGGCGCGGCTTGACCTGACGCGCCCGCAGCCCTGAGATTGCGTGATGAGCGATGATCTTGAGACCTTCGTCCGCGGCCTGCCCAAGGCCGAACTGCACCTGCATATCGAGGGGAGCCTCGAGCCGGAACTGATGTTCGAGCTGGCGAGGCGCAACCGCATCGCCCTCCCCTTCGGGTCGGTGGAGGAGATCCGCGCGGCCTATGCCTTCTCCAACCTGCAGGACTTCCTCGACATCTACTACCAGGGCGCCGGGGTGCTGCAGACGGAAGAGGATTTCCGCGACCTGACGATGGCCTACTTCCGGCGGCTGCACGCCGACGGCGGTGTGCATGCGGAGATCTTCTACGACCCGCAGACCCACACCGACCGGGGGATTCCCTTCGGCGTCGCCGCCGACGGCATCCTGGCCGGGATGCGGCAGGCGCAGGACGAACTGGGCGTCACCAGCAAACTGATCATGAGCTATCTGCGGCACCTGAGCGAGGAGGCGGCGTTCGAGACGCTCAAGGCCGCCGAACCGTATCTGGACCGCTTCGCCGGCGTCGGGCTGGACAGCGGCGAGGTCGGCCATCCGCCGTCGAAGTTCGCACGCGTCATGAAGGCCAGCCGCGAGCGCGGGCTGCTGATCAGCGCCCACGCCGGCGAGGAGGGCCCGCCGGAGTATGTCTGGGAGGCGCTCGACATTCTCGGCGTCGACCGCATCGACCACGGCAACCGGGCGCTGGAGGATCCGGCGCTGACGCGGCGGCTGGCCGATATGGGGATGACCCTGACCGTCTGCCCGCTGTCGAACCTGAGCCTGTGCGTGGTGAAGGACCTCAAGGACCATCCGATGAAGCGGATGCTGGACCTGGGACTGAAAGCGACCTGCAACAGCGACGACCCGGCCTATTTCGGCGGCTACATCGCCGATAACTACGTGAAGACGGCGCGGGCGGTCGGGCTGACGAAGGACGACCTCGTCACCCTGGCGAAGAACAGCTTCGCCGGATCTTTCCTCGGCGATGCCGACAAGGCGCGGCACATCGCGGCGGTGGAGGCCTACGCCGCGGCGCATTGAAGCAAGCCACCGTCATCCCCGGGACAGGACCGGGAACGACGGAGTCGGGGACACGCACCGAAGCGCGCGTCCCCGGCGTCAGCTAGCCGGTGATCCGGTAGCGACCCTGGCGGTCCGGGCAGACGCGGACGTAGCGGTATTCGGTGCGGCCGCTCCATTCGACCGGGGCCGGGGCCAGGCGGCAGCCGCGGCGGGCGTAGTCACGGTACCCGTAGCGGCCGCTGCGGTAGCCGCGGTCACGGTAGTAGCCCCCCTCGCGGTAGGAGATGGTCTGGTCGCGGCGCCAGTAGTAGCCCTGCGAGTCGCAGTTGGCGGTCTGGTTGCCGATCGTGCCGCCGATGCCGGCCCCGACCAGGGCGCCGAGGACAGCGCCTTCCGTCTGCACGTCGCCGGCGGCGACGTTCGAGCCGATCGCCGCCCCGGCCAGGGCGCCAATCACCGCGCCGGCGACGGTGCGGCCGTCGCGGCGCTGCTCGCAGGGATTGTTGCGATAGGGCGCGTAGGGATCGGTGTAGGCGACATCGCGGCCGTAGTAGTCGGCCGAGCGGGCGTAGGGATCCCAGCGCCATTCGCCGTAGGTCCGGACATATGCCCCGCGGCCGTAGCGGCGATCGTAGGCCGCCTGGTCGCGCAGGTAGCGGTCCCGCGAGGCCTCGTAGGCGCGGCGCTGGGCCTCATAGTCCTCGCGGCGATCCTGGTAGGCGCCGCGCTGGCGCTGGTACTCGCGCTGCTGCGCCTGGTACTGCTGCCAGGTCTGCGGATAGCTCTGGGCGACGGACGCGCCGGCCCCGAGGGCGATGACGCTGGCCGTGGCGACGGCGATGACGGTCTTGGTCTTCATAACGCTCTCTGCTCCTCTCAAAGACAGAGCGAAGAACGGCCTCCCGTCGTCCGTCGACGCTCTCAACGAGCGCCCACCCCCGAACACGGCGAAACAACGCCGGCGGGGGTTAACGGTTGCGTCGGACGAGGCGCTTCCCTGGCGAGGAGGAGGGCTTTGCAGTCTCAGATCAGCGCGGCGCGGGTGGGCTGCTGCAGCAGCACCCGGCCGGTGAGCTCGAAGATGCTCGGGGCCACCATGGCGTGGTGGGTGATGACATGGGCGTCGCGGAAGCGACGCTGCAGGTCGTTCTGCAGGAAGACGGCCGAACCGCCGAGCATGTCATAGGCCGTGCGGCAGACGTCGGCCCCGACCTGGGCGGCGTGGGCGCAGGCGAGGCGAAGGCGGTTACGCTGGTCCAGCGTCGGCTCCTGGCCGGCCTGCAGCACGCCCCAGAGGGTCAGGATGCACTCGTAGTAGAAGGCGCGGGCGGCGGAAAGCGCGGCGGCGGCGCGGGCGTAGTCGTTCTGGATCACGTTGCGCTCGGCCAGGGTGCGCTGCGAGCCCTGCTGCTTCTTCTCGAGCGCCATCTGGCCGGCGAGCACCAGGGCGCCGCGGGCGTTGCCCAGCGCCACCGCGGCGACGCCGAGGGCCAGCATGCCGAACACCGGGAACTTCGCCAGCGGCGTCTCGACCCGGGTGCGGTCGCTGTGCAGGGCGACGGAGCGCTCCTTGGGCACCAGCACGTCCTTGACCGCGAAGTCGAGGCTGCCGGTGCCGCACAGACCCGAGGTCCGCCAGGTGTCGATCAGCTCCACCTCGTCGGCGCGGAAGATCATCATCCGGTGCAGCGGCTGGCCGTCGGCGTCGAGCATCGGGCCGTTGGGCCCGGTCAGAACAGCGCCGCCGGCGATCCAGTTGGCGTTCTGCGCGCCGCTGCCCCACTGCCAGCGGCCGGTGACGCGCCAGTGCTCGCCCGCGTCCTCGGCCTTGCCCATCGGGGCGAAGACGCCGGCGGAGATCACTTCCCGGTGGCCGAAGACCTCGCGGGCCGTTTCCTCGTCCAGCCGGTTGGCCATCGAGGCTGTGGTCGCCCCGATCATCAGGCACCAGCCGGCCGAGGCGTCGTTCTGGCTGACGATCTCGATCGCCTGGGCGACGTCGCTGGGGATGGTCTCATGTCCGTCGAGCGAGGCCGGCAGCAGCATGCGGAAGAGGCCGGCGTCGGAGAACTTCTTCGCGAGATCGGCCGGCAGGCGACGGCCGGCCTCGATCTCGTTGGCCCGGCGCGCCACCTCATGGGCCAGGGACTGGGCCGCCTGCACGGCGTTGAAGGTCATTGCGGCAGTCTCCAGAGGGCGGCCAGGTTGTTGCGCTGCATGTTCGAGGATCCGCCGACGATCGGCATGCCGAGCAGGTCGCGGACGTTGCGCTCGATATCGTAGTCCGCCGACATGGCGTAAGCGCCCATGACCCGCTGGCAGGCGAGCGCGATCTCGACGCCGGTCTCGCCGATGAACAGTTTGGCCATGCTGGTCTCGACCGCGCAGGGCCTGCCCTCGTCGGCGAGTCGCGCGGCGTTCCACAGCATCAGGCGACAGGCTTCCAGCTTCGTGCGGGCGTCGACCAGGGCGTGGCGCACGGCCTGGTGGCCGGCGATGGCCTTGCCGAACTGGACGCGTTCCTGGCTGTAGGCCCAGGCCTCCTCCAGCGCCGCCTGGGCGAGGCCGAAGGCGCAGGCGCTGATCTCCAGCTTCTCGATGTCCAGCGCCCGGCCGGCCAGCATCTTCCAGCCCTGGTTCCACTTCTCCGGCCCGCCGACGATGGCCGTGGCGGGCAGGCGGACCTCGTCGAAATGGACGTCGGATGAAAGGGTGTAGCGCAGGTTCACATGGTCGATCGGGGTGATCGTGACGCCGGGCGCCTTCGTCGGAATCAGCACGAAGGACAGGCCGCTGCGCGCGGGCGCGTCAGGATCCGAGCGGACCAGGCAGTAGATGTAGTCCGCGAAGTCGGCTCCCGTGCACCAGCGCTTGGCGCCGGTGATGATCACCTCCTCGCCCTCGCGGCGCGCGCGGGTGGTCACGGCCGAGAGGTCGCCGCCGACGTCGGGCTCTGAGAGGCCGTAGGCGAAGATCAGCTCGCCTTTCGCCAGCTTCGGCAGCAAGTCGGCCTTCTGCTCGGGCGAACCGTTCTCGAGGATGTTCATCCCGCCGTAGAAGGCGCACTGGATGAACGGCCCCGCCAGGAACGATCCCGCCCGGCACAGCTCCTCGATGGCGGCGACGGCGGCGACGATGTCGGGGCCCGTGCCGCCGTAGGCCTCGGGCACTGTCAGCCCGCACAGTCCAAGATCGGCCAGCTCGCGGAACAGGTCGCGCGGGAAGGTGTGGGTGCGGTCCCACTCGCGGCGCTTCTCGCGCGGCGCCCTGTCGGCGACGAAGCGCTGCAGGACCGAGCGCAGCTCGGTGACGTGAGAGGGTTCGGGGAGGGACACCTATTCCCCCGTCAGGTTCATCGGCCGGCGTTCGCGGAAGGCGGCGACGGCCTCCTTGCGGTCGGCGGTCATGTTGCTGAGGCTCTCGTAGGCCACGGCCGCGTCGGAGGTGCTGACCATGATCTGCTTGAGCGTGATGTTGGCCGTCATCTTGGTCCAGCGCACCGCCCAGCGCGGATTGCCGAGGATCTTGCCGGCGATCTCGGCGACCTTGGCGTCGAGCTGGTCGGTCGGGACGGCGTAGTTGATCAGGCCCATGCCGGCGGCCTCCGTGGCCGTCAGCAGGTCGCCGGTCATCAGCAGTTCCTTGGCCCGGGCGAAGCCGATCAGCTGCGGCCAGATGATCGCCCCGCCGTCGCCGGCCACGAGCCCGACCTTCACATGCGGATCGCCGATCTTCGCCGCCTCGTCGGCGATGATGACGTCGCACAGCAGCGCGACGGTCGCGCCCAGGCCCGCGGCCGCGCCGTTCAGCCGGGCGATGATCGGCTTCTCCAGGTCCAGCAGGCCGCTGACGATGCGCTTGGCGTCGTAGGCGATCGCGCGGAACTTCCGGGGGTCGCTGATCTGCTCATCGAACCAGTCGAAGTCGCCGCCGGCGCAGAAGGCGCGGTTCTCTCCGGTCAGCACGATCAGGTCGCTGTCCTCGTCATGCTGCAGGTCGACGAACAGCTCGGCGAGTTCGTCATGCATGCGGGCGTCGACGGCGTTCACCGCGTTGCCGCTGAAGCTGCAGGTCAGGATCCGCCCGTCCCGGCGGAAGGTGAAACGCTGGTAGTCCTCGAATTTCATCAGGCGGGATCCGGGGCTAGACGAACCAGACGGCGGCCGAAGTTCTCGCCCCGGAACAGGCCGCAGAAGGCCTCCGGCGCGGATTCCAGGCCGTCGAACTCCTCGATGGCGATCTTCAGCGAGCCGTCGGCGATCCAGTCGGCCAGCTGGCCCTGGGCGGCGGCGAACTGGCGGATGTCGTCGAACACGACCAGGCCCTCCATACGCACCCGGTGGGTGATGAAGACGTCGGTGTTCTTCAGGCCATGCCGCTGGTCGACCGGCACATTGTAGTCCGCCACCTGCCCGGAAACGACGACCCGGCCGCGCAGCTTCATCAGCGGCAGGACGCGGTCGACCGACTCGTTGCCGACATTGTCGAACAGGACATCGACGCCCTCGGGGCAGGCGGCCTTGATGGCGGCCGTCAGGTCCGGCTCGGCCTTGTAGTCGATGACGGCGTCGAAGCCGGCCTCGTCCTTCAGCCAGGCGCATTTCTTCGGGCCGCCTGCGATGCCGACGACGCGCATGCCGAGCTTGCGGCCGATCTGGCCGGCTGTCGCGCCGACCGGGCCGGCGGCGGAGGTGACCAGCAGGGTCTCGCCCGCCTGCGCCTGGGCTACGCGGTGCAGGCCGAACCAGGCCGTCATGCCCGGGATGCCGAGCACGCCGATCCAGGCGCCCAGCGGCACGCGGCGGTCGGTGATCTTCTGGATATAGCCGCGGCCGTCGGACACCAGGTGCTCACGCCAGCCGCCGCCCGCGGCGATCAGCTCGCCCGGCTTGAAGGCCGGGTTGGCGCTCTCGGTGACCTGCGCCACGCAGAAGCCGTCGACGCCCTCGCCGATCTTCATGGCGCCGGCGTAGCTGTCGCCGCCCGACAGGCGCGAGCGCATGCCGGGATCGACGGAGTGCAGGATGATGCGGGCGTTGAACCGGCCTTCCGTCGGCGGGCCGAGGGGGCGCTCCTCGAGCGCGAAATCGTCCGGCGACGGCGCGCCTTCGACATGGCGCGCGAGCACCCAGCGGCGGGTTGTTCGAGTCACTGTGCCTCCCTGCCGGTTCGCCCGGTCTGGCGGAGACTGTAGGCGGTTCGGGATCGGAAGGGGAAGGCGCTACGACCGGGCGGCGAAGCGGCGGGTGTCCCCGGCCGCGAGCGCCACAATTCCGCCGGCCGGTCAAATCGACTATGGAGCCCGCATGCGCCGCCTGAGCCTGATCGCCGCCCTGAGCCTCGCTGTCGCCGGGTCGGCCCTGGCGCAGGACCGGGGCATGACGCAGGCGCGGCCGAACCTGCGCGACGCCGTCACCGCCCCGCTCGACGACCTGAACCTGAAGCATGTCGAGATCCCGGACGTGCTGACGCGAGCGGTCGAGAATCCCTACGCCATGGACGGCCTGACCCGCTGCGAGGGCATCGCCGCCGAGGTGGGGCGGCTGGACGAAGCGCTGGGGCCGGACCTCGACGAGGCGCCGCCGCCCGACACGCGCACCCGGGGCCAGAAACTGAAGCAGGCGGCGGGGGACGCCGTCGTCGGCGCCATCGAGGACGAGACCCGCGGCGTGCTGCCTTTCCGCGGCTGGATCCGCAAGCTGTCGGGCGCCGAGCGGCGCGACAAGCGCGTGGCGGCAGCGATCAACGCCGGAAAGATCCGCCGCGGCTACCTGAAGGGCGCCGGCATGCGCATGAACTGCGCGCCGCCGGCCGCGCCGAGCTGGTTCGTGCCGGAGGCGGAGGCCAGGGCGAAGGGCGGCGGATTCCTGGGGTGGCTGAACGACCTGTTCGCGGCGATCGGGGCCTGGTTCCGGGGCCTGTTCGGGTAGGCAGGACCAAATCCTCCCACGTCATCCTGAGCAGTCCGCGAAGCGGACGTGTCGAAGGACGCACGGCCTCACTGCGTCCTTCGGCACGCGCCTGCGGCGCTGCTCAGGATGACGTGGAGAGATCGAGCCTGGTGCGCAGCGCATCCAGGTCGTCCACGAACCAGACGTGCCGGCCGCGGTTGGACTCGACGACGAAATCGTTGAGCGGCTTGCTGGCGGCGACGCGAGCGGCGATGTCGCCGACGATGGCGACACTGATGCGGTAGTTCACCGCTTTCTGGAGGATCTCGCCGGCGAGGCCGGTCGAGAGCGTCAGGAAGTCGTCCGACAGGCGCGCGACCGGGATGGCGAGCCAGTCGGCCCCCTCCCCGATCGCGTCGCCGATCAGGTCCGCGCCGTCACGCTCGCTCGTGATCAGCGGGCCGCCGGCGTCGACGATCAATACGCGGACGCCGGCGACCTGCTCGGTCATCAAAGCCCGAGGACGGCCTTGGCCATGATGTTGCGCTGGATCTCGTTGGAGCCGCCGAAGATCGAGGTCTTGCGCATGTTGAAGTAGGTCGGCGCCGACTTGGCCGCCCAGCTGGGGATCGACAGGCTGTTGTCGCCGGTCAGGCCCTTGGCGTGCGGCGCCCCGTAGTGGGCGGCGGCTTCCAAGGTCAGCTCGGTCAGGCGCTGGCCGACCTCGGTGCCCTTCACCTTGAGCAGCGAGGCCTCCGGCCCGGGCCCCTTGCCGGCGCTTTCCGAGGCGAGGGTGCGCAGCTCGGTATACTCGAGCGCGGCCAGGTCGATCTCCAGCTCGGCGACCTTGCGACGGAAGTCGGCGTCCCTCATCAGCGGCTGCGCATCGTCGGCCGGCTCGGCCGAGGCGATCTCGCGGAGCTTCTCGATGCCGCGCTTGGACCGCGCGACGCCGGCGATGCCGGTGCGCTCGTGGCCGAGCAGGTACTTGGCCACCGTCCAGCCCTTGTTCTCCTGGCCGATGAGGTTCTCGACGGGGACCTTCACGTTGTCGAGGAAGACGTCGTTGACCTCGTGGCCGCCCTCGATGGTGATAATCGGGCGGACGGTGATGCCCGGCGTCTTCATGTCGATCAGCAGGAAGGAAATGCCCTCCTGCTTCTTGGCCGTCGGGTCGGTGCGGACGAGGAAGAACCCCCAGTCGGCGAAGTGGCCCTGGGTGGTCCAGGTCTTCTGGCCGTTGACGATGTAGTATTCCTTGCCGTCGTCGCCCTTGATGCGCTCGGCGCGGGTCGACAGGCCGGCGAGGTCAGAGCCGGCGCCCGGCTCGGAGTAGCCCTGGCACCACCAGATGTCGCCGTTCATCGTGCCGGGCAGGAACTTCGCCTTCTGCTCGGGCGTGCCGAAGGTGTAGAGCACCGGCCCGATCATGCCGATGCCGAAGCTGGTCTGGCTGGTCTGGGCGCGGGCCAGTTCCTCGGAGAAGATGTACTTTCGCACCGGGTCCCAGCCCGTGCCGCCGTACTCGACCGGCCAGGACGGCACCAGCCAGCCCTTGTTGTTCAGGATCCGGTGCCAGGAGAGGATGTCCTCCTTGGTCAGATGCTCGCCGGCCTCCATCTTGCGGCGGTTCTCGGCCGGGAAGTTGGCTTCGATCCAGTCGCGGACTTCCTTACGGAACTCGGCGTGCTCGGGCAGGAAATCCAGGTCCATTGTCGTCTTCTCCCGTGTGCCGCAGGCGCCCTGCGTCCTTCGACACGCCGCTTCGCGGCTGCTCAGGATGACTAGCTGAGTAGTCATGGTGAGCAGCGCCGCAGGCGCGTGTCGAACCACGCAATGCGATTCCTCGCGGTCTGTTTGTTCAACCGGCTGGACTCTGTCGGCCCGGCTCGGCAGTTTGCGCTCAAACAAGTGTTTCAACGAACATAAGGGGCGACGCGCCATGGCCGCAATCAATTCCGTCACCGACCTGAGCAACGAGGGCGATGTCGCCGTCATCACCCTGAACTCGCCGCCGGTGAACGCCCTGTCGGCCAATGTGCGCGACGGCCTGTACGAAGGCTTCAAGGCCGCCATCGCCGACGACAGCGCCAAGTCGATCGTGCTGATCTGCGACGGCCGCACCTTCATCGCCGGCGCCGACATCAGCGAGTTCGGCGGGGCGTCCAAGGGCGCCGGCCTGCACGAAGTCCAGGCGATGATGGAAGGTTCGCCCAAGCCCGTCATCGCGGCGATCCACGGCACCGCTCTGGGCGGCGGCCTGGAAGTGGCGCTGGTCGCCCACTACCGCGTGGCGGTTCCGTCAGCGAAAGTCGGCCTGCCGGAGGTGAACCTCGGCCTGCTGCCGGGCGCCGGCGGCACCCAGCGCCTGCCCCGCATCGTCGGCGCCCAGAAGGCTCTGGAGATGATGACCAGCGGCGCGCATGTGCCGGCCAAGGAAGCGGCCGCCATGGGCCTGGTCGACGAACTGGTCGAGGAAGGCAACCTTCGCGCCGGCGCGATCGCCTTCGCGAAGAAGGTCGTGGCCGAGAACTGGCCGCTGAAGAAGGTCCGCGACCGCGAGGTCGCCGGCGGCACGCCGGAAGTCTTCGCCGAATTCCGCAAGGCCAACGCCCGCAAGTTCCGCGGCTTCATGGCCCCCGAGTCGAACATCAAGTGCATCGAGGCGGCCGCCACCCTGCCCTTCGACGAAGGCATGGCCGTCGAGCGCAAGCTGTTCGTCGAGCTGATGACCGGCCCGCAGTCGGCCGCCCAGCGCTACGTCTTCTTCGCCGAGCGCGCGGCCAACAAGATCCCCGACGTGCCGGAAGACACCGCCATCCTCCCGATCCAGAAGGTCGGCGTGATCGGCGCCGGCACCATGGGCGGCGGCATCTCGATGAACTTCCTCAACGCCGGCATCCCGGTGAAGATCGTCGAGATGAAACAGGAGGCGCTCGATCGCGGCCTCGGCGTCATCCGCAAGAACTACGAGAACACCGCCTCCAAGGGCCGCCTGACGATGGAGGCGGTCGAGAAGCGGATGGGCCTGCTGAGCGGCTCGCTGAACCTCGAGGACCTGGCCGACTGCGACCTGATCATCGAGGCCGTGTTCGAGAACATGGACATCAAGAAGGACGTGTTCGGCAAGCTCGACAAGATCGCCAAGCCGGGCGCGATCCTCGCTTCCAACACCAGCTACCTGGACGTCAACGAGATCGCCTCGGCGACCAGCCGTCCGGAGAGCGTGATCGGCCTGCACTTCTTCTCGCCGGCCAACGTCATGCGCCTGCTGGAGATCGTGCGCGGCGACAAGACCTCGAAGGAAGTCATCGCCACCTCGATGAAGCTGGCCAAGACCATCGGCAAAGTCGGCGTGCTGGTCGGCGTCTGCCCGGGCTTCGTCGGCAACCGCATGCTGAGCCAGCGCCAGCGTCAGGCCCAGGCGCTGGTCGCCGAGGGCACCATGCCGTGGGACATCGACCGCGTGCTGTACGACTTCGGCTTCCCGATGGGACCGTTCGCGATGAGCGACCTGGCCGGCCTCGACATCGGCTGGAGCAAGGAGACGTCGAAGGGCGAGACCATCCGCGACGTGCTCTGCGAGATGGACCGCCGCGGCCAGAAGACCGGCGCCGGCTACTACGACTACGACGAGAAGCGGAACGCCAAGCCCTCGCCGATCACCGAGAAGATCATCCAGGATTTCGCCGCCAGGTCGGGCGTCAACGCCCGCAAGGCCGACGACCAGGAGATCCTCGAGCGCACGATCCTGCCGATGATCAATGAGGGCGCGAAGATCCTCGAGGAAGGCAAGGCGATCCGGGCCAGCGACATCGATACGGTGTGGATCAACGGCTACGGCTGGCCGGTCTACCGCGGCGGCCCGATGCACTACGGCGACAGCCTCGGCCTCGACAAGGTCGTCGCCCGGCTGAAGGAATACCAGGACAAGCACGGCGACTTCTTCAAGCCGTCGGCCCTGCTCGAGAAGCTCGCCGCCGAGGGCAAGGGCTTCAAGGACCTGAAGTAAGTCACTGCGTGGTTCGACACGCCGCTTCGCGGCTGCTCACCATGACGTCGGATGGATAGCCTCTGACCACGTCATCCTGAGCAGCCCGGAGAGGCGTGTCGAAGGACGCACTGCGCCAATGGAGTGACCTAGCGTGAACCCCACCCTTCAGGCCATGATCGCCGCCGACTTCGGGACCGTGCCCGATCTCATCCGGATGCACGCGCTGGAAAGGCCGACGCACCGGGCGCTGGTTCAGGAGGGGCGGTCGCTCAGCTATGCCGAGCTCGACGCGCTGATGGACCGGATCGCGGCCGGCCTGCAGCGGGACGGGGTCAAGCCGGGCCAGGCGCTGTCCGTCTGCGCCGCGACGTCGATCGAGTATGCGGCGCTGTTTCTGGGCGGCCTGCGGGCCGGAGCGGCGGTGGCGCCGATCGCGCCGTCGTCCACGCCCGAGCAGATCGTGGCCATGGTCAACGACAGCGGGGCCAGCCTGTTCTTCCTCGACGCCACGGTGGCGGCCGAGATGGGCGACAAGCTGGGCGAGGTGGTCACGAAGCAGGTGTCTCTGGACGGCTCCGACGCCGGCCTGCCGTTCGCGCAGTGGCTGCCGCCGGAGGGCGTCGCGCCCGCGCCGGTCCAGATCGGGCCGAAAGACCCGTTCAACATCATCTACAGCTCCGGCACGACCGGCACCCCCAAGGGCATCGTGCAGAGCCACGGCATGCGCTGGCGGCACGTCGCGCCGCGCGCCGACGGCATCGGCTATGGCCCGCACGCGGTCGGCTTCATCTCGACGCCGCTGTATTCCAACACCACCCTGGTCTGCTTCTTCCCGACCCTCGCGGGCGGCGGGACCATGGTCATGATCCCCAAGTTCGACGTGGTGAAGTGGCTGGAGACGGCCCAGCGCGAGCGCGTCACCCACGCCATGCTGGTGCCGGTGCAGTACCGCCGGCTGCTCGAGCACCCCGACTTCGACAAGTACGACCTGTCGAGCTTCGTGATGAAGTTCGCGACCAGCGCGCCGTTCGCGGCCGATCTGAAGCGCCAGGCGATCACGCGCTGGCCGGGCGGCCTGACCGAGTATTACGGCATGACCGAGGGCGGCGGCGGCTTCATGCTGCAGGCGCACCTCTACCCCGACAAGCTGCACACGGTGGGCCAGCCGTCGCCCGGCGCGATCATCAAGCTGATCGACGAGGACGGCAACGAGGTCGGCCCCAACGAGGTCGGCGAGATCGTCGGCCGCTCGCCGGCGACGATGAGCGGCTATCACAACCAGCCGAGGAAGACCGCCGAGGCGCAGTGGACCGACCCGAAGACGGGCGATGTCTATATCCGCACTGGCGATGTCGGGAAGCTGGACGAGGACGGCTTCCTGACCCTGATGGACCGCCGCAAGGACATGATCATCACCGGCGGCTTCAACGTCTATCCGAGCGACCTGGAGGCGGTGCTGATGAAGCACGACGCGGTCGCCGAAGCCGCCGTGATCGCCGCGCCGTCTGACGCCTGGGGCGAGACGCCGGTGGCCTACTGCGCGCTGAAGGCGGGGGCAACCGCCACTCCGGATGAGCTCAAGGCCTTCACCAACGGCCAGGTCGGCAAGACCCAGCGCCTGGCCGACGTGGTTCTGATCGACGTCCTGCCGCGCAGCCACATCGGCAAGGTGCTCAAGCGCGAGCTGCGCGACGCCTACGTGGCGCTGGGGCGGAAGGTCTAGTCACGCCCCCTCGCCTCCGTCATGGCCACGCCGGACTTGATCCGGGAGCGGGCCAGCCATGAACGCGGCATTCGCCGTGCGTCCTTCGACACGCCGCTGCGCGGCTGTTCAGGATGACGTGGCTGGAAAGCTGCCCGCCCCAACGTCATGCTGAGCATCGCCGCAGGCGCGTGTCGAACCTCGCAGGACGCATCACGCTCACGATCCGCTGGTGGCTCCTACGCCGCCTCGACCACCGCGCTGTTCGCCTGCGCGGTGATCTCGAACGAGCGCAGGCGTCTGGCGTGGTCGTGGACCGAGGCGGTGACCATCAGCTCGTCGGCTCCGGTCCAGGCGACGAAGTCGGCCAGGCCTTTGCGCACCGTCTCCGGCCCGCCGACGATCGAGCAGCGCAGGGCCTGGGCGAGGCGGGCCGAAGCCATGCCGTCCAGCCGGTCGCCGAAGCCCTCCAGCGGCGGCGGCAGGCGTCCGGGCGTGCCCATGGCCATGTTGACGAACGCCTGTTGCAGCGAGGTGAACAGGAATCTCGCCTCCTCGTCGGTGTCGGCGGCGATGACGTTCACGCCGAGCATCACATAGGGCTTGTCGAGATATTCGGACGGCTCGAACTTCGCGCGATAGGCCGCGATCGCCGCTTCCATCTCGGCCGGGGCGAAGTGCGAGGCGAAGGCGTAGGGCAGGCCGAGTGCTGCAGCCAGATGGGCGCCGAACTGGCTGGAGCCGAGGATCCAGACCGGCACGTTGGTCCCCTCGCCCGGCGTCGCCACCACGCCCTGGTTCGGCACGGCGGGCTTGAGGAAATGCAGCAGCTCGACGACGTCCTGCGGGAAGCGGTCGACATCGCCGACCATGGTCCGGCGCAGGGCGCGGGCGGTCAGCTGGTCCGTCCCCGGCGCGCGGCCGAGGCCGAGGTCGATGCGCGGGCCGTAGAGCTCGGCCAGCGTCCCGAACTGCTCGGCGATCTGCAGCGGCGCGTGGTTGGGCAGCATGATCCCGCCGGCCCCGACGCGGATGGTCGAGGTGCCCTCCGCCACGTGGGCGATCAGCACGCTGGTCGCCGCGCTGGCGATGCCGCGCATGTTGTGGTGCTCGGCCAGCCAGAACCGCTCGTAGCCCCACCGCTCGGCGTGCTGGGCGAGGTCGCGGCTGTTGTGCAGCGCCTGCTTGACGGTGGAGCCCTGGACGACAGGGGCGAGGTCGAGAACAGAGAGCCTGGTCATGGTTGCAATATAGGACGGACTTTCGATTCCGCTCCCCTTTCCCCGCTCAGGCGCCGGACGTGGAGAAGGGCAGCGCCTTCAGATCCGGCTCTGCCCATCCCCGCCGCGCCTCGACGGAAAACAGGCGCTCGCGGGTCCAGTAGGCCAGCGGCCAGGACTTGTCGCCGTACTCGGCCGCCAACAGGACGTTGAGCACCGCGCGCGGCGGCGTCTCCGGCGGCAGGCCGGCGATCACGGCCCGCACGGCGCCGAGCGAGGCCAGGGTGATGGTCTCGTGGTAACCGGAGGCATCAGTGTTCGCCACGCCGGTCGCCTCATTGTAGGCGCGGATCAGGCCGGACATGTCGCGCTCGGCGTCGAGGTCCGGCCGGCGCATGACGATCCAGACCGCCGCCGCGAAATGGGCGGCATGGGTCCAGGCGGACTTGGGAAGCGTCCGCGCGATGACGCCCTCGGCGATGGCGGCGAGCTCGGCGTCGGCGGTGAACAGGGGATGGGTGGTCATTGGTCGGCTCCTTGGCATGAGCCGGCGCCCCAAACGAAGAACCCGCCGGAAGCGCCGGCGGGTTCTTGGTGTTCGTGGGTTGGGGGCTAGCCCCTGATCCTCCACGCACGCGCAACGGCCGCCGGCATGAGCTGGCGTTGTTGCTGGGCAGCGCGGGTGGCGCGGTGGGTCATGGGGGTTCCATAACCTCTTCCTCTCCCTCTTGGGAGAGGGGGAGGATCAAGGAATCATCAGCACCCGTCCGACCGCCTGGCGGCTCTCGATGTACGCATGAGCCGCCGCCGCTTCCGAGAGCGGGAACTCGCGGTCGATGACCACCTCGAGCTCGCCTCTCGCCGCGCTGTCGATCAGGCCCTGGATCATGTCGTGGGCGCGGTCGGTCATGATCTCGGCGCCGAGAAAGACCCCGCTCAGGGACCGGTTGCCGCCCATCAGGGACGAGACGTCCACCTTCATCGGTTCGCGCCCGGCGTTGCCGACCATCGAGCAGCGGCCGCGATAGCCGAGCGAGGCCAGCGAGCCGGCCAGGGTGGCGCCGCCGACGCTGTCGACGACGAGGTTGACGCCCTTCTTGTCGGTGATGCGCATCACCGCCTGGGCGACGTCCTCGGCCTTGTAGTTGATGCCGTGGTCGAGGCCCCACTGCTTGAGGCGCTCCAGCCGCTCGTCGCTGGAGGCCGTGGCCAGCACCGTCGCGCCGGCCTTCTTGGCCAGCTGGATGGCGGCGAGGCCGACGCCCGAAGCGCCCGCCTGGACCAGCACCGTCTCGCCCGCCTTCAGCCGGCCGAACTCGAACAGGCAGTCATGGGCGGTGCCGAAGGCGACGGGGATCACGGCGGCGAGGCGCGGGTCGAAGCCGTCGGGGATCGGCCAGCAGTTGCGGGCCGGGACCGGGCGCAGCTCGGCGTGGCTGCCGAAGCCGTCGACGGTGGCGACCTTCTGGCCGACCTTGAGGTGGGCGACCTCCGAGCCGACCTCGATGATCTCGCCGGAGGCCTGGTAGCCGACAATGTGCGGCCGGTTGACCAGCGGCCCGCCCCAGCGGTTCAGGGTGTCGCCGCCCTCGATGCTGATCGCCAGCACGCGGATGATGACACCCTTGGGATGGCAGACGGGATCGGGCACGTCCTCGTAACGGAGGACGTCGGGGGTTCCGTTCTCGTAGTAGACGGCGGCTTTCATGGGGTGTCTCCGGTCGCTTCCCTTCCCCCTGGAGGGGGGAAGGGTGAGGGATGGGGGTGGGAACGAGGACGGTTGGCTGGGCGGTGGCCAGCGACGGATCAGGGCGGCCAGTCCGCGCCAGGCCGGACCCACTCCACCCCCATCCCCGGCCCTTCCCCCCTTCAGGGGGAAGGGAGAGGGATCAGTTCCACAGCATCGGCTTGCGGCCCGCCCAGGGGATTTCCTTCTCCAGCTGGCCGGCGAGGCGGTAGAGGGTCGCCTCATCGCCGAAGCGGCCGGTGAACATCATGCCGAGCGGCAGGTTGTCCTGGCTCTGCCAGAGGGGCAGCGACAGGCTCGGCTGGCCGGTGAAGTTGAACGGCGGGGTGGTGCCGTAGGTGCTGGCCTGGCGCTTGTCGAACTCGCGCAGGTCGTCGCGCATCGCGACGGGGTCGAGCCAGTCGATGCGGGGCGACGGGTGGCTCATGGTCGGCGTCAGATAGACGTCAAAGTGCTGGAAGCGCTCGAGGATCTGGATGTTGCTGAGGCGGAGCTGCTGCCAGCCCCACAGGGCCTGCTGGCCGGTGATGCGGCGGCCGGCGTCCCAGGCGCGCTGGGCCAGCGGGCCGAGCTCGCCCGGCTCCGGCTCGCGCCCGTACTTCTCGGCACGGCGCTGCATGGTGGCGGCGAAGTTGCTGGCCGAGACCAGCCCCTGGGCGCGGTACATCAGGCGGTAGTCGATGCCGAGGCCCATTTCGAAGACCTCGTGGCCGAGGTGCTTGAGCGTCTCGACGGTCTTGTGGACCGCGGCGATCATCTCCTCGCCCATCGGCCGGCCGCTGGGCGTCTCCACTGACCAGGCGATACGGAGCTTTCCGGGGCTGCGCGAGACCTCTTCGAGGAACGGGCGCTCCTTCTTCGGATGCTGGAAGGGGTCGCCGGGCTGCGGGCCGTCGGTGGCGTCCAGCATGGCGGCGCTGTCGCGCACCGTGCGGCTGACCACGTGGTGGACGGAGAAGCCCATGGCCCCATCCGTCACCTCGCAGATCGGGGTGCGGTCGCGGGTGACCTTCATGCCGACCAGGCCGCAGTTCGCGGCCGGGATGCGGATCGAGCCGAGGCCGTCGCTGGCGTGGGCCAGCGGCACCATGCCCGCCGCCGTGGCGCTGGCCGCGCCGCCGGAGGAACCGCCGGAGATGTGCTCCGGGTTCCAGGGATTGGCGCAGGGGCCCAGCCGCTCGGACTGTGTTACGCCGGGGATGCCGTATTCCGGCGTGTTGGTCTTGCCGAGCAGCACGACGCCGCTCTGGCGGTACCGCCCGACCAGGACGCTGTCCTCGCTGTCGGCGGCGACATCGGCGTAGTTGGAGCCGCTGCTGCGCGGCCAGCCCGCGACCTTGGCGCCGAGGTCCTTGATCAGGAACGGCACGCCCTTGAACGGTCCGTCCGGCAGCGCGCCGGCGGCGGTCTTCCGGGCTTCGTCGTAGGCCTTGTAGACGACGGCGTTGAGCTGTCCGTTGTGCCGCTCGATCCGCTCGATGGCGGCCTCGACCAGTTCGGCGGGCGAGACGTCGCCCTTCCTGACCAGCGCGGCCAGACCAAGGCCGTCGTGATCCGCGTACTCCGCGAACGCCATCCCATCCTCCCATGTCGATTATCGCGCGGCGAGGAAGGCGAGCTTCTCCACCGGCGGCAGGTCGTGCGCCCGCCTTTTCAGAGTTTGAAACGACTGTTCGGCCGCGTCGAGGGCGAAGTCGATGTCGGCGTCGCCCATCGCCGCACACAGGAACATGTTGTGCCAGGGGTGCACGTAGACGCCGCGCTCCAGCATGGCGCTGGACCAGCAGAAGCCCTTGCGAAGGTCCGGATCGTCGTCGAACAGGAACAGCGGCATGGTCGCCGGACCGGTCTGGCGGAAGCCGAAGCCAGCGGCGGCGGCGCGTTCGGCCAGTCCCGCGCGCAGCCGCTCGCCGAGGGTCTGGATGCGCTCGAGATAGTCCGTCTCGCGGACCAGGCGCAGGGTCTCCAGCGCCGCCGCCATGGCCGCGCCGGCGTACCAGAAAGACCCCGTGACATAGATCGACGCCGCGCCCGCCCGCGCCCGTTCGTTGCCGAGCAGGGCCGAGATCGGGTGGCCGTTGGCGATGCACTTGCCCCAGGTCGACAGGTCCGGCTGTACGCCGATCGCCGACCAGCTGCAGTCGCGGGTCACGCGCAGGCCGGCGCGGACATCGTCCACGACCAGGAAGGCGCCATGCTGGTCGGCCAGTTCGCGGGCGCGGCGGGCATAGGCGGGGTCGGGCGCGGCCTGGTCGACGAAGGCGTCGTGGCGGAACGGGGCGGCGAAGATGGCGGCGAGGTCGTCGCCGGCCTTGGCGACAGCGGCCTCGAGGCTGGCGATGTCGTTGTAGGCGCAGAACACCTGGTTGGCCTTGTCCTCGGCGGTCGTCCCGGCCGGGCGCGGCGTGCACCAGGGCGCGGCCCCGTGGTAGGCGCCCTTCGCCAGCACGATGGTCTTGCGGCCGGTCCCGGCGCGCGCCGCCATCATCGCCATCGTGGTGGCGTCCGTGCCGTTCTTGCAGAACATCGCCCAGTCGGCGTGGCTGACCAGGCCGACCATGGCCTCGGCCAGTTCGACCATCAGGACCGAGGGACCGGTCAGGGCGTCGCCCTGGCCCAGACGCCGGACGTAGGCGGCGTCGATCTCCGGATGGGCGTAGCCGAACAGGCTCGGCCCGTAGGCGCACATGAAGTCGAGGTAGCGCCGGCCGTCGACGTCGGTGAGCCAGGCCCCGTCGCCGCTCGCGAAGAACTGCGGGTAGTCGTCCGGCAGAAGGGCCGTCGACTGGTGGCCGTACATCCCGCCCGGGATCACCGCCTCGGCCCGGCGGCGAAGGTCGCGATCGACGCTGTTGGAACCCGTCATCCGATCCTCCGCCGCGGCTGCTTCATGGACGATAACAGCGCGCGGCGGGCGGACAACGGGACCGCGTCAGATCTTGTCCCAGATCTCGCCGGAGAACTCGACGAACAGCTTGATGTTGAGGATCACATTCTCGCGGTGCACCCCGTAGTCGAACACGAGGTAGCGCGAGACCATCAGGGCCTTGTCATCGTTCGAGATCGCCAGCCAGTACTCGGGGGCGAGCCGCTTCACCGCGGCGTCGACCTCGGCGTCCGAGCCCATGGTGAAGCTGGCCTGCAGGTAGGCGCCGCGGCAGCGGGCCTTTCCGGCCGCTCCTTCGCAGGCGTTGCCGGTGATGCTGAACTTCATGCCGTCCGGCGTTTCCGCCAGCAGGTACGGCGTGGCGCCGTTGTCCTCGGAGGTCACCTTCGAGCCCGACGCGACCACCATCGACTTCATCTCGGCCAGCGACCAGTCCGACAGATAGGCGGCCTGCGCCTGGGCGGCGCCCGCCAGCCCGACCGTGGCTGCGGCGATCGCGCCGGCGATGATGGTCCTGAACATCATGAAATCCCCCGGATAAGAGCCGACTAGGTCAGAAGGTCGGCATGCTCAGGATGGCGCCGAAGCCATGCGGCCGCATAGCCGCAAATGGGGGTGATCTTCAGCCCCCGGGCCCGCGCATCGCCGGCGACGCCCTGCATCAGGCGGCCGGCCTTCCCCGCGCCGCGCAGCGCCGGCGGCGAGAAGACGTAATCGACGTACATGCGGCCGCCCTCGACGCGGTAGTCGGCGTAGGCTGTCTCGCCGCTCTCAATGAGCTCGTACCGCCCTTCGGCGGCGTTGTCGGTCACCTGGGTCATGGCGCCACTATAAGCGTCTCGCGCGCCGGTGCGATCCCGGATAACGTCCCGCCAGACGCAACCGTACGGAGTTCCGCCCCATGCGCTTCCTCGCCGGCGCCTGCCTTGCCGTGCTCGCCCTCGCCGCCTGCGACCGGTCGACCGACAAGGGGAATGCGCCGCCGGCGGACGGGACGGCCCCGGCCGGGGTGGCGCGCGAGACGCCGCTGCCGGGCGTCGAGGCCGCCCCGACGGTGAAGGGCGGACTGTGGGAGATCACCAGCAGGACCCCTGGCCTGGAAGGCAAGGTGCGGACCTGCTTCGATCCAGGCCTCCAGGGCGAGAGCGCGATCGTCGCCCAGGGCATGGATCGCCGCAACTGCACCCGCAGCGACTGGAAGAAGACGCCCGACGGCTACAGCTTCGAGGTCGCCTGCGAACGCGGCGACCGGATGTTCGTCAGTTCCGGCGTGCTCAGCGGGGACCTGACCAGCCGCTATGCGATCAAGGCCGATGCGGTGATGACCGCCGCCGGGCAGACCCTGGGCGCCAAGCAGGACATCACCGCCCTGCACGTCGGCGAGTGCCCGGCCGGGATGCGGCCGGGCGAGGCGCTGGTGTTCCAGGACGGCCAGTGGCGGCGGCCGCCGACGGCGGGCTAGCCGCCTCTAGACCATCTCAACGGCCATGGCCGTGGCTTCGCCGCCGCCGATGCAGAGGCTGGCGAGGCCCTTCTTGCCGCCGCGCGCCTTCAGCGCCGCCAGCAGGGTGGCGATGACACGGGCGCCCGAGGCGCCGATGGGGTGACCCAGCGCCGTCGCGCCGCCATTGACGTTGAGCTTGTCGCGCGGGATGCCCAGTTCGCGCTGGGCGATCATCGCGACCACGGCGAAGGCCTCGTTGACCTCGAACAGGTCGACGTCCTCGACGCTCCAGCCCGCCTTCTTCAGCGCCTTCCTCATGGCCGGGACCGGGGCGGTGGTGAACAGGCCCGGCTCGTGCGCGTGGGCGGCGTGAGCGACCACCCTGGCCACGACCGGAAGGCCGAGGTCCTTCGCCACGCTCTCGCGGGTCATGACCAGGGCGGCGGCCCCGTCGCTGATCGAGGACGCGTTGGCGGCGGTGATGGCGCCGTCCTTCGCGAAGGCGGGCTTCAGGGTCGGAATCTTCGCGGGGTCGGCCTTGCCGGGCTGCTCGTCGATGGAGACGACTTCCTCGCCCTTGCGGGTCTTCACCGTCACCGGGACGATCTCGTCGGCGAACGCGCCGGTCTCGGTCGCCTTCACGGCGCGGGCCAGGCTCTCGATGGCGTAGGCGTCCATCTCCTCGCGGGTGAACTGGTACTGGCGGGCGGCCTCTTCCGCGAAGGACCCCATCAGGCGGCCCGGCTCGTAAGCGTCCTCGAGGCCGTCCAGGTACATGCTGTCGCTGATGGTGTCGTGACCGATCCGGGCCCCGGAGCGGTGCTTGCCCATCAGGTAGGGGGCGTTGGTCATGCTCTCCATGCCGCCGGCGACGACGACGTCGACGCTGCCCGCCGCGAGGGCGTCATGGGCCATGATCGCGGCCTGCATGCCGCTGCCGCACATCTTGTTGACGGTGGTCGCCTCGACCGACAGCGGCAGGCCGGCGCCGAGGGCCGCCTGGCGGGCGGGCGCCTGGCCCAGGCCTGCGGGCAGCACGCAGCCCATCACGATCTGCTCGACCCGGTCGCCGGGCACGCCGGCCCGCTCGATGGCGGCGCGGACCGCGGCGGCGCCCAGTTCGGTCGCCTTGACGCCCGACAGCGCGCCCTGGAAGCCGCCCATCGGCGTGCGGGCGTAGGCGGCGATGACGACGGGATCGGCGGACATGGGGGGACTCCTGTGTTCAGCGGACGGTTGTGTGCGCGCTCGCAGCCCGTCGGGCAAGCGGGACCTGAAAGAGCGGGCGGAGATCCGACCGGACCTCCGCCCCAGTTCGCACAACAGACAGGTAAGTTGCGATTCACAACTTACTTCGGTTCATCCACAAAGGCAACCCTCTTGCTTTCCCCTAACGGAAACCTCATTCTGCGCCCATGGGCAGAACAGCGGACTATTCGCAGCAGACGTGCGGCATCGCCGCCACCCTGGAGATCGTCGGCGATCCCTGGACGATCCTGATCCTGCGCGACGCCTTCCGCGGCGTGCGGCGTTTCGAGCAGTGGCAGGAGCGCCTCGGGGTCGCGCGCAATGTGCTGGCTGCCCGGTTGAAGACGCTGGTCGCCCACGGCGTCATGGAAACCCGGCTCTACTCCGAACGCCCGCCGCGTAACGAGTATGTGCTGACCGACAAGGGCCAGGACCTCCGGCCCGTGCTGCTGACCCTGGCCGACTGGGGCAACCGTCACGTCTACGGCGGCGACGCGCCGGTGCTGTTCGTGCACGACCACTGCGGCAAGCCGTTCACGCCCAAACTGGTCTGCGCGGAATGCGGCGAGGGCCTGATCCCCGGCGACCTGCGCCATATCCACCGCAAGGACGGCGCCCCGACCGTGGGCGAAGCGCTGGCGGGCGCGGACAAGGCCTGATCCGCCGCGTGGACGGGGCGCGCGGCCCGACGGGCCGCTTCAGCCCGTTCCGGCCCGCGGTTTCAGTTATGGTTAATGCCGATCCGCGAGGATGGCGCCTCAGAGTTCCCGGGGCCCCACGTTGCGCAGTCTCATCGCCGCCGTCGAGCGTATCGAACCCTTGTCCGTCTCCGGCCGGGTCGCGGCCGTCAACGGACTGCTGATCGAGGCCCGGGGCGGGCTGACCCATCTGCCGGTCGGCGCGCGGGCCGAGATCGTGCGCCGCGCCGCCGCGCCGCTGCCCGCCGAGGTCGTCGGCTTCCGCGAAACCCGCGCCCTGCTGATGCCCTTCGGCCCTGTCGAGGGCGTGGCGCCCGGCGCCGAGATCCGCATCCAGCCCGACGGCGCCGTGGTGCGCCCGACCAGGGCTTGGCTGGGCCGCATCGTCGACGCCTTCGGCGAGCCGATCGACGGCAAGGGCCCGCTGCCGCAGGGCCAGGCCGCCTACCCGCTGCGGGCCCCGCCGCCGCCGGCCCATGCGCGCGGCCGGGTGGGCGAACGGCTCGACCTCGGCGTGCGGGCGATGAACGTCTTCACCACCACATGCCGCGGCCAGCGGCTGGGCATCTTCGCCGGCTCCGGCGTCGGCAAGTCGGTGCTGCTGTCGATGCTGGCGCGGGAGGCGACCTGCGACGCGGTCGTCGTCGGGCTGATCGGCGAACGCGGCCGCGAAGTGCGCGAGTTCATCGAGGAGACGCTCGGCGAGGAAGGCCTCAAGCGCGCCGTGGTGGTCGTGGCCACCTCGGACGAGCCGGCCCTGAAGCGGCGGCAGGCGGCCTACATGACCCTGGCCGTCGCCGAGGCGCTGCGCGACCAGGACCTGGAGGTCCTGTGCCTGATGGACAGCGTCACCCGCTTCGCCATGGCCCAGCGCGAGATCGGGCTGGCCGCCGGCGAGCCGCCGACGACCAAGGGCTACACCCCGACCGTGTTCACCGAGCTGCCGAAGCTGCTGGAGCGGGCCGGCCCCGGTCCGATCCGGCCGGACGGGACCACCGCGGGCCCGATCACCGGCCTGTTCACGGTGCTGGTCGACGGCGACGACCACAACGAGCCGATCGCCGACGCGGTGCGCGGCATTCTCGATGGCCACATCGTGATGGAAAGAAGCATCGCCGAGCGCGGACGCTTCCCGGCCATTAACGTCCTCAAGTCTATCAGTCGGACCATGCCCGGCTGCCAGCTGCCCCATGAACGCGAGATCGTCAAAGCCGCGAGGCAGACGTTGTCGGCCTACGCCAACATGGAGGAGCTGATCCGGATCGGCGCCTACCGTCCCGGGTCGGACCCGCAGATCGACCGGGCCATCGCCCTCAACCCCGACCTCGAGGCCTTCCTGTCGCAGGACAAGGACGAGGCCACCTCGCTCGGCGACAGCTTCGGCCGTCTCGACGGCATTCTCGCGGGCGGCGTCCAGTGAAGGCGATGAAATCCCTGATCCGCATCTCCACCCACGAGGTCGAGGTGCTGCAGAAGCGGCTCGCGGAGATCGTCGACCGCCGCACCGCCGCCGAACTGAAGCTGGTGGTGCTCGAGGCCGAGGGCGAGGCCGAGCTGCTGCGCGCGCGGCAGGACGCCGAGGCCGGCTGGTACCTGGTCGGCTTTCGCGAGGGGCTGAAGCAGCGCAAGGCGGCGGTGCAGGCCGAGATCGACAGCATCGCGCTCGAGGAGGCCGGCGCCCGCGACGCACTGGGCGAGGCCTTCGAGGCGCTGAAGAAGTACGAGCACGTCAACGACGCCCACGCCGCCGCGGCACGCAAGGCCCAGGACCGCCGCGACACCGCCGCCCTGGACGAGCTGGGGCTGCGGCGGATGAGCCGGTGAAGGCGCCGTCGCGCCGCACGGTTGTCGCCGCCGGCCTCGCACTGCCGGTCGCCGCCTGCGGCCCCGACGCCAACAGCGAAGTGAACGTCCACTGGCGAGGCGCGCCGCAGTTCACATCGCAGGACGCCCCGCCCCTCAGGTCGCTGGCCCCCTTCCCCGTCGGCGTCGCGGTGCAGGCGGCCCAGCTGCGGGATCCGGCGTGGACATCCCTGGCGGCGACGCATTTCTCCCAGCTCACCGCCGAGTGGGAGATGAAGATGGAGTACGTCGTCCAGCCCGACGGCGCCTTCCGCTTCGACCGCGCCGACGCCATCGCCGCCTTCGCGCGCAGCCGGGGCATGCGGCTCTTCGGCCATACGCTGGTCTGGTACGCCAACGAGCCCGAGGCCTTCGTCCGGCTCGACGAGACGCGGCAGAGCTTCGAGGGGGCGTTGCGGAACTATGTGACGGCGATGGTGGGCCGCTATCGCGGGCTGGCGAGCGGCTGGGACGTCGTCAACGAGCCGATCCGGGACGACGGCAGCGGTCCGCGCGACAGCCTGTGGAGCCGGAAGCTGGGCCAGGTCGGGTATTTCCGGGTGGCCTTCGAGGCCGCCCGGGCGGCCGATCCGCAGGCGGTGCTGTTCACCAACGACTACCACCTGGAGAGCAAGCCGGCGAAGCTGGCCAGCTACATGCGGCTGATCGAGCAGCTGCTGCGCGAGGGCGTCCCGCTGGGCGGAATCGGCTGCCAGACCCACCTCGATTCGGACCTGCCGGCGGGCGCGATCACCCGCACGCTGAGGGCGCTGGCCGGGTTCGGCCTGCCCATCCACCTGTCCGAGATGGACGTGTCCGTCGCCCAGGGCCTGCTCGGCGACCGGGCCGGCGCCGAGCGGCGGCAGGCGGCGCTCTACGGCGAGGCCATGGAGGCCTTCGCCGCCCTGCCCGACCGCCAGCAGTTCGCGTTCACCGTCTGGGGCCTGCGCGACAGCGACAGCTGGCTGAAGCGCGAGAACGGCTCGGATGCGCCGCTGCTTTTCGATGGGGCGGGAACGCCGAAGCCGGCGTTCGGGGCGGTGGTGAAGGCGCTGCGGGGTGGGTAGACGCCCCAACCGTCATCCTGGCGCTTGTCGAGGATGACGGAGAACGGTGCGCGGCCTACAGCCCGTCCGTCGGCGGCAGCGGGCGCTTCAGGACGTGGTCGGCGTCGCTGGCGTGGCGGAGGGCGCGCAGGTCGTCGGCGATGCGGAACACCGCCACATAGAGCTCGCAGAACGAGCGCCACAGGAGCGCCAGGGCGACGCACACCAGCAGGCCGGCGATGGTTACCGGCAGGGCGAGCAGCTTTCCGATCAGGTTGTCGTCGTTGAGCGCCACCCCGACGGCGGCGCCGATGGCCCCGAAGGCGCCGAGGATGATCACGCCCAGGCCCGCCCAGTAGATCAGGTGGACCACCGGCCCGGTCATCAGGCGCTCGAACGTCAGCAGATCCCAGATAAGACCGCTGCCCGCTTTCCTGCTCTTTGCTCTGGACGCCATCGTCACTGTTTCCCCGGACCGACCGGCGGCCGTATCACTCACCGCATGTCTATCGGGGCGGGGGGACGGCGGCAACCGTGACGGTTCGCTCCGGCCCCGGAGGGTGGAGCGAACCGCGGTCCGGGTCAGTTCGTGCGGACGGATCCCGAGGCGTGCATTTGAGCCTCCGTCTGGCTGCTGACGGCGACGCCGCCGTCCATCCGCAACGCCGCCGACGGCAGGGTGACGACGCCGCTGCGGGTCTGGATCCGCACGTAGCCCGACCCGTCCGCCGAGAGGACCTTGCCGATCATCGCGCCGCTGCTGTCGCGGACGGCCGCGCCGGCGCGAACCTGGCCGGCGGTGCGGGCGCTGGCGTCGCTCGCCTCGTCGGCCGCGCCCCGGGCGCGCTCGACCGTGGAGCCGGCCTTGTCCTTCGCGCGCTTGACCGTGCGACGCGACGTCTCGGTTCCGCGCTGGACCGTATCGCCGAGGTCCGGCCCGGTGACGCGGCCTGTGACCGAGCCCGTGACGCCGCCGACCGGCGCGCCCAGGCCGCCGCTGACGCCGCCGCCGATCACCTGGGCCTGGGCGGCGCCCGCCAGCGCCATCGCGCCGGCGGCGCCGAGAAGAATGAGGGTGCCACGCATCGATCGCTCCTTGTCCATCCCCCGCCCGTTCGGGCCATTAACCGCGCTCGCGCGCCAGGGTTCCCTCGGGACACGCTTGCGAAGGCCGGGCGTGGCCCGTTAGCTGTCCGTAAAAGCCACAGGGAAACGCTGCCATGAGCGCCGAAGACCGCATCTCCGTGACCCTCGAGAACGGCGTCGCCGACGTCCGCCTGGTCCGTGTCGACAAGATGAACGCCCTCGACGACGCGATGTTCTCCGCCCTGATCGAGACCGGCGAGCGACTGAAGGCCGACCCTGCGGTGCGCGTGGTGGTGCTGTCGGGCGAGGGCCGCGCCTTCTGCGCCGGGCTCGACATGGGCAACTTCGGCAGGATGGCCTCGGGCGAGCGCAAGGGCGGCGAGGGCCTGGTGACGATGGAACGGACGCCAGGCGGCTCCAACCGTGCGCAGCATGCGGTCATGGTCTGGCGCGAGGTCCCCGTGCCGGTAATCGCGGCGATCCACGGCGTCGCTTTCGGCGGCGGCTTCCAGCTGACCCTCGGGGCCGACATCCGCTACGTGACCGCGGACACGAAGATGTCGGTCATGGAGATCAAGTGGGGCCTGGTGCCCGACATGGCCGGCCTGGTGCTGATGCGCCAGCTGGCCCGCGACGACGTCATCCGCGAGCTCACCTATACCGGCCGGCAGTTCACCGGCGAGGAGGCCGTGCAGCTCGGCTTCGCAACCCGTGTCTGCGCCGACCCGCGCGCCGACGCCCTGGCCCTGGCGGCGGAGATCGCGGCCAAGAACCCGCACGCCATCCGCGCCGACAAGCGCCTGTTCGAGGTGGCCGCGCGCGGCGACCAGCACGAGATCCTGAAAGCCGAGTCCGCCGAGCAGGGCGCGCTGATCGGCTCGCCGAACCAGGTCGAGGCCGTCATGGCCAACATGCAGAAGCGCGCGCCGGTGTTCGCGGACTGAGGCGCGCAGGGGGACACGCACGGAGGTGCATGCCCCCGACGCCGCCCTACTTCGCCAGCGCCTTGCCGACAGCGCCGCCGACCAGGCCGCCGACGGCGGAGGCGGACGTGCCGATGACGAAGGTGATCGGCGGCACCTGACCCAGCGCCCAGGACATGGCGATGCCGATGAACGCGCAGACGCCGCCGGCGACGGCGCCGCCGACCAGGGCGCCGCCCCAGCCGGTCTCCGCGGCGCGGGCATAGAGCAGGCCGGAGACGAGCGAGATCAGCGTGCCCGCGACCGGGTACCAGGCCTGGACCGCCGGCAGGAAATGGCCGGCGACGATCATGGCGATCTGCATCGCCGCGCCGATCACCGTGGCGGTGATCAGGGCTCTCATGTTCATTTGGTGGTTCCTCCCCCCGTTACCACGGCCGATGCGGCCTGGGCCTTGCGGCGCTCGGCGACGGCGGCCCAGTCGACCGGGCCGGTGTCGAAGCGCTTCTTCAGTTCGTTGAGCGTGTAGGCGTTGCCCCACTCGAAGTGCCGGTAGAGCGTGTCGAAGCCGACCCCGGGGCCGTAGCCGACGGCGGTCAGCACCACGCGGGTGCGACCCTGGCCGAGGTCCTCGAACTCCATCGTCGTGGAGATCTGCGGGAACAGGTCGCGGTGCGGCAGCGCCCTGGGCGCCTGGACGTTGCGGATCGACAGCATCCGCTCCGGCACATAGGCGACGATCCGGTTCCTGATGTTGTCGGGGTCGCCGATCTTCGCCCCGGCGTTGTAGCTGGCCTCGATCACGCCATCGACGGCGAGGTCGATCTTCGCCACGGGCGCGACCCATTCGCGGTAGCCTTCACTGGTCGTGAACGCGCGCCAGACCTCGGCCGGCGTGGCGTTGACGACGATCGACAGCTGCAGCACGCGGTCGCCGTCGGGCTCGACGAAGGAACTGTTGCTCACATCGCGATACTGACGCCAGTCCGGGAAGGCCGGCTCGGCGGCGGAGGCCGCGGTGGAAAGGGCGAAGGCGGCGACGGCCGCCAGCAGGATGCGCTTCACGTACCGGTCTCCACGGCTTGGGTCTGCGCCGCCGCGCCGCGGGCGGCAGCCTCCAGCAGGGTGATGTAGGACCGCAGTCCGGCCACGGAGGCGTCGAACGCCTCCAGTGTGCGGTGGGTGCGCGACTGCATCACCCCGCCCTCCATCGTGGTCAGCACGAAGACGGCCAGCGCCCTGGTGTCCGTGCCCGGCGGCAGGCGGTGTTTGGCCTGGTCGAGGCAGGCCTTAACATGCCTGACCCAGCCGTCGAAGTTGACGGACAGCAGTTCGCGGACCGGAGGGTCGGGCTCGTGCAGCTCAAGGGCGATCGAGCCGATCGGGCAGCCGTACAGACAGTCGGTCGAGCGGAGCATCTCGCGATAGGCGCCGAGCAGGGCGAAGATGCGCTCGATCGGATCGTCGACGCCCTCCCAGGCGGGAGCCAGAAGCATCGGATAGATGCCGTCGCGGTACATCTCCAGCACCGCGAGCAGCACGTCCTGCTTGGTCGGGTAGAAGTGGTAGAGGCTGCCGGAGTTGGCCCCGGCCTCCCGCAGGATGTCCGCCACCGACGTCGACAGGTAGCCCTTCTCGGAGAAGAGGGTCATGGCGGCGAACAGGATGCGTTCGCGGGTGGTCTCCACGCGAGGCGGCCTCCGGCTTGATCGGTCAATCAAGAGACTGGCAGAACTTGATTATGCAATCAAGAGCCGGGAACGAAGACCCCCGGCGTCGGGGACGCCGGGGGCGCGGGGCGGCTACTTCGGCTTGCCGCCCTGGATCTGCGCCTTGGTGCTGCTGCTCACCACCACGCCGCTGGCGGTGCTCAGGCTCCTGGCCGGGACGGTGTAGGTCTTGCCGTCGATGGTCAGGGTGACATGCCCGCCGTTGACGCCGGCGATCGTGCCGATCTCGTCGCCGGCGGCATCCGAGACCTTGGCCCCGACGGTCAGCTGCGCCGCGGCCGCGACGGCCGAGCTCGGGCTCGCGGCGCTGTCGGCGGGGCGCGCCGGCGTCGCGGGAGTCGCCGGCATCGTGGGCGTGGTCTCCGTCCGCGGCGTGGCCGGGGTCGCGGGCGTCGCCGGTGTCGCGGCGGGTTCGTCCTGTGTCGGCTTCGGGGTCGGGGCGGATTCCTGCGCGGACGCGGCGAAGGCCGTGGCGGCGGTCGCGGCGGTGAGGGCGAAGGCAAGGGTGCGGATACGCATTCGGAAGAGGTCCTCGTGGGGCTCCCCAGCCGCGGGGAGTCCAATGCACGGCCATCGCCTGGGTTCCCCCTGTTCGTCGAGCAGGCGCGCTTGCGATCGATCGAAGCGTTTGGGGAACCGCCCGTCGCCGCCGGGGCCGTGCGCCGCAGAACGCCGCTAGACCTGTCCGACCGTCCGCAGGCGGGCCTTGGGATGGATCTCGTTCTGGCTCATCACCACCGTCTGGCCGCGGAAGCGCTCGATGATCTGGCGAACGTAGGGACGGGCCAGTGGGCTGGTCAGCAGCACCGGCGCGTCGCCGGCCAGGGCGGCGCGTTCGAAGGCCTCGCGGACGCCGCGGATGAACTCCTGCAGCTTGCTGGGCGCCATGGCCAGCTGTTTCTCCTCGCCCGGACCGACCAGCGATTCGGAGAAGGCGACCTCCCAGTCCGGCGACAGGGTGACGATCGGCAGGGCCCCGTCGTCGCCGCGATGAGCCCAGCAGAGCTGGCGGCCAAGCTTGGCGCGGACCGCCTCGACCAGGGCGGTGATCGAGGTGGTGTGCGGCGCGGCCTCGGCGACGCCCTCGAGGATGGCCTGCAGGTCGCGGATCGACACGCGCTCGCGCAGGAGGGCCTGCAGCACGCGCTGGAAGGTGGTGCCGGTGACGATCGCCGGGATGACGTCGTCGGCCAGTTTCTTCTGGTCCGGACCCAGTTCCTTGATGAGCTTCTGCACCTCCGCGTAGCTGAGGAGGTCGGCCATGTTGTCCTTGAGGATCTCGGTCAGGTGCGTGGTCAGCACGGTCGCCGGATCGACGATGGTGTAGCCGCGGAACGTGGCCTCTTCCTTCAGTCCGTCGTCGATCCAGGTCGCCGGCAGCCCGAAGGCGGGTTCGCGGACGTGGTCGCCCGGCAGTTCGACCTGGCCGCCGCGCGGGTCCATGGCCATCAGGCTGCCGATCCGGACCTCGCCGGCGCCGCACTCCATCTCCTTGATGCGGATGGCGTAGCCCTGGGTCGGCAGGCGCATGTTGTCGAGAATGCGCACCGGCGGCATGACGAAGCCGTAGTCGGCGGCCAGGGTCTTGCGCAGGGCGCGGATCTGGTCGGTCAGCTTGCGGCCGTCGAGGTCGTTGATCAGCGCCAGCAGGCCGTAGCCCAGCTCGATCTTGATGTCGTCGATGGCCAGCGAGGCGGAGATCGGCTCCTCTTCCGGCTCGGCCGGCGCGGCGGCGTCCGTGTCGACCGGAGGATCGGCGACATCGGGCGCCTGGGACCGTCGCCACGCCAGCACCCCGGCGCCGACCGCGACCGCCAGGAACGGGATCACCGGCATGCCGGGGATGAAGGCCAGCACGCCCGAGGTAGCCGAGACCATGCCGAGGCTGACCGGGTTCATGGCCAGCTGGGCGACCAGGGCCTTGTCGGCGGCGCCCTCGACGCCGGCCTTGGACACCAGAAGGCCGGCGGCGATCGAGATGATCAGCGCCGGGATCTGGCTGACGAGGCCGTCGCCGACCGTCATCAGGGTGTAGGTGGTCGCCGCCTGGCCGGCCGGAATGTCATGCTGGATGATGCCGATCAGCATGCCGCCGACGATGTTGATCGCGACGATGATCAGCCCGGCGATGGCGTCGCCCTTCACGAACTTGCTGGCGCCGTCCATGGCGCCGAAGAAGGTCGATTCCTGCTCGAGCTCCTTGCGGCGCGCCTTGGCCTGTTCCTGGTCGATCAGGCCCGAGGAGAGATCGGCGTCGATCGCCATCTGCTTGCCGGGCATGGCGTCGAGAGTGAAGCGGGCCGAGACTTCCGCGATCCGGCCCGAACCCTTGGTGACGACGACGAAGTTCACCAGCACCAGGATCGCGAACACGATCAGGCCGATGATGAAGTTGCCGCCCATCATCAGGTCGCCGAAGGCCTTGATGACCTGGCCGGCCCCGTGCGGGCCCTCGTGGCCGTGGCTGAGGATCAGCCGCGTAGAAGCGAGGTTGAGGCCGAGGCGATAGAGGGTGGTGACCAGCAGCACCGTCGGAAAGGCGGTGAACTCGAGCGGCTTCTTGATCAGCAGCGCCGTCATCAGGATCAGGATCGAGCTGCCGATCGACAGGGTCAGCAGCAGATCCAGCATGAACGGCGGGATCGGCAGGATCAGGAGGACGACGATCCCGACGATGCCGAGCGCGAGACCGACCTCGCCGCGCGCCACCCAGCCGAGCATCTCGCGAGGCGTGGGACGTCCTGACAGCGAGGGGGCGGCCGTATCGGTCATCTGTTACTCGAACTGGATCCTAGGCCGCGTTGCCGATGCCGGCCTGCGGGGCGGGCACGGCGACGCCCGCCTCCGAGTATTCCTTCAGCTTGTTGCGCAGCGTCCGGATCGAAATGCCGAGGATGTTGGCGGCGTGGGTCCTGTTGCCGACGCAGTGGTTGAGGGTGTCGAGGATCAGCTGCTGCTCGACCTGGGCCACGGTCTGGCCGACGAAGGAGCGGCTGGCCGCCTCGGCGGCCATGGAGGCGCTGCGCGCCACCACCGCGTCGGGCGCAGGCGCCATCGGCTGGCCGTCCGGCAGGCGGATGGCGAATTCCTCGATCTCGGCGCCGCTCGAGAGCAGAACCGCCCGGTGCATGGCGTTCTCGAGCTCGCGCACGTTGCCGGGCCAGCGGTGCGCGACGAGTCGGCGGCGCGCCTCGGCCGAGAGCGGCCGCACCGGCATGCCGTTCGCGGCGGCGTACTTCTTCACGAAGTGTTCCGACAGGGCGACGATATCCCCCGGCCGCTCGCGCAGCGACGGCAGGCGCAGGTTCACGACGTTGAGGCGGTAGAGCAGGTCCTCGCGGAAGGTCCCCTCGCGGACGGCCTGGGCGAGGTCGCGGTTCGAGGTGGCGATCACGCGGATGTCCACCTTCACCGGCCTGGCGCCGCCGACCCGGTCGATCTCGCGCTCCTGCAGGGCGCGCAGCAGCTTGGCCTGCAGGCGGGCGTCCATCTCACTGATTTCGTCCAGCAGCAGCGTGCCGCCCGAGGCCTCCTCGAACTTGCCGATGCGGCGGGCGACGGCGCCGGTGAAGGCGCCCTTCTCATGGCCGAACAGCTCGCTCTCGAGCAGGTTCTCGGGGATGGCGGCGCAGTTGACGCTGATGAACGGCTTGTTCTGGCGGCGCGACTTCTGGTGGACGTAGCGGGCCATCACTTCCTTGCCGACGCCGCTTTCGCCGGTGATCAGGATCGAGGCCTCCGAGGGGGCGATCTGGTCGGCGAGCTTGATGACCTGCTCCATCGCCGGGTCGCGGGCGATCATCGGGCGGTTGTCGTCGCTAACGGCCGACAGCACGGCGGCGATGAGATCGGCCTCCGGCGGTAGGGGGATGAACTCCTTGGCCCCCGCGCGGATGGCGTCTCCGGCCCGGCGGGCGTCGGCGGCCACGCCGCAGGCGACGACCGGCACCCGGATGCGCTCCGCCTCGTTGGTGGCGATCAGCCCGGCGATGTCGAGCTCGTAGTCGACCATCAGCAGGTCGGCGCCCTGCCCCGCGCGCAGCGCCTGGGTGGCCGCCTCGACGGTCTCGACATGCGCGACCTTGGCGCCGGCGCTCATCGCCATCTTCACGGCGACCGAGAGCTGTCCGTTCAATCGTCCGACGACCAGAAGCCGCATCGGTAATCTCCTTCGTTACGCGCCGGGCGTTCAGCCCGCCGTGTCGCCGTCCTTGATGATTTCGGTCATGGTCACGCCGAGGCGCTCGTCGACGACGACGACTTCGCCGCGCGCCACCAGGCGGTTGTTCACATAGATGTCGATCGCCTCGCCGACCTTGCGGTCGAGCTCCAAGACGCTGCCCTGGCCGAGGTGCAGCAGCTGGGCGACCGACAGGCTGGCGCGGCCG
>CALKHU010000197.1 GCA_937991555.1 uncultured Caulobacter sp.
TCCAGGCGCGGGTGGTGAAGCCGAGGATCTCGGTCTTGACCGCGCAGCGCTCCAGCGTGCGGGCCAGGATGTCCGCGCAGACGGCGGCGACCATGATCGGCCGGCCGCGCATCGAGCCCGAGTTGTCGATCAGGATGGTGACCACCGTGTCGCGGAACTCGGTGTCGGACTCCTGCTTGAACGCCAGCGAGGCGGTCGGATCGATGATCACCCGCGGCAGGCGGGCGACGTCGAGCATTCCTTCCTCGAGGTCGAACGACCAGGTGCGGTTCTGCTGCGCCATCAGCCGGCGCTGCAGCTTGTTGGCCAGACGCGAGACCACGCTCGACAGGCTGGCCAGCTGCTGGTCGAGGTAGGCGCGCAGACGGGTCAGCTCCTCGCCGTCGCAGAGCTCCTCGGCGCCGACGACCTCGTCATGGGCGGTGGTGAAGACCTTGTAGGGCGGCTCGGGCTGGTTGCTGTCCTTGATGTCCGGCCGGGCGGGCTTGGCGCCGTCGCCCATCTCCGGGGCCTCGTCCGACATCTCCGCAGCGTCGTCGTCCTCGGCCTCGACCAGCTCCTGCTCGCCCTCCTGGGCGTCCTGGTCGTCGCCGTCCATCTGCTCCATCGAGGCGCCCTCGGGCGACTGGCCCTCGCCGTCGCCGTCGTCGCTCTCGTTCTGCTCGGACTGCTGCTCGTCCTCGTCGCCTTGCTCCTGGTCGTCCTCCTGGGCGTCCATCTCGGCGTCGCCGAGGTCGAGGTCGCGGAGGATCGCCCGGACGGTCTTCTGGAAGGCCGCCTGATCGTTGATGTCGGCCGAGAGCCTGTCGAGGTCGGCGCCGGCCCTGGTCTCGATCTCCTCGCGGAACAGGTCGACCGCCGCCCGCGCCCCGTCTGGCGGCGCGTCGCCGGTCAGGCGTTCGCGGACCAGCAGGGACAGGACGTCGGCCATCGGGATGCTGGCCCTGTCGTGCATCCGGGCCAGGCCCTTGCGCTCGATCGCCTGCTCGAGGACCGCGGTCAGGTTGGCGCGGACGCCGCCGAGCGCGTTCGCGCCGATCGCCTCGATCCGCGCCTGTTCGACCGCCTCGTAGATGGTCTGGGCCTGGACCGAGCCGGGGCGTCCCTTCGCGTAGGCGGCGGGATCATGGTGCGCCAGCCGCAGCGCCATCTGGTCGGCCAGGCCGCGGATGCGGGCGGCCTCGCGGCTGTTCAGGTCGCGCGGGGGATGCGGCAGCACCGCCCGGTTGCCCGACAGGGACGGACCATCGCCGGAGAACACGACCTCCAGGTCGGGCGTCTCGGCGAGCGAGCGCGCGGCATGGGCCAGGGCGCGCTTGAAGGGTTCGGTCGGACTCTCGGGCTTGCTCATCGCGCTGCTGTTGTAGCGCGGCGACGCGGCGTCATGGAAGCGACGCCGTGCGCGGCGTCGCGGTCAACGCCGTCAGGCGACGGCGCGGACCGGCGCGGCGGCCGGCCGGGCCGGAAGCCAGAAGGTGAACCAGCTGCCCTGGCCGGGGCGGCTGTCGACCTCCAGGTCGCCTTCCATCAGATGCGCCAGCTCCCGGCAGATGGCGAGGCCCAGGCCGGTGCCGCCGAACTGGCGGGTCGTCGAGGCGTCGAGCTGGTTGAACTTGCCGAAAAGGTCGCCGAGGCGGTCGCGCGGGATGCCGGGCCCGGTGTCCATCACCGAGAACTCCAGACCGCGCTCGCTGCGCCAGACGCGCACCGAGACGTGGCCGGCGGCGGTGAACTTGACGGCGTTTGACAGCAGGTTGCCGAGGATCTGGCTGACCCGGGTCGGATCAAGCCGCCAGACGCCCTGGACGTCCGGCTCGACGAGCAGGCCGAAGGCCAGCCCCTTCTCCTGGGCGGCGGCGCGGAACGGCTCGACGGCGGCCGAGACGACCGACTGGAGGTCGACGTCGTCCCGGGCGATCTCCAGCTTGCCGGCCTCGATCTTGGCCAGGTCGAGGATGTCGTTGAGGATGCGCAGCAGGTTGGCGCCGGAGTCGCGGATGATCTCCAGCCGTTCGCGCTGACCCTGTTCCAGGTTTCCGCGGGCCATGATCTGGGCCATGCCGAGCACGCCGTTCAGCGGCGTGCGGATCTCGTGGCTCATGTTGGCCAGGAACTGCGACTTGGCCACGCTGGCCGCCTCGGCCTGGTCGCGGGCCTCGGTCAGGTCGCGGAGCGTGCGGGCGAGGCGGGCCTCGTTGTTGGCCAGGGCGCCGAGCCCGCGGCTGACGCGGTAGAACAGGACCGCGCCGACCGCCAGCACCGCCAGCAGCACCACCAGGAACGGCGGGCCGGCGCGCATGAGCACGGCGAACCCGGGCTCCGCCGGAGTCCAGGTCAGGCGGCCGACCACGGCGCCGGAGACGTCCTCCAGCGGCACGAACGGCGTGTCCAGGTCCTCACCGAGCGCGGCGAGCCGCGGGTTGGCGAGACCGAGGTCCCGGCTCAGTTCGGTCAGGAAGTCGACCCCGACCTTGCGGGCGGACACCACGATCGGGGCGGGCCCGGCAGTGGTCCTGAGGCCCGCGGTCTCTGGCGTCACCGTCGAGGCGACCACGAGCCAGATGCCCCGGTCGCCCTGGATGATCCGGGAGCGGGTGACGTTGCCGTCGAAGCCGACGGCCAGCGCCCGGCCCTGTTCCGCCAGCGTCTTCTCGCCGGCGCGAACCTCCGCGAGCAGCGGCGCGACGGCCCGGGCGAAGCCGGCGGCCGAGGCGGTCGGGACCGCTTCGCCCTGGGCCGAGGCGTAGGCGAGGCGGCCGGCGGCGTCGAACAGCACCGTCCGGTCGTGGTGCATGTAGTCGGCGTAGTATTCGCCATAGTTCGCGTTCGCCCAGTCCGGGTCGAAGCGGGCAGCCGTGTTGGTCCAGGCGTCGTCCCAGACGGTGGCCGAGGTGACATCCTCGCCCAGCCGCTCGAGGCGGCGGTCGAGCGTCCGTTCGACCAGGGCGCGCTCCTCGCGCGCGGTGAGCTCGTTGACCGCCCTGGCCCAGTAGACCATCGCCGCCAGCGCGCCGGCCAGGACGACGACGGCCGCGAGCCCGCCAAGCATCAGCGTGCGTTGCAGGCGGCTTCGTGTCGTCGATGACGCCGAAACGGACATGATCACTCCGGATATCGGAGGCTTATTTGAACACAGCGAGGCTAACGGGGGCTGAATCCGGGGTGTGGTGCGCTGTCGCAGCTGCGCTGGTCGCCAGCTGTTAACCTCGATCCGGCAGGGTGCCCGGAAAAAGAGGGGGTATGACCATGAGCATCCGCATTCTGACGATCGCCGCCATTGCGGCCCTGGGCGTGGCCGCGCCGGCGCTGGCCGAGGAGGAGTCGGGCGTGAGCCTCGAGGGCTCGATCGGCGTCGTCTCGGACTACCGCTAGCGCGGCTATTCGCTGAGCGACGAGGAGCCGGCGCTCCAGGGCGAGCTGACCGTGAACCTGCCGCAGGGCTTCTACGCCGGGGTCTGGGGGTCGAGCATCGCCGACTACGCCGGCGCCGACATCGAGCTCGACCTGTACGCCGGCGTCGCCTTCAGCGCGGGCGGCATCGACTGGGACATCAGCGCGATCCGCTACACCTACCCGGACGGCGTGGACGTCGACTACTGGGAGATCCCGGTCTCGGCGGCGAAGACCTGGGGCGCGTTCACCGGCACGGCCAGCTTCCAGTACGTGCCCGAGCAGGACAACACCGGCAACGAGGACAACCGCTACTTCAGCCTGGCCGGCGACTACGCGCCCGAGTCCTGGCCGGTGAGCGTGAACGTCTCGGTGGGCCATGAAGACGGCGCCTTCGCCGACGGCAAGCTGGACTGGTCCGCCGGCCTGGCGAAGGACTTCGGTCCGCTGACCTTCAGCCTGACCTACGCCGACTCCGACGGTCCGGGCGCCGAGGGCGTGGTGGTGGCGGGGCTGTTCGCCAACTTCTGACCGGCCTTCAGTGGCGGGGCGCGTCCGGCGCGCCCTCTTCCTGCAGCAGGATGAAGGCGATGATCTCGTCCCACTGGGCGAGGCCGTCGGCGTCGCCCATCGCGGCCAGCTCGGCGGCCCGCATCATGGCGATGGTCGAGGCGTCCGCCCCGTACTGGCCGATCAGCGCCAGCGCCGTCGCGCGCACACCTTCGGAAAAGCTGTAGCCGCCCATCGAAGCCCCCTGTCTCCGACCCGGAGATGGAGCGGCGCCTCCGCTTGTCCACGGCTTCGCCGCCTCACGGGGTTTTCGCCTGTGAAGGTGGGGAGGTGGTGCGGAGCGCTCCGGTCTTGCCCGGATGTCTGTTTGTGCAAGGTGCGAGAATGGGAAGACCGTCACGCTCCGCGAAGTCCGTTATCCGGAAGCTTCCGCCCGGCAGCCGTATTCGGGCCTGGCCGGAGCGCCTCCGACGGGCGGGAGCCTGGCATGGCTTCCCCGGACCCTGGCAGTAACCCCCTGCCAGCTGTCCCCGCTCGAACTCCATCCCACCGCCGCAAGGTCGCCGGCCGAGCGCCCTCCCCG
>CALKHU010000198.1 GCA_937991555.1 uncultured Caulobacter sp.
CACCAAGCCGAAAGCCAACCAGATCCGCCAGAACCAGGCGCTGCTGAAGACCGAGGAGGTCGACCTGGCCTTCACCGAGGACGCCATCGACGCCCTCGCCGACGCGGCCGTGGCCGTGAACGGCTCGGTGGAGAACATCGGCGCCCGCCGGCTGCAGACGGTGCTGGAGAAGGTGGTCGAGGAGATCAGCTTCACGGCGTCCGACAGGGGCGGCCAGTCGGTGACCATCGACGGCGCCTATGTGAAGGATCGCGTCGGGGCCCTGGCCGCGGACACGGACCTGAGCCGGTTCATCCTGTAGCGCGGTGCGTGCTTCGACACGCCGCTGCGCGGCTGCTCAGCACGACGTGGGTGGGTAGCCTTCCGGCTACGTCATCCTGAGCAGCGCCGAAGGCGCGTGTCGAAGGACGCAAGGCCTCACCCCGCCCGCGCCACCGCCTCCATGCCCAGCATGGCCGCCTTGCGCGCCAGGCCCCAGTGGTACCCCGTCAGCCGGCCGTCCCGCGCGATCACGCGGTGGCAGGGGATCAGCAGGCTGACCGGATTGGCCCCCACCGCTGCGCCGGCCGCCTGGAACGCCTTCGGCTTGCCGGCCCAGGCGGCGACGTCGGCATAGGTCGCCGTCTCGCCCGGCGCGATCCGCAGCAGCGCCTTCCAGACCTGGACGTGGAAGGGCGAGCCGATCAGCACCAGCGGTACGGATCCGCCCGAGAAGGCCGTCACCGCCATCGCGGCCGCGGCCCCGTCATCGCGCACCCAGTCGGCGGCCGGGAAGCGGCGGCGCATGTCGGCGAGGGCGGCGTCCTCGCCCGCGGCGTCGACGAAGCCCAGCCCCGCCAGCCCGCGCGGCGCGACCACGAACAGTCCCCGCCCGAACGGCGTCGGCGCCAGCCCCCAGCGCAGTGTCAGCCCCTCGCCCCGCCGGCGCGCGTCGCCCGGCGTGACCGCCTCCTGGGCGATGAACAGGTCGTGCAGCCGCGAGGGCCCGGACAGACCGGCGTCATAGGCGGCGTCGAGCACGCTGGCGCCCTGCTCCAGGCTGCGCCGCGCCTCGGCATGGGCGATGGCGCCGACGAAGGTCTTGGGGCTGACCCCGGCCCAGCGGGTGAAGATGCGCTGGAAGTGGAACGGCGACAGCCCGGCGGCCTCGGCCGCCTCGTCGAGCGAGGGATGGTCCTGCCAGCGGTCGGCCAGCCACTTGAGCGCCTTCTCCATGCGGTCGTAGTCGCGGGCGCGCGTCTCGAGGCTGACGATGTCGGCGGACGGCGGGGTCATGCTGGTGTCGTAGGCCATGCGGCGAGGATGGGGCACCGGCGGCGGCGTCTCCACCCGGTTCTTGCGGTCACGAGGCGTAGCGCTCGGCGCGGGCGGCACGGATGGCGCCGTCCAGGGCCCGGCCGAGATCGGCGCGCTCCCCGGGGCTCAGCGCCCGGCCGACCAGATAGCGGCGGCGGCGCATGCGCAGCGCCACCTTGGTGTCGTCCTGGCCGAAGGCTTCGACATCGAGGCCGGTGAAGGCGGTCGGCGAGGTCCAGACCGTGCGCCGGCCGGTTTCCGACTCCAGCCACACGACGACCTGGTCGGCGCTGACCCGCACCCGCTCCTTGCGCGCCGCCGCCCGGAAGCTGGCCCGGAAGGCCAGCCAGATGGCCAGCACGTCGAGCCCGAGGAACAGCGGCGCCGGCCAGGCGCCGATGACGAAGAAGAAGATCGAGAACAGGGTGGACGCCGCCACGACCACGCCGAGGACGATCCTGAATCCCAGCGGGCTCAGGGAGGCGTTCTGGCGGATTTCCGCGTCCATGTAGAGCCGCTCGGCCATGGCGCGGAAAATAGGGCCGTCCCGCCGGCTTGGCGAGCGCGGCGGCGCAGGCCATGGTCCGGCCGATGAAGACCCCGGCCCGCAAGACGCGCCTCTCGCCGAAGGAACGCGCCCGCGTCGACGCCCTGTTCGAGCGCTTTTCGACGCTCAGCGACAATCCGAAGACCGAGCTGAACTTCACCAACCCCTTCACCCTGGTGGTCGCCGTGGCGCTGTCGGCCCAGGCGACGGACGTCGGGGTCAACAAGGCGACCGCGAAGCTGTTTCCGGTCGCCGACACGCCGGAGAAGATGGCCGCGCTGGGGGTCGAGGGGCTGATCCCCTACATCAACTCGATCGGCCTCTACCGGAACAAGGCGAAGAACGTCATCGCCCTGTCGGAGATCATCCTCAAGCAGCACGGCGGCCAGGTCCCCCTGAACCGCGCTGACCTCGAGGCCCTGCCCGGCGTCGGCCGCAAGACCGCCAGCGTGGTCCTGAACGAGCTCGACATCGAACCGGCCATCGCCGTCGACACCCACGTCTTCCGCGTCTCGCACCGGCTGAAGCTGAGCAGCGGCAAGACCCCGGACAAGGTCGAGCAGGACCTGATGGCCATCGTGCCGGAGCCGTACCTGACGCGAGCCCACCACTGGCTGATCCTGCACGGGCGGTACGTGTGCGTGGCGCGGAAGCCGAAGTGTCTGGAGTGCAAGGTCAGCGACCTGTGCCCGAGCCGGGAGCTGTTTGTGGGGGGTTAGACATGGCGGGGCGGAGTGTCCCCTATCGACCCGTTGCGGACGTTCGGATTGTCCGATTTCCGGAGGCCGCAACACAAGCTAGGTTGCCAAACGGGGAGGCTCCATGGCTCACGATCGAAAACTGGTCTTAAGCGGCGTGGCCTTGGTCAAGGCTAGAATACCGGCACGAGGAAATGCTGTTGCCGCTAGTACGGCCCGCGATGAGATCGAGAGCGAGTTGATCTCGTCTGGCTACCTGGAAGGTGCCCCTTTCCGATGGGTCGGCCTGACGATCAGATACGGCCTCAAGGACGAAGCCGAGCCACACTATGAAGCTATCTGCCGAGACGATGGCGAACTCCCCTTAGCGATCGAGATCGACACAAATCGGCTGTTGCACCGATCCGCCGAGCAGATGGCGTCCGTCTACAGGGATGTGGCTTTGACTGCCCTCATCCATGCTGGCCAACGGTACGGACTGAACGTGGATCGCCTAGCAGAGCTACATAAGGAAGGTGGCTGAGGCTCAAAGCCAACGTCGGCTACCCACCCTTTGCCGACGCTACACCCTACTCCTCCCCGCTCATCCTCGCGGAAGCGAGGATGTGGACTCTCGTTCGAAGTGCAACACCCTGGAGAAGACCTCGGCGGGGGTG
>CALKHU010000199.1 GCA_937991555.1 uncultured Caulobacter sp.
AGAGGTCGGTCCCGTCCTCGAACAGGACATAGACGAAGCTGTCCCCAAAGAAGGAATAGCCGCGCACGGTCCTGGCTCCGGGCACTGACATCATGGTGGTCGCCAGCGGATAGGTGACCTGGTTCTCCACGATCTGCGGAGCTTGGCCGGGGTACGGCGTGCGGATCACCACCTGGACGTCGGAGAGGTCCGGCAAGGCGTCCACCGGCGTGCCGCGAACCGCCACCAGGCCGGCGGCGAACAGCGCGGCCGCCAGGATCAGCACCAGGACGCGGGCGCGTACCGACAGGCGAATAAGGGCGGCGATCATCAGTGCGCTCCCCCGTGCCCGGCGTGGCCGGACGCCTGGGCCGGACGCGGGGGCGCCGGGCTTCCGGACAGCGGACGAACCGCGACGCCGCTCAGGCTGGCCTCGGAGTCGATGAGGAACTGGCCGGAGGCGACCACCCGCTCGTCCTCGGCGAGGCCCTGCAGGATCTGGGTCTGCCCGCCGGCCTCGCGGCCGATGCGAACCTCGGCGGCGCGGTAGCGGCCGTCCGCTTCCGCCAGCATGACCAGCGTCCGGGTTCCGGTGCGGATCACCGCTTCGGACGGGACCAGCAGGGTCTCCTCGGTTCCGCCGCCGAAGACGACCTGCCCGAACATGCCGGGCCGCAGCCGCCCGCCGCGGTTGGCGAGTTCCACCCGGGCGGTCAGGGTGCGGCTGTCGCCGGACACCTCCGGCAGCAGGGCGCCGAGCCGACCGCTGAAGCGCTCGCCGGGGAAGCCGGCGAAGGCGACTTCCACCGCCTGGCCGACACGCAGCCGCGAGGCCTGCGCTTCCGGGACGGCGGCGTTCACCCAGACGGTCGACAGGCCGTTCACCTCGGCCAGGGTCTGCCCCTGGGCGACGGTCATGCCGGCCCGCACGCTGAGTGTGCGGATCACGCCGCCGGACGGGCTGGTCACCGTCACCGTGGTGCGCGGGCGACCGCTGCGCTCCACCGCCGAGACAAGGGCCTCGGGCATGCCCAGCAACAGCAGACGCTGGCGGGCGGCCTGGGCCAGGCGCTCGTCGCCGGCGCTTCGCACGGCAAGGTATTCGGCCTGGGCGCCGCCCCATTCGGGGACCAGCAGGTCGGCCAGCGGCGCGCCGGCGGCGATCACGTCCCCCGGCGCCCGCCCGTAGACCCGCTGCACGAAACCGCCCGCCCGCGCCTGGACCACGGCGACGTCGCGCTGGTTGAAGTCGACGACCGCCGGAACGGTCAGATCACCGGCCAGGACGCCCCGCTGGACGACGGCGTAGCGCGCGCCCAGGGCCTGGGTCAGGGCCGGATCGATCCGCACGCCGGCCTGCTGCCCGGCCTCCGCCTCGTCGGCGTAGCGGGGGACCAGGGGCATGTCCATGAACGGCGACTTGCCCGGCGCGTCGAAATGCCGGTCCGGAGCCATAGGGTCGTACCAGTAGAGCACGCGTCGCTCGGGCGCCTGGGCCGCCGGGGACGTCTCGCCGGCCGGCAGGACGCGGACCACGGCCACGCCGACGGCGGCGCCGAGGATTAGCAGGCCGGCCGCGCCGAGGGCGAGCCTCGACCGGTTCTGGGCAATGCGGGTCATTGGGGGTCCTCCCCGTAGGTGAGCGAGATGCGGACCGCCTCGCGGACGACCAGCGCCTCGCGGTCCAAGGTTTCGAGACGGGCGTCGGCGAGCCCGGTGAAGGCGTCGATGACGTCCGCCAGTCCGGCCCTTCCTGCGCCGTAGCTGGCGGTCTCGAGCGAGGCGCGGTCGCGCGCCGCCGGCAGCAGCACGTCGCGGGCCCGTCGCCACTGTTCGTGGTGCATCCGGTGCTCGGCGAGGTCCGCCTCCAGGGCGGCGCGCAGGGCGCGAGCCGCCGCCTCGCGTTCGATGCGGACCCGCCGCGCGTCGGCCGAGCGCGCCGCGATCACCGGATCCTGGCGGCGGTCCGCGAACAGCGGCAGGCTGACCCGAGCCCCCACCGAGACCATGTCGCCATACATCGGATCGCGGCGGCCATAGGCGAGTTCGAAGCTCCAGTCCGGTTGGCGCCCCGCCCGGGCGAGATCGGTGTCGGCGTCGGCGCGGTCCGCGGCTGCGGCCCATACGCGAAGGGCCGGGACCCGGTCCAGGCTGGCGCGGAGGCTCGCCTCGTCGAGCGCCGGCTCGGGCGGCGGACCGTCCGCCTGCGGATCGGGCTCGCCGGTCCAGCGGACGAGGTCGGCCCGGGCGCGCGCCTCGGCCGCGACCAGGGCGCTGCGCCGATCCTCCAGGGCGGCCTTCAGGCGGATGGGCGACAGGGCGCCCGCCGGCCGATCCTGGCCTGAGGCGACCGCCGCGGGCGCGGCGTCCCAGAGCGGTTCGAGGGCCGCCAGCACTTCGTCCAGGGCCTCGCGCCGTCGCTGGGCGTAGTAGAGGTCGACCCAGGCCAGGGCCGCCGCGACCCGGACCTCGCGACGGGTGACCTGAGACTGCGTCTCGGCCACGCCGATGTCGGCGACGGCGACCGCGCGCTCGGCGCGTCGGCGCGCGCCGCTCGGCACGGCTTGCATGACGCCGACCCTGACCATGGTCATCTCGTCCCGGCCGAAAGATCCGGCCATGGGACCGGAGATCGGAAGATTCTCGACCGCGACGGAGAGCTCGGGATCGGGCAGTTGCCCGGCCGCTGGCGCGGCGGCGCGGGCGGCGTCGACCGCCAGATCGCGGGCGCGGACGTCCGGCGCATCGCCGGAAGCGCGCTCGAGCGCCTGGCCGTAGGTAAGCGGCCCGGCCAGGGTTGGGGTGGCGAACGTTAAGGCGAGGACGGCGGCGACGGCGGCTCGGCGCCGCACGGCCGGGTCCGGGATACGGGAAGGGTCGCGCCCGTCGGCGCGCGCCCTCCGGCATGAGAGAGCAGACATGGGAAATCCGTGGTGGGGGCGCGAGGGCGCCGTTTCGGGGCCCGGGCGGACCCCGGGCGAACGCGAAGAGGCCTAGACCCGAGGTCTGGGCGGCCTGAGAATCCCGGCGACCTGAACCTCGTCGGGGCTCCGTTGCAGGTCCGCCGGCAGGCGCACCATGGCGACGGCGGGGACGGGCGTCCCGACCGCCGCGGGCAGCACCGCGACCGGCGCGGCGCATCCCATCTTGACCATACAGGCCGGGGTCAGGTCCGGGCACGGCTGGTCGGGCCCTGAGGGATCAGGATCGGCCATGCCCGGCATGTCCGCGCAATCGGTCATCACCCCGGCGGCCTGGACGTGGGACGCCGGCGGCATCGCATAGGCGCCGGACTGGCCGACAAGACCGGTCAGGGCGAGGGCGACGACGAGGGCTCGCAGAAGCGTCCACATGGTCGGAGTTGGCGCGTCTTCCATTTCGGAGTCAAAGAAATAGAACAGCACTACGGACAAATACGGAGGCGCATCAATGCCTTGCCCGGAAGTGCGGGCGACCTGGCATTACGCGCCGCGATCCCCCGCCCCTCGTCCTCGCGGCCTCGAAATGGCCGCTGCGACAGAAGACCACAGGTCGGCCTCTCCCTGCCGCCGGTACGGCGGCGGCATCCGTCGGCGCCGCCGCCGGCGATCCGCGATCAGTGGACCATGAAGCGGACGACGCCGTTCATGACGTGGCCGTCGACGCCCTGGGCCGACCAGGTCAGCACATGGTTGCCCTTGGCCGGCGCCGGCAACGGCACGCTGACGGCGGTGCTCGGGGCGGCGTCGGTCACGGCGATCGCCGCCGGGGCGGCCTCGCCGCTCTTCAGGCTCACGGCGGTCAGCCGCATCGGATGCGGGAAGGTAATGCTGAAGGCGGTCGGAGCGGTCGAGCCCATCCAGCCGTCCGCCGGGGTCGTGCGGACCTCGGCGGCCTGGGCGGCGGCCCCGGCAGCGGGGTGGTGCCCGGCGTGGGGGTCAGTCTGGGCCTGGGCGACGCCGCCCAGGGTCAGGGCGGAAAGGGCGAAGAAGACGGGAAGAAGCAGCTTGCGCATGAGGGCGGTTCCTTAGGTCTTTGGGGATTCCATGCCGGGCATGTCCCGCGGCATGTCGTTCATGTCGTGGCCGGCATGAGGGTCGGTCGGGGCCGGCTCCGTCGCCGGCGGAGGGGTGGGCGCCGGTCGCCGCGGCTGCGGCGTGGCTTTCGGCGCGGGCGCGGCGGGCTCGACGGCGGGGTCGGCGGGCTCGACGGCGGGGTCGGCGGGCGCCGCAGTCTCGGGCGCAGGGGTCGCGGGCGGCGCGGCCGTAGCCGGCTCGGCCTCTTGCGTCGGCGGGGTTTCGGCGGCCGGTTGGCAGGCGGCCAGGGCCACGGCGACGGCCAGCGGTGCCAGGAAGGCGGGTTTCATCTACAGTCCTTTCGCGATCTAGAACCAGACTCTCAGGCCGACGACGATCCGGGTCTCCTCGGTGTCTCGTCCGGCGGCCTCGAGGTAGTCGGCCGTGCGGCCGAAGCGTTTCGTCCATTCCACGCCGACATAGGGCGCGAACTCCTTGCGGATCTCGTAGCGCAGGCGCGCGCCGAGCTCCACCGAGGTCAAACCCGAACCGATCGACAGCTCGGGGATGTCCTCGGCCGAGAGATGCGCCTCGGCGCGCGGCTGCAGGATCCAGCGATTGGTGATGCGCTGGTCGTACTCGGCCTCGGCTGCGGCGGTGAGCTCGCCCTCGTTGGACAGGAACACGGCGGCGTCGACCTCGAACCAGTGGGGCGCCAAGCCCTGGACGCCGATCACCAGGTCGGTCCGGTCCGCGTCCGGCCGCCAGGTCTGGCGCAGGCCCGCCTGGACATCCCAGAAGGGCGCGACGGCGCGGCTGTAGAGCGCCTGCACCTCCGCCTCCTCGACCTCGCCGCCGAACTCGCCCTCCCCTTCCGACTTCCACCAGAAGCGGTTGATGTCGCCGCCGGTCCAGCCCTGGGCGTCCCAGGCGAATCCTTCCTCGCCGTCGCCGAGGCTCGCCTCGAGTCGATCGAAGAACACCGCCGTGGTGCGGACGTCTCCGTTCTCCAGGCGCATCTGCTCCCGGGCCGCCGCCATCTCAGCCGGGTCGAAGAGGAGGTCCGCCGCGTGCGCCGGACCGCCCGCCGCGGCCGGGGGCGCCGGGTCCTCCGGCGGCCGGCCCGGGTTGTCGGCGCTGGTCGGCGTGTCCGGCAGCATGGCCATGTCGCCCATGTCGTGACCGGCATGGGGGTCCGCCGCGGCGGGAGCCGGCGTCCCGGGCATGGCGTGCCCGGCGTGCGGATCGCCCGGCGGAGCGGCCTGTGGCTGCGCCGGGGTCGCCATGTCGTGGCCGGCATGAG
>CALKHU010000200.1 GCA_937991555.1 uncultured Caulobacter sp.
CGGCGCCGACCGGACGGCCAAGGCCCAGCAGGAGGCGCTGGTCGCCTTCATCCTGCGCGGGCCCCAGGAGTCGGACGCCGGATTCGGTCAGCCCGGCGGCGGCCGAAGCGTCGGCTCGGCCCTGCTGACGTCGGAAATGCTCCGCGTGCTGTCCGACGCCCGCAAGGACCGCTAGGCGACGGCGCCCGCCGCCTTCAGCGCCGCGATCTCGGTCTCGCTGTAGCCCAGTTCGGCGAGCACCTGGGCCGTATGCTGGCCGAGGTCCGGAGCCGGGCCTCTGGGGCTGTCGTCATAGCCTTCGAAGCGCGCCGGGGAGGCGGGCGCCCGTCGCGCCCCGCCCTTGCCGTCCGGCGTGTCGACGAAGCAGCCCGCCGCCTCCGCCTGCGGATCCTCCACCAGCTCGCGGGGCATCTGATAGGGCGCCCAGGTGACGTCCTGCTCGTCGAGACGGGCGGCGGCCTGCGCATAGGTCATGGCGCCGAAAGCGTCGTCGAGGGCGGTGACCAGCGCCTCGGTGTTCTGCCGCCGCGCGCGGGGCGTGGCGAAACGCTCGTCTTCGACGAGGTCGGGCCGGCCCGCGGCCGCGGCGATCTGCGGCCAGTCGGTGTCGCCTGTGCGAACCAGCAGGCAGATCCAGCGGTCGTCCGAAGTCCTGAAGAAGTTGGCCAGCGGCTGCACCGCCTGATGCCTCGGCCGGGTCGAGGCCAGCTTCCCGAAACGGAGCTGGATCGCCATGTCCGAACCGATCGAATAGACGCCTGTGCGCAGCAGCGACGTCTCCACCAGTCGGCCGACGCCCGTGGCGTTGCGCTCGTAGACGGCGGCGAGGATCGCCGACACCGTGGCCAGGGAGGTGATGTGGTCGCCCATCGCCGTGCGGATGGGAAACGGCTCGACACCCTTCGGCGCGGTGATCGCGCCGACGCCCGAGCGGGACCAGAAGGCCGCCACGTCCATGCCCGCCCGGTCCGCGTCCGGGCCGCGCAGGCCGTAGCCGGTCAGGCTGCAGTAGATCAGCCCGGGGAAGGCCTGGTGCAGGCTGTCCCAGTCGAGGCCGGCCCGCTTGAGCGCGCCCGGCCGCACGTTGGTGAGGAACACGTCGGCGCCGGCGATCAGCTTCAGCGCCGCCGCCCGTCCGTCCGGCGTCGAGGTGTCGAAGACCACGCCGCGCTTGCCGCGGTTGTCGAGTTCGAACACCGGATTGCCGTACTCGCCGATCGTCAGCCCGTCGAAGAACTTCCGCATCGGGTCGCCGCGGGGCGGTTCGATCTTGACCACGTCCGCGCCCCAGTCGGCGAGGATCCCGCCCGCGCCCGGCGCGGCGATGTAGGTGGCCAGCTCGACGACTTTCAGGCCCTTCAGCACGCCCGGTTCCTCCCGCTCATCCGATCACGGCGGGCATCATGGCGGGGCGGCCGGGCGGGCGAAAGGTCCTTACGCTGCGGAACGGGCCGCCAGGTTTTCGGCGCGGGACCGGGCCGCTGCGTCAGCCACCGCGCGGGCGACGCCCGCCACCGTGACCGGCTTGCGCAGCACCGTGTCGGCGCCGGCGTCGAGGCATTCCCGCGCCTCGTCGGCGTCGCCGCCGATGACGGCGATGATCGGGGCGTTGGCGATGGGGCCGTCGAGCGCGCGGATCGCGGCCGCGGTCTGCGGGCCGTCGAGGTGCGGCATGCGCCCGTCGAGCATCAGAAGGTCGAACTCGGCCAGCCGGGCCAGCTCGAAGGCGCGCTTGCCGTTGTGGGCGTGCACCACCTGGTGGCCGAGCTGCTCGAGGATGGCGCGCAGCATGGCGGCGTTCAGGGCGTCGTCCTCGGCCACCAGCACGCGCAGCGGCCGGCCGGAGGTCGTGGTCGGGACGACCAGGGCGGCGTCGGCGGAGTCCTCCGGCTCGACCTCGGCGTCGGGGGTCCACGGCAGTTCGAGGGTGAAGCAACTGCCGACGCCCAGGGCGCTCTGGCCGTGCAGGGCGCCGTCCATCAGAGCCGCCAGCTGCCGGGCGAGGGACAGGCCCAGCCCCGCGCCCGGCACCCCGGCGCCGGTGCGCTCGATGCGGCGGAACGGTTCGAAGGCCTGGGCCAGCTCCTCCGCCGACAGGCCCGGACCGGTGTCGGCCACCGCGATCGCGACACGGTCGTCGCGCAGCTCGATACGCGCCTCGATGCGGCCGCGCACCGTGTATTTGACCGCATTGCCGATCAGGTTCGACAGGACCTGTCGGGTGCGCGTGGCGTCTGCGACCACCGCGCCGCGCGTGCTGCTCTCGAGCTCGGGTGCGACATGGAGGGCGAGTTCGACGCCCTTGGCCGCCGCATGGGGGCGGTTGAGGAGCACCAGGTCCCGGGTGAGGCGGACCGGATCGAACGGCTCGCGGTCCAGGCTCAGCCGCCCGGCCCCGGCCGTCTCGGAGTCCAGGGTCGCATTGAGGACGGAGACAAGGTCATTGGCCGCATCGAGGGCGGCGGCCAGCTGCTCGCGGGAGGGCGCCGCCCGCCCGCCCTGGCCGACGGCCGCGGCCAGCACATGGGTGACGCCGGTGAGGCCGTTGCGGATCTCGTGGCTGAGCGTGGCGACGATGTCGGACTTCGACCGGGCCAGCTTTTCGGCCTTCTCGAGCGAGGCCGCCCGTTCGGCGATCAAGGCCTCCCGTTCGGCGGCGAGGGCGAACTGGCCGCGCAGCAGGCGGTTGAGGATCAGGCACAGCGCCATGGTCAGCGCCACCGCGCCCCAGGCCAGGACGGCCTCGGGCCGGCTCTCGGGGCGGCTGAACAGCGCGAACAGGGGCCAGGCCGCGGCCGCCGGACCGACGATCAGCAGCGCCGGCAGCACCGGGGCGGTGAAGAAGAAGCAGGCGACCGCGCCGGCGACAGCGATCATTAGCAGCGCTTCGCGCACCGGCCCGGCTCCGTCGGCGAAGGCGGCGATCTGGGCGCAGGCGCCGGACCACAGCAGG
>CALKHU010000201.1 GCA_937991555.1 uncultured Caulobacter sp.
TCCCTGCAACAGCTTCAACCGGCATCGGGGGGACAGCCATGCTTCGCCAAGCAGTCCCCTGCTACCCGCCGTACGTCTTCCCCAGCTCCGCCGTCACCGCCCGGAACTCCTCGACCGTGTCGCGAATGATGTCGGCGACGGGGCGCACGCTGTCGATGCGGCCGGCGACCTGCCCGGAGAGCGCGATCGAGGCTTCCATGTCGCCGCCGAAGTAGAGGTCGAGCGCATTGCCGAACTCCTTCATCGCGCCCTCCGGCGGCGGCTCCAGTTCCATCCGGGTCGTCTTTTCTGTGCGCAGGGCGCGCAGGGCCGGGCCGGGCCCATGGCGGTTGAGGAACACGGTGTCGGTCTCAGCCGCGGCCAGGATGGCGTTCTTCCAGTTGTCATGCACCGGCGACTCGGCCGCGCTGACCATCCGGGTGCCCATCTGGACGCCCTCGGCGCCCAGCGCGAAGGCGGCGGCCATGGTGCGGCCGTCGAGCATTCCACCGGCCGCGATGATCGGCACATCGACCTTGCTGGCGACCAGCGGCAACAGGACCATGGTCGCGACCTCGCGCGGGTTCTTGAAGCCGCCCCCTTCTCCGCCCTCGACCACAAGCCCGTCGACGCCGGCCTCGACGGCCTTGAGCGCCGCCTGCAGCGACGGCACGACGTGGAAGACCGTCAGTCCCGCGCCCTTCAGCGCCTCGCAGTACTTGCGCGGGTCGCCGGCGGAGGTGGTGACGAACTTCACGCCCTGGTCGATCACGAACTGGACGATATCCGGATCGCGGACAAAGGCCTGGGCGATGTTGACGCCGAAGGGCTTGTCGGTGAGGCCCCGCATCTTGCGGATTTCCTCGCGCACCTCGTCGAGCCGGCCGGACGACGTCTCGATGATCCCCAGCCCGCCAGCGTTCGACACCGCCGAGGCCAGCTGAGCGCGGGCGATCCAGCCCATCGGGGCCTGGACGATGGGATACTGGACGCCCAGCATCCGCGTAAGGCGATTGTCGATCATGCGCGTCTCCCCTGCTTCCCGGAAAGGCTAGCAGACGAACAACTGTTTGGAAGGCGTCCGGCGACGGAAAAACGGCGCCGCCCGGCGCAAGCGTCGATTGTGCCGCCGCCGCGCGCGCGTGTATGCAGGCGTCGGATGGGGCGACAACAGTCGAGCAGTGCGGACGGCTTGGGCGCGGGGGACCTCGCGGACGCCCACCGCGAACTGCTGCAGGACCGGACCCTGCAGTTCGACGTCGAGCGCTATCGGCCGACCGAGCCGCCGAAGTGGGCGGGCGGGCTGGCGGAGGCCCTGCTGGCGCTCGGACCGGGGTTGCAGATCCTGTTCTGGAGCCTCGTGGCGCTCGCCGTGATCGGCATCCTCTACGTCATCGCGCGAAACGTCCTCGGAGTCCGGTTCGGCGAGCGCCCCGGCCGGGGCCCGGCCCTCGGCCCCGAGCCGGACTGGCGGCCGACGGCGCAGCAGGCCCGGGTGCTATTGGCGGACGCCGACGCCCTGGCCGCGGACGGCCGCTTCGACGAAGCCGCCCACCTTCTGCTGCTGCGGGGCGTGCAGGACATCCGTGACCAGCGTCCGGGGGTCGTCCGGCCGGCGCTGACCAGCCGCGACATCGCTGCGCTGGAGGTCCTGCCCGACGCCGCACGCAGCGCCTTCGGGGCGATCGCCCAGATCGTGGAACGCAGCTTCTTCGGCGGGCGCGCCGTCGGACCTGACGGCTGGCGGACCTGCCGGGCCGCCTACGAGACCTTCGCCCTGGGCGGCGGCGCATGAGCCGCGAAGCCCGCCGGCAGGCGCTGTTCCGGGGTCGGACGGTCCTGATCATGATCCTCGTCGGGGTCCTGGCCTTCGCTGCCCTGGCGGTGCTGAGCGTCTACGCGCCCAGCCTCCGCAGCGGCGATGACGGCGGCGGGCATGCCCTGTCGAAGAGCGGAGTCGGCTTTGCCGGGGTGGTTAAACTGCTGCGCGCGGAAGGCGAGCCCGTGGTCGTCAGCCGCGGCGACGGTCCTGCGTCACGGACCCGGGGCCTGCTGGTGATGACTCCGTCGCCCTATCACGACGCCGAGGCGATACGGTCGACGCCGTTCGGCGGCGTGCGGCTGGTCGTGCTGCCCAAGTGGCATTCTTCGCCGCACCCCGCCCGACGGGGCTGGGTCGCGATGGCCAAGCCCATCGCCCCGGCGATGCTCGAGGAGAGCGGCGCGCTGCAGGCCTGGACGAAGCGCGCCAGAATCAGCCGCCGGGACGGCGTCAGCAGTCCCCTGGTCGCCTTCGACCACGGCGAACGCCTGCGCGCCGGTCCGGTCGATCGTCTGCAGACGATCGCCTCCGGCGATCTTGAGCCGGTGTTGACCGACGAGACCGGCGGCGTCCTGCTGGCGCGCAACCGCGACAGCACCGTCTACATCCTCTCCGATCCCGACCTGCTCAACACCATGGGCCTGAAGAGCCTGGCCACCGCCCGCGTCGCCGACGCCATCGTCGCGCGCGCCCGGCCAGCGGGACCGATCATCTTCGATGTCAGCCTGCACGGCTTCAAGCGATCGCGGAACGTCTTCGCCCTGGCGCTTGAGCCGCCGTTCCTTGGAGGCACGCTGTGCGCAGTGGCCGCCGCCCTGCTCGCCGGAATGGCCGCAGCCGTCCGGTTCGGCCCGACCCGCCGCGCCCGGCCGCCCTACGCCATGGGCAAGGAAGCCCTGGTCGAGAACACCGCCGGTCTTATCCGGATGGCCCGCCGGGAACACCGGATGGCCGACGGCTATGCGCGCCTGTGCCGCGAGCTCGCGGCCCGGGCGGTCGGCGCGCCGAGACAGCTGGATCCGGACCAGCTGGACGCCTTTCTCGACCGGCTCAGCGCGCAGCGCGGGGCCGGCGCCTTCACTGACCTGGCGAGGGCGGCCCGCGGGGCGGGCAATCTCGCCGACCTGATGGCGGTGGCCCGCAAGCTTTATGACTGGAGACTGGAGATGACGCGTGCAAGTCGCTGAGGTGAGGACGATCGCCGATCGCGTCCGGGCGGAGATCGGCAAGGCCGTTGTGGGTCAGGCCGACACCGTCGACCTGATGCTGATCGCCCTGTTCGCCGGCGGCCATGTCCTGCTCGAGGGGCCGCCGGGGACGGCGAAGACCTTTCTCGCCCAGAGCTTCGCCGGCACGCTCGGCATCCGGTTCGGCCGCGTGCAGTTCACGCCGGACCTGATGCCCGGCGACATCATCGGCGCCAACCTGTTCAACTTCCAGACCAGCAGCTTCACCCTGACCAAGGGGCCGATCTTCTGCGACCTGCTGCTGGCCGACGAGATCAACCGGACGCCGCCCAAGACCCAGGCGGCCCTGCTGGAAGCCATGCAGGAGCGGTTCGTCACCCTCGACGGCAAGCGGCACCCGCTGGGCGACCGCTTCATGGTGGTCGCCACGCAAAACCCGATCGAGCAGCAGGGAACCTACCCCCTGCCCGAGGCGCAGCTGGACCGGTTCCTGTTCAAGCAGGTTCTTTCCTATCCTTCGCCCGAGGAAGAGAAGGCGATCGTGTTGCTTCACGGCGGATCCGCCGGCCTTCCTGACATCGCCGGGCTGGGCGTCGAAACGGCGGTCGACGCGGCGCAGCTCGATGCGGCGGCGAAGACGGTCTCGGCGGTGCGTCTGACCGACGACATCGCCGACTACGTCGTGCGACTGATCCGGGCCACCCGGGAGACCGGCGACATCGAGACCGGCGCCTCGCCCCGCTGCGCCGCCATGCTGGCCATCGCCGCGCGCGCCAGGGCGGTGCTGGACGGCCGCGACTACGTGATCCCGGACGACGTCAAGGCGCTGGCCCTCCCGGCCCTGCGCCACCGGGTGATCCTGTCGCCCGCCGCCGAGATCGAGGGTCGCAAGGTCGACCAGATCCTGCGCGGCCTGATCGAGCAGGTCGAGGCGCCGCGGTGATCTACCCCACGCTCAGGGCGGTTGTGGTTGCAGCGCTCGGCGCGCCGGCGGCCATCGTCTTGGGCGTGGCCGCGCCGCAGCTGTGGCTGGCGGCGCCGGTCTGGCTGGCCCTGCTCGCCGCCCTGGCCGGCGTCGACGCCCTGCTGGCCTGGCGGGCCGGGCGCGGCGTGTCCCTGACTCTCGTCGCGCCGGTCCGGCTCGGCGTCGGGGCGACGGGCGAAGGATCGCTCGGCGTCGCGTTCGGCGGCGCGGCGCCACGGACCGTCGAGCTCGCCGTCGAAACCGACGCGCGGATTCAGGTCGCGCCGGACCGGGTGAGCATCGAAACCGAGGGGCGCGAGGGCGCCCTGCAGCTGACTCTCACGCCGCGACGGCGCGGCGAAGGCGCGTTCGAACGGGCGTGGGCGCGCTGGAAGGGACCGATGGGCCTGGTCTGGGCGCAGCACGGCAAGGCGCTCGACCGCCGCACGGTGCTCACCCCCGACATCGCCGGCGTCAAGCGGGAGGCCATGCGCCTGTTCGCTCGCGACGCGATGTTCGGGGTCAAGGCCCAGATCGACACCGGCGAAGGCGCCGAGTACCACGCCCTGCGCGACTTCGCAGAAGGCATGGACCCCCGCACGGTCGACTGGAAGCAGTCGGCCCGCCACGGGAAGCTGATCGCCAAGGAGTACCGGACCGAGCGCAACCACCACATCCTGCTCGCGCTCGACACCGGCCGGACCATGTGCGAGCCGCTGGCCGGCCTGCCGCGCATCGACCGGGCCATCAACGCCGCTCTCACCCTGGCCTACGTCAGCCTGAAGATCGGCGACCGGGTCGGACTGTTCGGCTTCGACGCCCGGCCGCGCCTGTCGACCGGCGTCGCGGCCGGCGTCGGCTCGTTCCCGATGCTGGAACACCTCGCGGCGGGACTCGACTACTCCGACGAGGAGACCAACTACACGCTCGGCCTGACCCAGCTGGCCGCCGACCTGGAGCGGCGCTCGCTGATCGTCGTGTTCACCGAGTTCGCCGATCCCACCAGCGCCGAGCTTCTGATCGAGAACGCCGGCCGGCTGGCGCGCCGCCACCTGCTCCTGTTCGTCGTCTTCCGCGACGAGGAGCTCGAGGCCATCGCCCAGGCCGAGCCCGTGGAGCCCGACGCCGTGTCCAGGTCCGTCGCGGCGGCCGCCCTGCTGCGCGAACGCGAGCTGGTCATCACCCGCCTGCGCCGGGTCGGGGCGCTGATCGTCGACGCACCGGTCGAGGGCGTCGGTCCGCGGCTGCTCAACGCCTATCTCGACCTCAAGCGACGCGACCTGCTCTAGGACCCGCCATGGCCCAGATCCAGCTCAAGAGCCATCGTTTCCGGACCGAGCGCGAGGCCTCGTGGCGGCGCCTCGAAAGCCTGCTGGGCAAGGTCCAGCGCAAGTCCGTCGACAGCCTGTCCGACGACGAACTGCTCGAAGTCCCGGTGCTCTACCGCTCGGCGATGTCGTCGCTGTCGGTGGCCCGCTCGATCTCGCTGGACCAGGGCGCGACCGGCTATCTCGAGAGCCTTTGCCTGCGCGCCTACCTGTTCGTCTATGGCGTCCGGTCGACGCCGCTGGAACGGCTGGCGCGGTTCTTCACGGGCGACTGGCCGCGCGCCGTGCGCGGCCTGTGGCGGGAGACCCTGGTCTCGCTGCTGCTGTTCGCGGTCGGCGTGGCGACGGCCTTCGCCCTCACCCTGTCCGACCCGGACTGGTTCTACTCCTTCATGCCCGCCGAGATGGCCCAGGGCCGGGACCCCGGGGCGAGCACGGCGGACCTGCGCAAGACCCTGTACGACTCCGGCGAGGGGCTGGCGGCCTTCTCGTCGTTCCTGTTCACCCACAACGCCCAGATCGCCATCTTCGCCTTCGCGCTCGGTTTCGCCTTCTGCCTGCCGACCGCCCTGCTCATCGTCTATAACGGGCTGACCGTCGGCGCCTTCGTGGCCCTGTTCGTCAGTCGCGGCCTCGGGACGGAGGTGGCCGGCTGGCTGCTGATCCACGGCGTCACCGAGCTGTCAGCGGTGATCCTGGCCGGGGCGGCGGGTCTTCACATCGGCCGGGCGGTCATCGCGCCCGGCGACCGGCCGCGGGTCGAGGCCGCCGCCGAGGCGGGCCGTCGCGGCGCGCTGGTGATGGCCGGCGCGGTGATCATGCTGATGTTCGCCGGCCTGCTCGAAGGCTTCGGGCGGCAGCTGATCACCCATGACGGCGTCCGCTTCGCCGTCGCCGGCGCCACGGCCCTTGTATGGGGCCTGTACTTCTACGGCCCCCGTCCGAGGCCGGCATGACCACGCTCGACACGTCCCGCGCCGCCGACGAGCGGGCGCTGATCACGCCGGAGGGAGTCGACCTGCGGGTGCGGATCGCCCGCCCCGGCGAGCGGCTGACAGCGCTGCTGATCGACCTGGCGATCCTCGTCGGGGCCATGATCGTCATGATGTTCATCATCGGCGGGGCCGCCTCGGCGGCGGGCGGCAGCGCCGGGGAATTCATGTTCGTGATCTTCACCCTCGGCCTGTTCCTGCTGCGCAACGGCTGGTTCATCGCTTGGGAACTGACGCCCGCGGCGGCGACGCCGGGCAAGCGGTCCCAAGGCCTGCGGGTGGCCGCGCGGAACGGCGGCCGGCTGACGGCGGAGGCGATCCTGGCCCGCAACGCCCTGCGGGAGCTCGAGCTGTTCCTGCCCCTCAGCATGCTGACGTGGGCGACCTTCAGCGGCCAGTCCGGGGTCGACGGCTGGACCAACCTGTTCGGCGTCATCTGGGCGGGCGTGTTCGCCCTCTTTCCGCTGTTCAACCGCGACCACCTGCGGGTCGGCGATCTGCTGGCCGGCACCTGGGTGGTCCATGCGCCGAAGGTCGCGTTGCTGCGCGACCTCGTCGACGACCGCCCGGCCCTGCAGGACCGCTTCGCCTTCACCCAGGCCCAGCTGGACGCCTACGGCGTCAAGGAGCTGCACGTGCTCGAGGACGTCCTGCGCCGCCAGGACCGCAAGCTGATGGCCGCGGTCGCCGACCGGATTCGCCGGAAGATCGGCTGGACCCAGCCGGCCGACGAGATGGACCAGACCTTCCTGTCCGCCTACTACGCCGCCCTGCGCGGGCGTCTGGAGACCCGGATGCTGCTGGGCCGGCGCAAGCGCGACAAGTTCGATTCGGCCTGATCAGCCCAGCCGGCGGCGAAAAAGGGCCAGCAGCCGTTCCCAGTGGCGCTCGGCAGAGGGACGGTCGTAGACCGGGCGCAGCGGGAAGACGAAGCCGTGCTCGACGGCGGGATAGGTTTCGACCTCGGCGTCGACTCCATGCGCCGTCAGGTCGGCGGCCAGTTTCGGGATCATCTCCTCCGGGAACCAGCGATCGATCTGGGCGCAGGCGAAGTAGAAGCTTGCGTCCCGCCCGCGCGCAGCGAGGTGCGGACTGTCTGGCGCATCGGTCATCAGCGACACCCCGTGGATCGAGGCGGCCGCGCGCACCCGGTCGGGGAAGGCCGCCGCGGTGCTGATCGCATAGGGCCCGCTCATGCAGTAGCCGACCGCCCCCACCCGCGCCGCGTCGGCCGCCGGGTCAGCGTCGGCGAAGTCGAGCATCGCCTGGCAGTCGCTCATCACCAGCGGGATCGACAGCGACCCCATGAGCTCGAACATCCGCTCCCGGGCCCGCTCGAGCGCTTCGGGCTCGATCGGAAAGGGCCACAGCTCGGCCACGCCCGCCCGGTAGTAGAGGTTGGGCAGCATCACATAGTAGCCGACGCTGGCCAGTCGCCGGACCATGTCGCGCAGTTCCTCGCGGATCGCCGGCGCATCCATCAGGAACAGGATCACCGGGTGCGGCCCGTCCCGCTCGGGATGGACGATGAAGGCGCCGCACGTCCCGTCACGGGTGGCGATGTCCAGCTGGCGTTCGATCATGGCGCGGCCTCCCCGGCGGTTTCCCGCGACTATAGGACGGGCTCGCCCCAGACCTCCACCTGGTCGCGTCGCTCGACCGGCCGGGTGGTGCGCAGGCTGAGCAGCTCGGACAGGCCCGTCCGCGCGAACAGCGCCTCGACCCGCGCCCGCGCCGGGCCCTCCGGCGGCAGCGCCGCCTGGACCTTCTGCAGCAGCCAGATGCGATACGGCATCACCGCGACCGCCACCGGAATCCCGCGCCAGTCGAAGCGGGTCATGCCGATCGCCCGGTCCCCCGGCCGGGCCAGGCCGTTGGTTCCAGCCGGCAGGTCGGGACGCTCCGCGAGCCAGGCGTTGGCCTGCGCGACCATGGCCCGGACCTCCGGCAGGTAATCGCGGGCGATGAAGGCCATCAGGGCCTCCAGCGTCGGCGGCAGGGCGTCGACGGCGAACAGGTCGGGGGACCGGTCGGCGTACTCTCCGGCGTCCAGGGCGGACGCATTCATCCGCTCAACCCAGCGCCAGACCCGGTGGGCGCGCCGCTTCATCAGGTCCGCCGGCCGGGGGTCCCGCCCGAGGTGCGCATAGAGCGGCCCGATCAGGCCGTAGTCGCCGACAGTCGGCCGCCCGCCGAGCAGGTAGGGCGAGACCGCGAGATGGGCCTCGAACAGGTCGAGGAACTCTTCGTAGGCCGCCTCGATCGCAGGGATGGAGGCGTCGGACACCCCGAAGCTGGCCATCGCCTTGCGCATGCGCTGGGCCGCGAAGTCGAAGATCGCCCGGCCCTCGGCCTCGGAAGCGCCCGGCGGCGCGAGGCCGGCGGCGAAGTCGCGGGCGATGAAGGGCTGGTTCACCGCGTCGAAGTTCCAGCGGTAGTGCATGGCCGGGCGCAGCAGGCCTTCGCCGCCGAACAGCTCGAACAGGCGGGCCAGGGTCGCCAGTCCGGGGTCCTCCGGCACGGCCGGCCAGCGCACGCCGCCGAGCCGCTCGAAGCGGTCGATGATCTCCGACCCGTCCTGCCACAGCTCGCCGGACGGGGTCTCGACGACCGGGATGATCCAGCGACCGATCCGCGGGACGATCGTCTCGCGAAACGACGGCTCGCCGGCGGCGACATTCTCGAACGGAAGGCCCTGCTTGATCAGGTAGGAGCGCGCCTTGGCCGTGTAGAGGGATCCTGGCGTGCCGTGCAGGCGATAGACGCCCGTCACGGACGGGCCGCCTTGGCGAGCTGGCCCCGGGCGAGGAACAGGACCGTCACCAGCACCGCCTCGACCACCATCGGCTGAAGCATCTCCGGCGCGTAGCCGTTGAGCCCGACGGTCAAGACGCGCCCGGCGAGCGCCAGCGCCAGCAGCACCAGAGGCGGCGTCAGCAGACGGGCGTCGGAGCGGATGGCGCCCATCAGCGCGAACAGTCCGCCGGCGGCGAAGAAGCCGCCGACATCGGCGCGCAGGGTCGACAGGCCGAGCCCGCCGACCGCCTGCAGTCCGAGCCTCGCCGCCGGCTCCGCCGGTCCCAGCCAGATGCGGATGGCGAGCAGCAGCGCGAGAACGCCGATGACGCCGACCAGGACACGCAGAACACCCCTGAGCATGTCGCCCCCTTATTGGCACAGTTTATGCCAGTAGTAGGCGCGCGGCCGGCGGGGCGCAACCGCCACGGTCAGGCCGCGATGGACAGCCTCAGGCCGGCCGCCGGCGCGTCCGCGCGAATCTCCCGGTCCATGTCCGCCATAGCCTTGTGCAGGTCCTTGAGCGCCTTGTCGGCATCTTCGAAGACCGTGTCGGTCTCCTTGTCCCGCTTGCGGATCGCCGCCTGGCCGCGCGCCGTCTGCAGCAGCTTCTGGATGTCGTCGACCATGCCACGGACGTCCTTCAGGAACTCCAGTCCGTCCTCGCCGACCTGCTTGCGGACTTCCGAGACGACGGCGTCGTAGATCGAGCGCCCCTCGGCGGCGGCCAGGGCCGCGCCGCCCGCGGCCAGAGATTCGCCGGTGCTGCCCCCGCCCTCCGTCGCCACCGTGGCGGCATCGGTCGCAGCCGGCGGCCCGCCCGACCCCGGGTCTTCCTCGTCCGAGGTCGTCTGCGCCTGCGGCCGGCTGGAGGACGACAGGACCGCGCCGACGGCGGCGCCCGCGGCGCCCATCTCCTGCCCGCCCGCGTCCTTGTAGGCCTGCACCGCCGCCTTCAGGTCCTTGAACACCTGGGCCAGGGCCTTGGCCATGGCCTTCGGGTTCTGGGCGTAGAGCTTCCTGACGATCTGCAGCCACTCCCGGACCTGCTGCAGCCGGGCCTTGGCGTGTTGCTTGCGGGTCTCGGACGCCTCGAAGGCGGCCCCCGAACGGACCTTGGCGGCGGACGTCGCCACGTCGCTCTTCCGGGCTTCCTTCGCCTGCTTAAGGGCGGCGCGGGCGAGCAGTTCGCGCGCGTAGTCCGCCGCCGTCGCGCCGGCCGAGGACGGTCTGATCCGCATGCTCCGAAGCCTTCTGCCTTTCGATGCAGGCCGCACCCTGCCCGATGGGGCGTTAACGGGCGATGTCGCGCGGTTGCCTTCCGTTGCGGCGGGGCCCTAGGGACGCCGCCTGCGCCCGGGCCGGGCGCCGATTTGCAGACTGGACCCCCGATGGCTGACCTGGCGCGCCGGACGCCCTTCTTCGTCGAGACCCCGGAGGGCTTCGAGCCGACGCGCGCCTGCGCCGGCTACTGGGAGGACGGGACGATCAGCGGACGGCCGGTGGGCGGCCTGCTCGGCTTCGTGCTGGAGCGCGCCTTCGGGGAGCCCGACCGCGTGCCGACCCGCTTCTGCGTCGACCTGCTGCGTCCGCCGCCCCGCCGGACGCTCACGCCGTCGCTGCGGCTGGTGAAGGACGGCGGCCGCACCCGGCTGGCGGCCGTCGAGCTGTACGCGGGAAACGAGCTCGTCGCCCTGGCCAGCTGCCAGTTCGTGCGCCGGACCGAGAACCCGGCCCTGCCGACTCGCCAGACGCCCGGCTGGCGGGCGCCCTCCCCCGACAGGCTCGCCGCCGACGGAGACACGCGCCACTGGGAACTGCGGCCCATTCCCGCGGCGGCGGGCGCTGACCGGTCCGGCTGGGCGGCCCCGGCCCGGCCGGAGGGAGCCCGCGGCAACCCGCCCGTTCTCGGCGCTCTGTCGCCGATCGACGCGCGTCAGGCCTGGGCGCGGGAGACCCGCCCGCTGGTGGGCGGCCAGCCGCTGTCGCCGTTCGTCCGGGTGGCGCTGGCCGCCGACTTCGCCAGCCCGCTGGCCAACAGCAGCGAGGACAGCATCGACTTCGTGAACAGCGACTTCACGGCGCACCTGCACCGGACGCCGGTCGGCGAGTGGATCGGCTTCGACCTGGTGCGGCATCATGCCCGGGACGGCGTCGCCCTCGGCGAATGCTGGCTGCATGACGAACAGGGCCCGATCGGCTCGGTCACGGTCACCGCCGTCGCCCAGCGCCAGCGCGTCTGACCGCCGGATGTCACCGGCAGGGGACCAGCAGGGTTTCCGGATGCCGGCCCCGCCCGGGGGCCCTTGCGATGGTACCGCCTCCCCGGTTCGAACGGGGGACCTCCAGAGCCACAATCTGGCGCTCTAACCAACTGAGCTAAGGCGGCGCGCTTTCGCGAGGGGGGTGGTTTAGTCGTTGAGGCGCTTCGGATCAAGCGCCCTCCTTGCGCGCCGCGCAAGAGCGACGCAGGCTCGGCGCATGACCCGGATCACCACCCGCACCCTCGAGGCCAACGGCCTGTCCTTCACCATCGACGAAGCCGGCGAAGGCGACAACGTGGCTCTCTTCCTGCACGGCTTCCCCGAAAGCCGCCATTCCTGGCGCTTCCAGCTGCCGCTGCTGGCGAGCCTGGGCTGGCGCGCCGTGGCGCCGGACCTGCGCGGCTACGGCGACAGCAGCCGGCCCAGGGACGTGGCCGCCTACCGGGTCGAAAACCTGACCGACGACGTGGCCGCCATCTTCGACGCCCTCGGCGCGAAGCGGCGGCTGCTCATCGCCCATGACTGGGGCGCCATCGTCGCCTGGGTCTTCGCGATGCGGAAGCTTCGCGACCTCGATGGCCTGGTGATCATGAACGTGCCCCACCCGGCGGTGTTTACCAGCTTCATGCGCCGCCCCGGCAGCGGGCAGCTCAAGAAGTCCTGGTACGTCTTCTTCTTCCAGATCCCGTGGCTGCCCGAGGCGATGATGACCGCCAACCGGGCCGAAGCCGTGGCGCGGGCGTTCCGCGACATGGCCGTGGACAAGTCCCGGTTCCCGGACGAGGTGCTCGACGTCTATCGCCGCAACGCCCTCAAGCCCGGCGCCATGCGGGCGATGATCAACTGGTACCGGGCCAACTTCGCCGGCGGCCTCAAGCCGTGGAGTGATGCGGACCAGCCGCCGATCGGGGTCCCGACCCTGATGGTGTGGGGCGAGGAGGACGCCGCCCTCGATGTCGGCCTGACAGAGGGCTACGGCCCCTATGTGAAGGACTTCACCCTGCATCGGCTGCCCGGGGTGTCGCACTGGGTGCAGCAGGAGGCGCCCGAGGCCGTCAACGGCCATCTCGAAGCTTGGCTGAAGGCGCGCGGCCTGGCGGGCTGAAGCCGCTCTCCGCCCAAAAGAAAACACCCCGGAGATCGCTCCCCGGGGTGTTCACCAGTCTGGCGTTGGTTACTGCGGCAGCTTCCACACCAGCGGAATGCGGACCGTACCGCCGTCCACCGGTTGGCCGTCCTTGCTCATCGGCCTCATCTTGAAGAGGCGCGAGGCGCGGAGGGTGGCGTCGCCGAAGCCCAGGTCGGGCGGATCTTCCGACACGACCGTGCAGCCTTCCAGCGTGCCGTTCGCCTTCACCTTGCAGGAGATGGTCGCGCGGCCTTCCCGTTCCAGGCGCAGGGCCCGGTCGGGGTAGTAGCGCTCCAGATCCTCCGAGCTCGGACGGCGGGACCAGTCCGGCTGGGTGATGATCGACGGACGCGGCGGAGCCGGCGGAGTCGGCGCCGTGGTCACGGGCGGAAGCGGGGTTTCGACCCGTTCTTCCTTCTTGACCGGCGGCA